>DASWTI010000351.1:0-7170 GCA_036402215.1 Pseudonocardiaceae bacterium
CGCCGGGCGGGACTCCCGGGGCGGCGCGGGCGGCAGCGCGGGCGGCGACGAGGAGCGGGCCTCGATCGCCCCGGCCTCGGCCGAGCGGCGTTCGAGGGTGCTCCAGCGCGGCGCGCCCACCATGGCGACGGCGATCATCCCGACCACCGCCACCGGCAGGAACCCGAGCCACAGGTGTGCGGTCACGGTCGCGCTCTGCGGCGCGGTGGCCAGCATGAGCAGCAGCATCGGCACCCAGAGCAGCCGCGCCGGCCACTTCGGCCCGCGGCGGAAGGCGATCTTCGCCTGGAAGTACACGAACAACCAGCACAACAGCGGCAGCACCACGAGCAGCGCCACCGCCCCGGCGAACACCGCGCCCCAGCCGGCCGACACGTCGCCCAGTACCTGGCGCACCGAGCGCGAGCCACCCAGGTAGCCGACCTGCGAGGTGTTGAAGCACAGCTGGGTCTGCAGCGTGCCGAGGTCGGCGCGGGTCAGGCCGACGGCCGCGGCCCGGCCGTCCAGGGCGCCGCGGAACACCAGCGAGGAACCGGCGAACACCAGCCACGGCAGCAGCACCGTCGTGGTCGCGCCGATCAACGCGAACAGCACCACCGGGCCGACGCCGTAACGGTTGCCGGTCCAGCGGCGGGCGATCGCCGCCATGATCGCGCCGAGCACCGGGAAGAGCGCGACGAGACCACCGGCGAGCGTCGTGGTCCAGGCCCAGTCGCCGGGGCACACGCTCACCGGGAACGCGGCGTGCAGCTCGGAGAGCAGCCGGCCGACCAACCGGTCCACGCCTCGCCCCCCTCTCCCCGCTCAGCCCCTCGCGCGCGTCAAGGATGACACGTGCGCTCCAGCCACTCGATCGTGCCGGAGACGTGATGATCGACCACAGCCGGGGGTTCGCCGTTCAGGAGCGCCGAGCCCACGTGCTCGATACCGAAGGAGTCCGCCCAGATCCGGGCCCGACGCCACGTGGCGTCGTCCACCACGGCGCGCAGCACGTCCCACCCGTGCCAGCGGCCGAGGCACGCGGCGTCCAGCGCCGGGTCGAACTCCTGGGCGAAGTCCCAGTCGAGCACGCCGGCCAGCGCCCCGGACGGCAGCCAGTGCACGTTCGGGCCGACCAGGTCGCAGTGCACCAGCGAGGGCGGCACCGGCGGTAGCGCCAGCACCGCCTCGGTGCGCCGCCGTACCTCGGCGTGCCAGCGGGCCGGGAGCAGCGGCAGCACGCCGTCCTCGACGACGTCGGTCCAGCAGCCGGGGTGCAGGTACGGCGGTCCGAGCAGGGGCCGCAGCGGCGCGACGTCGACGGCGGCCAGGGCGGCCAGCAGCGCCCCCAGCCGCTCCGGGTCGCCGGTGCCACGCGGGTGCGGCGCGCCGTCCACCCAGGACACGGCGAGCGCCGACGTGCCACCGGCCTCGGTGACGGGGCCGAGCGGGCGCGGCACCGGGAACGGCAGCACGTCCGCGAGGCGGTCGAGCAGGGCGGCGGAGCGAGGCAGCGTGGCGGCGGCCGCCGCGTTCCTGGCCACCCGGACCGCGGCGACCCCGGGCAGCAGCACCACGTCGTGGAACTCGCCGCCGGTCACCCGCGCACCGTCCAGCGGCACCCCGGGCAGGGCCTGCCCGGCGATGACGAGCAGCCGCTCGCTCAGCGGCACGTCACCACCGGGCCAGCGCCGGGCCACCCGGCCGACGACACCGCCACGACGCCGGCCGCGCTCAACGGCACAGCCGGGTCAGGTGGTCGACGGCCTCGGTGACGGGGACCTCGACGCGCTCGCCGCTGCGGCGGTCCTTGACCTCGACCACGCCGTTGGCCAGGCCGCGGCCGACCACCACGATGGTGGGCACCCCCACCAGCTCGGCGTCGGCGAACTTGACGCCGGGTGAGGCGGTGCGGTCGTCCAGCAGCACCCGCACCCCGGCCGCGTCCAGGTCGGCCGCCAGCCGCTCGCCGCCGTCGCGCACCGACTGGTCCTTGCCGGCGATCACCACGTGCACGTCGGCCGGCGCCACCTCGCGTGGCCAGATCAGGCCGCGGTCGTCATGGTGCTGCTCGGCGATCGCGGCGACCGCGCGCGAGACGCCGATGCCGTAGGAGCCCATGGTGATGCGGACCGGGCGGCTGTCCGGGCCGAGCGCGTCGAGCTGGAAGGCGTCGGCGTACTTGCGACCGAGCTGGAACACGTGGCCGATCTCGATGCCGCGCGCGGTGACCAGCCGGCCGGCACCGTCCGGCGAGAGGTCGCCCTCCCGCACCTCGGCGGCCTCGATGGTGCCGTCCGGGGTGAAGTCCCGGCCGCACACCAGGTTCACCACGTGGTGGCCGGACCGGTCGGCGCCGGTCACCCACGAGGTGCCGGTGACCACCCGGGGGTCCACGAGGTAGCGCACCCCGTTCGCGGCGAGCGCCCCTGGGCCGATGTACCCCTTGGCCAGGAACGGGTTCGCCGCGAAGTCGGCGTCGTCCAGCAGGGCCACCTCGAGCGGCGCGAGCGAGGCCTCCAGGCGCTTGGGGTCGACCTCGCGGTCGCCGGGCACACCGACGGCGAGCAGCGTCCACTCGGCGGTGCCGGGGGCGCGGGTCTTCAGCAGGACGTTCTTCAGCGTGTCGGCCGCGGTGAACGTCCGCCCCAGGTCACGGCCGTTGAGGTGGTCGACGAGCGTCTGGATGGTCGGCGTGTCCGGGGTGTCCAGCACCTCGGCCGCGGGCAGGCCCTCGACGGGCCGCGCCGGCGGCGCGGGGGTGGTGACGGCCTCGACGTTGGCCGCGTAGCCGGACTCCGGGCAGCGCACGAAGGTGTCCTCGCCGATCTCGCTCTCGGCCAGGAACTCCTCGGAGGCGGAGCCGCCCATGGCCCCGGACATCGCGGACACGATGACGTAGCGCAGGCCGAGCCGGTCGAAGATGCGGATGTAGGCGTCGCGGTGCTGCTCGTAGGAACGCTTCATCCCCTCGTCGTCGATGTCGAAGGAGTACGAGTCCTTCATGACGAACTCGCGGCCGCGCAGGATGCCGGCGCGGGGCCGCGCCTCGTCCCGGTACTTGGTCTGGATCTGGTACAGCGCCAGGGGGTAGTCCTTGTACGAGCTGTACTCCCCCTTGACCATGAGGGTGAAGAGCTCCTCGTGGGTGGGCCCGAGCAGGTAGTCGGCGCGCTTGCGGTCCTTGAGCCGGAAGATGCCGTCGCCGTACTCGGTCCAGCGGCCGGTGGCCTCGTAGGGCTCGCGCGGGATGAGCGCGGGGAAGTGCACCTCCTGCGAGCCCATGGCGTCCATCTCCTCGCGCACCACGCGCTCCACGTTGCGCAGCACGCGGTAGCCCAGCGGGAGCCAGGAGAAGATGCCCGGTCCGACGCGGCGGACGTAGCCGGCGCGCACCAGCAGCCGGTGGCTGGGCACCTCGGCGTCCGCCGGGTCCTCGCGCAGGGTGCGCAGGAACAACGACGACATCCTGGTGATCACGTGGGGTACTCCTCGCTTGCGGTGTGTGGCGCGAGCCTAGTGCGGGCCACGGAACTGTCGGACCTCGCGGTTAGCGTCCGCGGTATGACGATGACCTTCTCGATGGTGACGATCGACTGCTCGGACGCGTCGAAGCTGGCCCGCTTCTGGACCGAGGCCCTGGGCACCGAGGTGCTGCAGGACTACGGCGGCTACGTGATCCTGCGCCCGCCGGCGGCCGGTGGGGTCGCGGTGGGGCTGCAGCAGGTGCCCGAGCCCAAGCAGGGCAAGAACCGGGTGCACCTGGACATGCTGTCCGACGACCGCGCCGCGGAGGCGGAGCGGCTCGTGGCGCTCGGCGCCACCGTGGTGGGCGAGCACGTGGAGCCGAGCTTCGCGTGGACCGTGCTGCACGACCCGGAGGGCAACGAGTTCTGCATCGCGCAGCAGGGCTGAGCGCGCGGCCGGTGGGGACCGCGCCCGTGGGGACGGGGCGCGGTCCTACAGCGGTCGGCCGTAGCTGGTCCAGCGCTCGGTGACGGTGAAGCCGGCGCCCTCGTAGAGGCGCAGCGCGGTGGTCACGTTGCCGGTGTCGACGCCGAGCGCGACCCGCTGGTAGCCGGCGGCGGCGAACCCGGCGAGGCCGTGGGTGAGCAGCGCGGCGCCGATGCCGCGGCCGCGCCAGGCCGGCCGGACGCCGATCTGGCCGACCCAGGCCTCGCGGACCCCGGTGGCGGCCACATCCGCCTCGTACTCGTAGCCGAGCAGGTAGCCGGCGATCTCGTCGCCGTCGAGCGCGAGGAGCGAGACCTCGGCGCGGAACGAGCGGGAGCCGGTGAACCACTGCTTCCAGGACGTCTCGTCGCGGGCGACGCTGCCCCAGTGCGCGGCGAACGCCTCGTTGTGGGCGTGCCGGGTGGCCTCGTCGCGCGCGGCCTCGAAGGGCGCCAGGCGCACGCCGTCGGCGACCGGCGCGGGGACGACCGGCGGACCACCGTCCAGGTCGCGCTGCATGTCGTACCAGAAGCGCAGCGGCGCGAGCCCGGCCTCGACGGCCACCGCGGCGGCGCCGGGGTTGCCGTCGTGCAGCCGGGTCAGCACCACGCCGGGGACGTCGAGCCGGCGGGCCTCGTGCACCTCGCGGGCACGCTCGCAGGCGCGGCGGAACACCTCGCGGCCGAGCCCGCGGCGGCGGTGCCCGGGGTGCACGCAGCACTCGACGTGCAGCCGGTCGGCCTCGGCGACGGTGCCGGAGCTGCGGACCAGGCCGTAGGCGACCATCGCGCCGTCCTCGGCGAACGCGGCCAGCGTGTCCCGCGCGGCGTCGAGGCCCGGGTCGTCCAGTTCCTCGAGCAGGTCCTCCGCGGAGTAGTGCTCGCCGGTGCGGTCGACCCGCTCGGCGTCCGCCAGCAGCGTGGCCCACGCCGCGGCGTCGTCGCGGGTGATGGCCCGCCAGCTCAACCCGGCGAGGGTGTCCTGAGTACGCACGGAACGGCACGGTACGTCCCACCGCGCCCGCCGTCGCGCGGTTTTCGCGCCCGGCGACGGCGGCGGGCCGGGCGGGCGCCGGTGGAGCAGCGGCGACGCGTCCGCGGGAGCCGGTGGAGCACCGGCTGCGTCCGCGGGAACCGGTGGCCGAGCGCCGACGGGGCCTGGGGAGGCGGCGGCGAAAACTACGGCGGAGCCCATGGCTGGTAATCGGTTGTGCGGCCCCGTGGCGGGAAGCGAGCGGTGGGCAACAGGGAGCCGGTGGTCGAGCGCCGCCGGGGGAGCCCGATGGTCAAGTGCCGCCGGGAGCCGCGGTGAGGCGGCGGTGAGGGGCTACGGGAGCCCGGTGGTTAATCGGTTGCGTGGGGCCGAGGGCGGCGGGGAGCATGGGCGGCCCACGTGCGCGCCGGAGCGCGCCGGTGGTCAGGAAGGGAGGCCCGTCATGTCCGTCAACGCCCCGCGGTCGGCATGTGCGCCGTCCGCCCCCTTCCCCGCCGGCTGACGATCAGCCGCACCGGCACCCGGCCGGCGGGTCGTTTCCGAGGAGACCCGAAGACCGTGCGTGACCACGATGACGACCCGGTTCGCGTGACCCGTGCCGTGCGCCCCGAGCGGGCCGGGCGGCGCCGACGTGCCCGATTCGACGACGACCCGGCCGACCGCTCCCAGCGGCGGTTCGCCGACAAGCGGCGCGCGCTCGCCACGCCGCTGCTGGCCGAGCCGGACGACCCCGAGTTGCCCGATGGCCAGCGCCGGTCCACCTGGGACGGCGCCATCCACGGGCCCGAACCCCGCCCTGGCTGGGTGATCACCGAGGACGCCGCGGTGGACGTCGAGCTTGGCGTGCTGAAGACCGGCAAGGAGGCCGACGTCCACCTGGTGCTGCGGCGGCTGCCCGCCGGTGGCCGGGAGACGGTGATGGCGGCCAAGCGCTACCGCGGCAGCCGCCACCGGCTGTTCCACCGCGACGGCGGTTACCTGGAGGGACGCCGCGTACGGCGCTCGCGGGAGCAGCGCGCGGTGGCCCGGCGCAGCACGTTCGGCCGTGACGTGATCGCCGCGCAGTGGGCGGTCGCGGAGTTCGAGGCGCTCGCCCGGCTGTGGTCGGCGGGCGTGGACGTGCCGTACCCGGTGCAGCTCGCGGGCACCGAGCTGTTGATGGAGTTCGTCGGCGGCCCGGACCTGACGGCGGCGCCGCGGCTGGCCGGGCTGCGACCGGGGCCGGCCGAGCTGCGCGACCTGTGGCAGCAGCTCACCGGGACGCTCGTGGCGCTGGCCGGCGAGGGCCTGGCGCACGGCGACCTGTCGCCGTACAACGCCCTGGTGCACGACGGGCGGCTCGTGCTGATCGACCTGCCGCAGGTGGTGGACGTGGTGGCCAACCCGAACGGCGTCGGCTTCCTGCGGCGCGACGTCACGGTGATGAGCACCTGGTTCGCCGCGCGCGGGTTGCCGCCGGAGCTGGCCGACCCGGAGCCGCTGCTGGAGCTGCTGCTGGCCGAGGCGCGGCTACGGCCCTGACGGTGGCGGCGGGGATCCGTCCAGCCCGGCGACCGGGCCGATCACCACGATCGCCGGCGGGCGGATCCCCTCGGCCGCCACCGCGGCGGCCACGCCGGCGAGCGTGGTGCGGACCGTGCGCGCGGTCGGCCGGGTGCCGTCGGCGACCACGGTGACCGGGGTGTCCGGGGCGCGGCCGTTGGCCCGCAGCACGTCGGCGAACACGCCCACCCGTTGCACGGCCATGAGCAGCACCAGGGTGCCGCGCAGCCGGGCCAGCGCCGGCCAGTCGAGCAGGCTGTCCGGGTGGCCGGGCGGCAGGTGACCGGACGCCACCACCACCTCGTGCGCCACGCCGCGGTGGGTCACCGGCACCCCGGCGGCGGCGGGCACGGCGAACGCGCTGGTCACCCCGGGCACCACGGTGACCGGGACGCCGGCCTCGGCGCACGCCTGGAGCTCCTCGAAGCCGCGCCCGAAGACGAACGGGTCGCCGCCCTTGAGCCGCACCACGAAGTGCCCGGCGCGCGCCCGCTCCACCAGCAGCTCGTTGATCGCCTCCTGGCTGGCGGCCCGCCCGTACGGCAGCTTCGCGGCGTCCACGACCTCGACGTGCGGGCCCAGCTCGGCGAGCAGCTCGCGCGGCGCGAGCCGGTCGGCCACCACGACGTCGGCGCGCGCCAGCAGTCGGCGGCCGCGCACCGTGATGAGCTCGGGGTCGCCCGGGCCGCCGCCGACGAGGGC
>DASWTI010000352.1:0-2763 GCA_036402215.1 Pseudonocardiaceae bacterium
GGCATCGGCGAACACCTCGTCCCAGTACGCCGCCTGGGCCGCGGCGGCGGTCGCGCCGTCGCCGTGCGTCAGCCAGTGCGCGTACGCCGGGTAGCTCACCGCCACCGGGGGCAGCGCGGCGCCGTCGTACACCGCACGCACCTCGTCGAACAGCACCCCCAGCGACCTCCCGTCGGCGATCGCGTGGTGCACGTCGAGCAGCAGCCGCGACCGTCCGCCCGGTCCGCCGGTGTACAGCCCGGCACGCAGCAGCGGACCGTCCGCCAGGTCGAACGGCCGCACGAACTCCGCCACCGGCGGCCCGGGGTACGCGCCGTGCCGCAGCACCGGCGCCACCGTCCCCCGCACCCGCTGGTACGGCCCGGCGGGGTCGTTCACCAGCTCGGTCCGCAGCGCCTCGTGCCGTGCCACCACGGCGTCGAACGCGGCCGCGAGCCGCACCGGGTCCACCGGTTCGGTGAGCTCCAGCTCGATCGGCACGTTGTACTGCGTGGTCGACGGATCCTTGGTCTGCTCCACCAGCAGCCGCCGCTGCTGCGGGGTGAGCGGGTGCCGCGCGCCGGCCGGGGCCGGCGGGATGCCGTGCGTGGCGGCCGGCGTGGCGGCCCGCACCAGCCCGGCCAGCCGCCGCACCGTCGGCTCGGTCAGCACGGCCCGCACCGGGCACTCCACGCCGAACTCCGCGCCGACCTCGGCGGCTAGCCTGGTCGCGGTGAGCGAGTCCGCGCCCAGCTCGTAGAAGTCGTCCGTGACGCCGATCGGGGCGACGCCCAGCACCCGTTCCCAGAGCGCCACCAGCCGCCGCTCCACTTCGTCGCCGGGCGCCAGGTACTCCCCGCCGGTGCCCACCACCAGGTCCGCGGTCGGCTCCGGCAGCGCGGCCCGGTCGAGCTTTCCGTTGCGGTTCAACGGAAGCGCGTCGAGCTGCACCAGGTACGAGGGCATCAGGTGGGTGGGCAGCGCGGTCGCGAGGTGGCCGCGCAGCTCGCGGATGTCCACCTCCCACTCGGAGGTCACGTAGCCGCACAGGTACCTGTCGCCGGTGCTCTCCCTGGTGTGCACGGCCACCGCGGCGTCCGTGACGTCCGGGTGCGAGCGCAGCCGCGCCTCGATCTCCCCGAGCTCCACTCGGAAGCCCCGGATCTTCACCTGGTGGTCGATCCGCCCCAGGAAGTCGAGCGTCCCGTCCGGCCGCCACCGCGCGACGTCGCCCGTCCGGTACACGCGGCCGCCCGGGCGGAACGGGTCGGCCAGGAAGGCGCGGGCCGTCAGGTCGTCGCGGCCCAGGTAGCCGTCCGCCACGCCGTCGCCGCCGACCCACAGCTCACCCGGCACCCCCACCGGTTGCGGACGCCCGTCCGGGTCCACCACGTACGCGGTGGAGTTGGTGATCGGCCGGCCGATGGGGATCGGCCCGGGGTGACCGGCCGGCACCGGATGGGCCGTGGAGAACGTGGTGTTCTCGGTCGGCCCGTACCCGTTCACCACGCGCAGCCCGGGGTTCGCCGCGAGCGCCGTCGCCACGTGAGCCGGCGACACCACGTCCCCGCCGGTCAGCAGGGTGCGCAGCGGCCGCAGGATCGTTGGATCGCGGTCGGTGAGCCGCGCGAACAGCGGCGCGGTGAGCCACAGCGTGGTGACGGCGTGCTCGGCGAGAGCGGCGCCGAGCCGGGCCGCGTCGAGCACCACGTCGTCGTCCACCAGGCAGAGCCGGCCGCCGTTGAGCAGCGGCCCCCACGTCTCGAACGTGCTCGCGTCGAACGTCGGCGCGCCGGTGGCCAGCACGCACGTGTCCGGCGTGAGGTCCACGTAGCCGGCGCCGCGGACGAGCCGCACCACGTTGCGATGGGTGACGCGCACGCCCTTCGGCCGGCCGGTGGTGCCCGAGGTGTACATGACGTACGCCAGGTCCGCCGGCCGGACCTCGGTGTCGGCGGCGTCGGGGTCGGCGTCGCGGCCGGGCGCCTGGGCGGGGTCCGTGACGAGCACGGCCCGGACGCCGGGCGGCAGGGCGGGGGCGTGCGGCGCGTCGGTGAGCACGACGGTGGCGCCGCTGTCGGCGATGAGGAAGGCGGTGCGCCCGGCGGGGTGCCCGGGGTCCAGCGGCAGGTACGCCGCGCCCGCGCGCAGGATCGCGACGGTCGCGGCGACGGCGTCCGCGCCGCGGGGGAGCAGCAGGCCCACGATGTCCCCCGGCCGGACGCCGTGGTCGCGCAGGACGGCGGCGAGACGTGCCGACCGCCGGTCCAGCTCGCGGTAGGTCACCGGGGTGCCACGGTCCACGACGGCCACGCGGCCGGGTCCGGCGGCGACCTGCTCGGCGAACAGCGCGGGGATGCCGCGGTCGCGCGGGTACGGCCGCGTGGTGGCGTTGAAGCGCTCCACCACGAGCGTGCGTTCGGCGTCGGTGAGCAGGTCCGGCTCGCGGACGGGCCGCGCCGGGTCGGCGGCGAAGGCCACGAGCAGCCGCTCCAGGTGACCCCCGGCGTCGCGCGCGCACACCCGGACCGCGGACCGGGTCCCGAGGTGCAGCCGCACGACCGTCCGGCCGTTCTCCGCGCCGACCACCGCGGTGCCGTCGTCCGCTGGCTGTACCGCCGGTCCACGGTCCGGGTCGATGCCGTCGGGCTCCTCGCCGCCGGGCCGCGCGCCGGTGCCGCTGGTGAGGCGGTGCCGCAGCACCCGGCCGGCCAGGGCCAGGGTGGCTGGCACGTCGAGGCCCAACCGGGTGGCGAGGCGCTCGGCCGCGCCGGCCGCCGCGGG
>DASWTI010000353.1:0-6785 GCA_036402215.1 Pseudonocardiaceae bacterium
GGCGGCCGCGCCGTCGCGGCGGCGCCGGGCGCGCAGCTCCACGAGCGACACCGCCAGCGCCACCAGCACGAACACGCAGGCGGTACCGAGCGCCACGGCGATCGCGTGCCGGTGTCCGCCGCCCGAGCCCAGCACGCCGTAGAACACCGCGGCCAGCACCGCGGTGCCGACCGCCGAGCCGATCCGCTGCCCGGTCTGCAGGGCACCGGCCGCCGCCCCGGCCATCCGCACCGGCACCGCCTCCAGCGACAGGTTGATGTTCGGTGAGATCACCGCGCCGCCGCCCAGCCCCGCCACCAGCAGTGGCGCCGCCACCGCCCACCCGGCCAGGTGCGACGGCACGGCCAGCAGCACGAGCGCCGTCGCCCCGAGGCCCAGCACCACGGCCACCAGCCCGGCCGAGGTGAGCGGCCGCGCCAGGCCGGGCCGTACCCGACCGGCGAGGCCCGCCGCCACCGCCGAGCCGATCGCGAACGGCGTCACCGCGAGCCCGGACTCCAGCGGCGTGTACCCCAGCCCGAGCTGGAAGAACAGCGCGAACGCCAGCCAGATGCCGCTGAACCCGACGAAGTACGTGAGCCCCACCAGCGCGCCCGTCTTGTACCCCGGCGTGCCGGTGACCAGCACCGGGTCCAGCAGCGGTTCCCGCCCGCGCCGCGCCCAGCGCAGCTCCCAGCGGGCGAACCCGGCCAGCACCAGCACCGCCAGCGGGAACAGCCACCACAGCCGCGCCACGCCGCCGTCCTCGGCCGACACCACCGGCAGCAGCACGCACAGCACGCCGGCGCCCAGCAGCAGCGCGCCCACCGGGTCCAGCCGCCGCGACACCCGCCCGTCCACGGCCGGGGACGCCGGCAGCACCCGGCTCGCCACCACCAGCGCGACCAGCCCGATCGGCACGTTCACCAGGAACACCCACCGCCAGCCGTGCTCCTCGCCGGCCAGCGCCAGGATCACCCCGCCCACGATCGGCCCCACCGCGGTCGACAGCCCCACCGTCGCGCCGAACACGCCGAACGCCCGCGCCCGCTCCGGCCCGCGGAACAGGTCCTGGATGAGCCCGGAGTTCTGCGGCCCCAGGAACCCCGCGGCGATGCCCTGCGCCAGCCGGCCCAGCACCAGCAGCTCCGCCGTCGGCGCCATCCCGCACAGCGCGCTGGTCAGCACGAAGGCCGCCAGCGACACCAGGAACATCCGCCGCCGCCCGAGCGCGTCGCCGAGCCGCCCGGCGCCCACCAGCACCAGCCCGAAGGCCAGCGCGTACCCGGACACCACCCACTGGATCTCGGCGGCCGACGCGCCGACGCCGCGCTGCATGGACGGCAGCGCCACGGTGACGATGCTGACGTCCAGCAGGCTCATGAATCCGGCGAGCTGGGTCGCCCACAACGCTCGCCACCGGCGCGGATCAGGCTCGTGCACGACGACCACTCTCGTCCCCGGCGCCGCCGGCCGCATCAGCCGGCCCGTCCGCCGGCGACGGCGGCCGAAGATCGGTGCCGGGATCCGGAGAGTCGGTCCGGTCCGGTCGGGGAGCCGGGATAGGCTCCCGGGACGCCCGCCGCGATCGCGCCGGGACGGTGGCACGTCGCGGTGCCCCATGATCAACGCTGAGGGAGGTCCGTACTGGTGTCCGGCGACTCCTTCGTCCACCTGCACGTGCACACCGAGTACTCCATGCTCGACGGGGCGGCCCGCCTGACCGGGTTGTTCGACGAGGTGGCGCGGCAGGGCATGCCCGCGGTGGCGATGACCGACCACGGCTACCTGTACGGCGCCTACGAGTTCTACAACAAGGCGAAGGCCGCGGGCGTCAAGCCGATCATCGGCCTGGAGGCGTACGTCGCGCCGGACTCGCGGCACATCAAGAAGAAGGTCAGCTGGTCGCGCGCGGAGAACGCGAGCAACGACGACGACGTCTCCGGCGGCGGCGCGTACACGCACATGACGCTGTTCGCCGAGGACGCGACCGGCCTGCACAACCTGTTCCGGCTCGCCTCCTACGCGAGCCTGGAGGGCTTCTACCGCAAGCCGCGCATCGACCGTGAGCTGCTCGCCCGGCACAGCAAGGGCATCATCGGTACCACCGGCTGCCCCGGCGGCGAGATCCCCACCCGCATCCGCTCCGGCGACATGGCCGGCGCCCGGCACATCGCCGGTGAGCTGATCGACATCCTCGGCCGGGACAACCTGTTCGCCGAGGTCATGGACCACGGCATCGACGTCGAGGCGCGGTACATGCCGGGCCTGATGGAGATCCGCAAGGAGTTCGGCCTCCGCCCGCTCGCCACCAACGACCTGCACTACACGCACAAGGAGGACGCGCACGGCCACGACGTGCTGCTGTGCGTCCAGACCGCGAGCACGCTGGCCGACCCCAAGCGCTTCAAGTTCGACGGCTCCGGCTTCTACGTCAAGACCGCCGAGGAGATGCGCGCCCTCTGGGGCGACCAGCACGAGCTGCCCGAGGCGTGCGACAACACCCTGCTGGTCGCCGAGCGCATCGGCAGCTACGCCGCGGTGTTCGAGCCGCGCAAGCTGATGCCGCAGTTCGAGGTGCCGGAGGGCGAGACCGAGGAGACGTGGCTGCGCAAGCGCGTCGACGAGGGCCTGCGCTTCCGGTTCCGCGACCGCGGCGGCGTCGTCCCCGAGCAGCACCGCAGGCAGGCCGACTTCGAGCTCGACGTCATCTGCCAGATGGGCTACCCCGGCTACTTCCTGGTCGTCGAGGACCTCATCCGGCACGCCAGGGAGAACGGCATCCGGGTCGGCCCCGGCCGTGGCTCGGCGGCCGGCTGCCTCATCGCCTGGGCGTTGCGCATCACCGAGCTGGACCCCATCCAGCACAAGCTGATCTTCGAGCGGTTCCTGAACCCGGACCGCGTCTCGATGCCCGACATCGACATCGACTTCGACGAGCGCCGGCGCGGCGACATGATCCGCTACGCCACCGAGAAGTACGGCGAGGAGCGGGTCGCGCAGATCGTCACCTACTCCACGATCAAGGCGAAGGCCGCGATCAAGGACTCGGCGCGCGTGCTGCACGGCCAGCCCGGCTACTCGATCGCCGACCGCATCTCCAAGGCGATGCCGCCCGCCGTGATGGGCAAGGACATCCCGCTCGCCGGCATCTTCGACCCGGCGCACAAGCGCTACGCCGAGGCCGCCGAGGTCCGTGCCCTCTACGAGCAGGACACCCAGGTCAAGGAGATCATCGACACCGCGCGCGACCTTGAGGGCCTCAAGCGCCAGGCCGGCGTGCACGCCGCGGGCGTGATCCTCTCCGCGGAGCCGCTCATCGACGTCCTGCCGATCTGGCGGCGCGAGGCCGACGGCGCGGTGATCACGCAGTGGGACATGGGCGCCTGCGAGGACATCGGGCTGCTCAAGATGGACTTCCTGGGGCTGCGCAACCTCACGGTCATCGACGACGCGCTCACCAACATCACCAGCAACGGCAAGAAGCTGCGCAACACCGACGGCACCGAGATCGACACGCTCGAGGAGCTCGACCTCGACGACGCCGAGTGCTACAAGCTGCTGGCCCGCGGCGACACGCTGGGCGTCTTCCAGCTCGACGGCGGCCCGATGCGCGACCTGCTGCGCCGCATGGAGCCCACCACGTTCGAGGACATCTCCGCCGTGCTGGCGCTCTACCGCCCCGGCCCGATGGGCGCGAACGCGCACACCTCCTACGCCGACCGCAAGAACGACCGCGAGCCCATCACCGCCATCCACCCTGAGCTGGAGGAACCGCTCGCGGACATCCTGGGCGAGACGTTCGGCCTGATCGTCTACCAGGAACAGGTCATGGCGATCGCGCAGAAGCTGGCCGGCTACACGCTCGGCAAGGCCGATCTGCTCCGCCGCGCGATGGGTAAGAAGAAGAAGGAGATCCTGGACGCGGAGTTCGTGCCGTTCCGCGACGGCATGAAGGCCAACGGCTACTCCGACGCGGCGATCAAGACCCTGTGGGACATCCTGGTCCCGTTCTCCGACTACGCGTTCAACCGCGCGCACACCGCTGGCTACGGGCTCGTCTCCTACTGGACCGGCTACCTCAAGGCGAACTACCCCGCCGAGTACATGGCCGCGCTCCTCACGTCGGTGCGCGACGACAAGGACAAGGCCGCCGTCTACCTGGCGGAGTGCCGCAAGATGCGGATCACCGTGCTGCCGCCGGACGTGAACTCCTCGGTGCGCAACTTCGCCCCGGTCGGCGACGACATCCGCTTCGGCCTGGGCGCCATCCGCAACGTGGGCGCCAACGTGGTGGACGCGATCGTCGAGGCGCGCAACGAGAAGGGCGCGTTCACCGACTTCTCCGACTTCCTGCGCAAGGTCGATGCCGTGGCCTGCAACAAGAAGGTCGTGGAGTCGCTGATCAAGGCCGGGGCGTTCGACTCGCTCGGGCACCCCCGCAAGGGCCTGCACACGGTGCACGCCGAGGCCATCGACGGCGTCATGGAGTCCAAGCGCGCCGAGGCCATCGGCCAGTTCGACCTGTTCGGCGACATGGGCGGCGGGGGCGGCACCGACTTCACCGGGGTGTTCGACGTCAAGGTCCCCGACGAGGAATGGGACCCCAAGCACCGGCTCGCGCTGGAGCGGGAGATGCTCGGCCTCTACGTCTCCGGGCACCCGCTGCACGGCGTCGAGCAGGTCCTCGCCGCGCAGGCCGACACCGCGATCCCGACCATCCTGGAGGGAACCCTGCCGGACGGTGCCCAGGTGACCGTCGGCGGCATCCTCGCCTCGGTCACCCGGCGGGTGAACCGCAACGGCGAGCCCTGGGCCTCCGGCCAGCTCGAGGACCTCAGCGGCGGCATCGAGGTGCTGTTCTTCCCCAAGACCTACTCGGTCATCGGGATGAGCGTCGCCGAGGACGCCATCGTCCTGGTGAAGGCCCGGGTGGCCAAGCGCGACGACCGGATCTCGCTCATCGCCAACGACCTCGTGGTGCCGGACCTGGCCGCGGCCGGCACCGCCCAGCCGGTGCGGGTGATCATGCCGACGGCGCGCTGCACCCCGCCGCTCGTCTCGCGGCTGCGCGACGTGCTCGGCGCCCACCCGGGCACCACCGAGGTGCAGCTGTCCCTGGTCAACGGCGCCCGGCGGCACGTCCTCAAGCTGGACGACGGGCTGCGGGTCACCGCCACCCCCGCGCTGATGGGCGACCTCAAGGCCCTGCTGGGCCCCGGCTGCCTCGGCTGACGGTCCGCGCTCCGCCGATCGGGTAACCCTCGGCCGGGTGAGGCAGAGCCAGCTACCACCTCGCCGGAGAAGGGCGATAGTGTCCTGCGGCTGTGACCCCGCAGGAAATCCTGGCGCTGGACCTCGCCCACGTCTGGCATCCCTATTCGGCCATGCCGTCCGACCAGCGGCCGCTGCTGGTGGAGTCCGCCTCCGGGGTCCGGCTGAAGATGTCCGACCGCACCGAGCTCATCGACGGCATGTCGTCCTGGTGGGCGGCCATCCACGGCTACCGGCACCCGTCGCTCGACTCCGCGCTGCGCTACCAGCTCGGCCGGATGAGCCACGTCATGTTCGGCGGTCTCACCCACGAGCCGGCGGCGCGGCTGGCCGGGCGGCTGGTGGACATCGCGCCGGCCGGCCTGGAGCACGTGTTCTTCTCCGACTCCGGCTCGGTCTCGGTCGAGGTCGCGATCAAGATGTGCCTGCAGTACTGGCGGGCCCGTGGCCGCCCGGAGAAGCACCGGCTGCTCACCTGGCGCGGCGGCTACCACGGCGACACCTTCCAGGCGATGAGCGTGTGCGACCCGGACGGCGGCATGCACTCGCTGTGGGGCGACGTGCTGCCCCAGCAGGTGTTCGCGGACGCCCCGCCGGACGGCTTCGACGCCAGCGGCGACGCCTCGTACGCCGAGCAGCTCGCCAAGCTCTTCGACCGGCACGCCCACGAGCTGGCCGCGGTGATCGTGGAGCCGGTGGTGCAGGGGGCCGGCGGCATGCGCTTCCACGCGCCCGGTTACCTGCGCGGGCTGCGCGCGCTGGCCGACCAGCACGACGTGCTGCTGATCTTCGACGAGATCGCCACCGGTTTCGGGCGCACCGGCGCGCTGTTCGCGGCAGACCACGCCGGGGTGACCCCCGATGTCATGTGCCTGGGCAAGGCGCTCACCGGCGGTTACCTGTCGCTGGCGGCCACGCTGTGCACGCCGGAGGTCGCCCGCACCATCGGCCGCGGCGATACGCCGGTGCTCGCGCACGGGCCGACGTTCATGGCCAACCCGCTCGCCTGCGCCGTCGCCCGGGCCTCGGTGGACCTGCTCCTCGCGCAGGACTGGCAGCGCGAGGTGATGCGCATCGAGTCCGGGCTGCGGGCCGGCCTGGCCCCGGCGCGGTCGTTGCCCGGGGTGCTGGACGTGCGGGTGCTCGGCGCCATCGGCGTGGTGCAACTGGAGCGTCCGGTGGACGTGGCCGCCGCCACCCGCGCCGCCGTCGCGCACGGGGTCTGGCTGCGGCCGTTCCGCGACCTCGTCTACACCATGCCGCCGTACATCACGAACGACGCGGACGTCGCCGCCATCACCAACGCCGTGGTCGCCGCCGCGCAGGCCGGCCGCACACGCTGACGCCGCCCGGCTCTTGAGGGTGTCCTCCGGGCGTCGCGCATGCCGGCGCGTGGGCGGATGGACCGTTTACCCCGCTGTGCGGGGCACACGGTCCATCCACCCAGTGGGAACAGGCTCGCGCGGCCCGGGTGGGGTCGGTCAGCCCCGGCGGGCGGTGGGCGCGCCGCGCCCGTGACCGCGCCGGGCGTC
>DASWTI010000354.1:0-1832 GCA_036402215.1 Pseudonocardiaceae bacterium
GCCGGGCCGGGCGAGCGAGCACAGGGGGTCGGCGCCGGCGCGGGCCGCGGCCAGCAGGTCGGCGCGGCCCAGGACGTGGCCGGCGAGCGCCACCGCGGTGGCGCAGCCGGCCGTGCCGTGCGAGAAGCCGGGCATTCGCACCGCGTGGCCGGGGACCATGGCCCAGTCCAGCCCCGCGTCGGTGCGGTCGGCGTACCGGACGAGCAGGTCGGCGGCCCGCTCGGCGAGCGCGAGCGCCGCCGGGGTGCCGGCCCGGACCAGGAAGAGCACCATGCCGGCCGCGCCGGAGATGACGTCGAGGTAGACCCCGCGGCCCGCGTACACCGCCGGGGGCGGCCAGCCGTCGCCGGTCCAGGTGTCCGAGAGCCGGGCCACCGCCGCGGCCACCCCGGCCCTGGCCACCGGATCGCCGGTCGCCTCGGCGTAGCCGAGCAGCCCGGCACCGTAGCCCGCGACGCCCCGGTGCAGGCCGTCGTCGTCCGGCCCGGCCGCGCGGGCCGCCACCCGGTCGCGCACCTCGTCCACCGGCAGCCGGACGCCGTCCAGGGCGGCCTCGGCGGCCAGGGCGAGCAGCCCGGCGCCACCGTTGTAGAGGTTGTCCTCCGGCTCGTCGCCGGCGAGCAGGGCGCGGCCGCCGGCCACCGGCACCGTCGCCCCCAGCACCCACCGCGCGGCGTCCAGCGCCACGTCCCGGTATTCCTGCCCGCGCACCCGGGTAGTGAACCCCCGGCGCCGCGACGGCGCGCACCGGGGTGTCCGATGCGCGCCGACGCGGGTGGTGGGACGGATCAGCCGGTCTCGGCGTACACGCCGGCCGGCACCGACAGCATGCCGGCGAAGTTGAGGTTCACCTGGTAGGCCTCGGCGGCGCTCGGGTAGGCGTTGGTGCAGGAGACCGGGGCGCTGCTGCCGGACATCAGGTCCGAGCAGAGGCCGGTGCGGCGGTCCGGCAGGCCGAGCAGGTGGCCGAACTCGTGCGTCGCGATGCGCAGCGGGTAGTAGCCCTGGTTGACGGCCTGCATGCCCATGTACCAGTAGCCGCGACCCAGGCCCTGGACGTAGGCGCGCGGCCAGCCGCTGTCGGTGTAGACGCGGATGGTGGCCGGCGAGCCGGAGACCAGGCGGACGTTGGTGACGCGGCTGTTCCAGATGGCGGCTGCGCTGTGGACGGTCTGGACCCACTGGCCGGCCTGGCTGGCGTCGTAGTACACGGTGCGGACCTGGATGCCGGGGTCGGCGTCCGGGGTCGCGGGCGGGGCGGCGCTCGCGGTGGCCTGGGTGAGGGCCAGCGGGAGCAGCAGCCCCAGTACGGCGGTCAGCATGCGGATCAGCATTCGACCGTGCATGAAAGGTGCCTCCTTGTAGCAGGGATGGAGTCACCCTCAGTGTCCGTTTGATCACGTTTGGTGGATAGGGCCGACCGTACGAAGCCCCGCGAGCAGAATCGGCCTCAGCCGGTGGGCAGCTCGGGACGCAGCCCGGTGGCTGCCCCGACGGCCAGGCCGCACGCGTCCAGGCCGGTGCGGCCGACGTCGCGGACCTCGATCGCGACCACCTCGCCGACGCCGCCGGGGTCCGCCCCGGGGCGGTGCAACCAGGACACCTCGCAGGCCGGGAACACGTCGGAGCGCGCCGCCCGGCGGCCGGTGACGCCACCGCCGAGGTCCACCGGCTCGCCGTCGCCGCTCGCCGGGTCCGGCCGCAGCGCGAACTCGAGCTCCAGCTCGGCCCCGCTGTCGGCCCGCCAGGAGCACTCGTGCAGCCCGAACGGCTCGGCCTCACCGGCGTCCGGCAGCGCGGCCCCGGGCAGCTCCCCCGCCGCGGCGCAGGGG
>DASWTI010000355.1:0-10698 GCA_036402215.1 Pseudonocardiaceae bacterium
GTCGGCACGGCGCAGCATGTCGCCGATCACCTCGGCGGCGTGCCGGCTGCGGGTGGCCAGCAGCACCGAGTCGCCGCGGGCCACGGCGTCCAGCGCGAGCGCCACCAGGGTGTGCGTCTTGCCGCAGCCCGGCGGCCCGGACACCGCGGTGACCGGAGCGGTGCGCGCCGCCAGCACCACCCCGCGCTGCGCCGCCGACAACGGCAGCGGGCCGACGACGTCCGCCGCGGCGTCCGGTGGCGGCGACCCGGCCTCCGGTGCGCGCACGGCCGTGGCGTGCTCCGGGACCGTGTCCGCGTGCTCCGGGGTGGTGTAGAGGGCGGCGAGCGCGGTGCGGTCGAGGTCCTCGCGCCGCGACCAGGCCCGCAGCGTCTCCTGCGCGCTCACCGGGTTCGGCACCCGGCCGACGTACAGCACCAGCCCCGCGACGGCGGCCAGGCCGGGCGTCCGCCGGGTCAGCGGGTTCACCCCGGGCGGCTCGACGGTCACCTCGGGGTGCCCGGCCGCGGCGGCCACCTCGCGGATCCAGGCGGACAGCACCGGCAGCGTGGTCATCTCCGAGTCGTCGGCCAGCTCGCCGCCACCGAACCGGACACCCTCGGCGAGCGCGTCCGCCCGCTCCCGGTCGGCGACCAGCCGGGTGGTCTCCAGGTCGCCCGCGACCTCCAGCTCGACGCCACCGCCGGGGACGGTGCGCAGCCGCACCGGCCAGGAGACCAGCGGCGTGCACACCCGGGTGGCGTCCGGGCCGGAACCGGCCTGGCCGGTGAGCACGGTCCAGCCCGCGCGCAGCCGCCGGTCGTCGCGGTACAGCTCGTCGATCGCCGCCAGCCGGGCCACCGCGCGGGTGTTCCGCAGCCGCAGCGGCCCCGGCAGCGCCGTGAAGTCCTGCCCGGGCGAGGCAGCGGGTTCCTGGCCACGCCGCGCGGACGCCGCCGACCAGAGGCTGTCGTGACCCAGCCAGACCGCGCCGGACGCGGTGGCACGCAGGTCCACGACGTCCTCGCCCGTCCGGCCGGTCGGGGTGAGCCGGGCGAGCACGCGGAGCACCGTCGAGGCCGTCACGAGCATGGCGGCGATCCTGCCGCACACCGCGGCGTGCGCCGGAGCCGGTGCCGGCCGCCCGGCTACGTGTAGTCGCGGAAGCCCTTGCCGGTCTTGCGGCCGAGCCGCCCGGCGGTGACGAGCTGCTCCAGCAGGGGCGCGGGCGCGTACCCGGACTCGCGGAACTCCTGGTACAGCGTGCGCTGGATGGCCAGCGAGACGTCGAGGCCGACCACGTCGAGCAGCTCGAACGGCCCCATCGGCAGCCCGCAGCCGACCTTCATGGCGTTGTCGATGTCGTCCACCGTGGCGTAGTGCGCCTGCAGCATCTTCACGGCGTCGTTGAGGTACGGGAAGAGCAGCGCGTTCACGATGAACCCGGCGCGGTCCGCGCAGTGCACCGGGTGCTTGCCGACGGCCGCGCACACCGCGTGCGCGGTGGCCGCCACGTCCGGCGCGGTGCCGATGGTGCTCACCACCTCCACCAGCTTCATCACCGGGGCGGGGTTGAAGAAGTGCAGGCCCACCACGTCGCCCGGCCGCGAGGTGACCGCGGCGCACTCCACGACCGGCAGCGAGGACGTGGTGGTGGCGAGGACGGCGCCCTGCTTGCACACCTCGTCCAGCGCCTCGAACACCGTGTGCTTGAGCGCCAGGTTCTCGGCGACGGCCTCCACCACGAGGTCGCAGTCGGCGAGCGCGTCGAAGCTCGTGGTCGGCGTGAGGCGGGCCAACGCGGCGTCGCGTTCGGCCTCGGTGAGCCGGCCCTTGAGCACCGCGCGGTCGAACGAGCGGCGGACCTTGTCGACGGCGGCGGCCACCCGGTCCTCGCCGCGGCCGCGCACCACGACGTCGTACCCGGAGCGGGCGAACACCTCGGCGATGCCGCTCGCCATGGTGCCGGTGCCGACCACGCCGACGCGGCGCACCACGCGCGCCCCCTCGCCGCCACCGGTGTCCGCCGGGGTGAGCGCGTCCGGCACCACCTGCGGCGAGTCCGGCGCCGCGTACGTGTAGAAGCCGCGGCCGGACTTGCGGCCGAGCAGGCCGGCGGTGACCATCTGCTTGAGCAGCGGCGACGGGGCGTGCAGCCGGTCGCGCGACTGCCGGTACATGGTCTCCAGGATCTCGTACGCGGTGTCCAGCCCGATCAGGTCGAGCAGCGCCAGCGGGCCCATCGGGTAGCCGCAGCCGTACCGCATGGCGGCGTCCAGGTCCTCGCGGCTGGCGTAGGAGTTCTCGTACATGGCCACCGCGTGGTTCAGGTAGCCGAAGAGCAGCGCGTTGGCGATGAAGCCGGCCCGGTCGCCGATCACCACGGGCGACTTGCCGAGCTTCTCGGCGAGCGCCGTGACGTCCTCGGCGACCTCCGGCTCGGTGACCACGGTGCGCACCACCTCGACCAGCCGCATCACCGCGGCCGGGTTGAAGAAGTGCATGCCCACGACCTTGCCGGGCCGCCCGGTCTGCACGGACAGCTCGGTGACCGAGAGGCTCGACGTGTTCGAGGCCATGATCACGTCGGGCCGGCAGATGCGGTCCAGCTCGGCGAACACCCTGGCCTTGAGCTCCAGGCGCTCCGGCACCGCCTCCACCACGAGGTCCACGCCGGCCAGGTCGGCCAAGTCGGTGGTGAACCGGATGCGGCCGAGGAGCGCGTCGCGGCCGTCCTCGTCGAGCTTGCCGCGGGCCACCGCGCGGTCCGTGGAGTGCTCCAGGTGGCCCCGGCCGCGGATCACGCCGTCCTCGTCGACCTCGACGGCGATCACGTCGAGACCGCTGCGGGCGAACACCTCCGCGATCCCGGAGCCCATGGTGCCCAGACCGACCACGCCGACGGTGGAGAACTCGCGCGCCATTCGCCGATGGTGCCACGGGGGCGCCCCGTGACCGGCCATCGTCGTGACGAACCACACCCCTGGCAGGCTGGACGGATGCTCGTCCACCTCAGCGATGTCGAGGCCGCCGCGGCGCTGGTCGCGGGCCACGTCCGGCGCACCCCGACGATCGAGGTCGCGGCCGGCGACCTGGCTGCCGCCCCGCTCGTGCTCAAGCTCGAACACCTGCAGCGCTCCGGCTCGTTCAAGGCACGCGGCGCGTTCCACGTGCTGCTGCGCACCCGGCCGGAGCGCGTGGTCACCGCGTCCGGCGGCAACCACGGGCTCGCCGTGGCGACGGCGGCGCGCGCCCTCGGCATCCCGGCCGAGGTGTACGTGCCGACGACCACGCCGGCCACCAAGCTCGACGGACTGCACGCGCTGGGCGCCGAGGTCCGCCCGGTGGGCACGGTGTACGCGGAGGCGGCGGCCGAGGCGCACGCGCACGCCACCGCGGCCGGCCTGCCGTACCTGCACGCCTACGACGACCCGATGGTGGTGGCCGGCCAGGGGACCCTCGCGCTGGAGCTGCCGGACGTGGACACCGTGCTGGTCGCGGTGGGTGGCGGTGGGCTGGCCGGCGGCCTGGTGGCCGGGCTGGCCGGGCGCGCCCGGGTGGTGTGCGTGGAGCCGCGGAACTGCCCGACGCTGCACGCCGCGCTGGCGGCCGGTGAGCCGGTGGACGTGGACGTGTCCGGGGTGGCGGTGGACGCGCTCGGCGCCCGCCGCGTCGGCGCGGTGCCGGTCGCCCTGCTGCGGGACGTCAGCTCGCTGCTGGTGACGGACGAGGCGATCGCGGAGGCACGCGCCGCGCTGTGGCGGGAGCTGCGGCTGGCCGTGGAGCCGGCGGCCGGGGCCGCGCTCGCCGCGCTGCGCACCGGCGGCTACCGGCCGGACCCCGGCGAGCGGGTCGCCGTGGTGATCTGTGGCGGCAACGCCGCCAGGTAGCCGCCCCCAGTGGTGCACTAGCGGGGTGCGCGACGCTGAACCGATGACGAGTACCTGGGCCCCGGCGTCCGCGCTCAGCCCGCACGCCGCCGAGCGGACCTGGCTGCCCAGCGGCCACGGGCCGCTGGCCGCGCTGGTCGCCCGGCCCGCCGCCGAGCCGGCCGCGACCGTGCTGCTCGTCCCGGGCTACACCGGGTCCAAGGAGGACTTCGCCCCGCTGCTGGACCCGATCGCCGCGGCCAGGCTGACCGCCGTCGCGGTGGACCTGCCGGGGCAGTACGAGTCGCCAGGGCCGGACGACGAGCGGGAGTACCTGCCGGAGCGCCTCGGCGCGGCCGTCACCGACGTGGTGGCGCACCTCGGTCCCGCGCCCGTGGTGCTGCTCGGGCACTCCTACGGCGGGCTGGTGAGCCGCGCGGCCGTGCTGGCCGGGGCCGAGATCGCCGGGCTGGTGCTGCTGTGCTCGGGGCCGGCGGCGCTGCCGGCCGAGGGCCGCCGCCGGGCCGCCCTGGACGCCGGGGAACCGGTGCTGCGCCGGCAGGGCGTGGCCGCGTTGCAGACGCTGCGCGACGCCCTGGAGGCGGGCGGCCCGGCACGGCCCCCGGCGCTCGTGGAGTTCCTGCGGGCCCGCTTCCTGGCGAGCGCCGAGGCGGGGCTGCTGGGCATGGCGACCGGGCTGCGCACCGAGCCGGACCGGGTGGACGAGTTGCGGGCCGCGCTGGCGGCGCGCGCGGTTCCGGCGTTCGTGGCGTGCGGGGCCGGCGACGACGCCTGGCCGGTGGCCACGCAGCGGGACATGGCCGAGCGGCTGGGCGTACCGTTCGCGCTGGTGGAGGGCGCGGCGCACTCCCCCAACGTGGAGAACCCAGCGGCCCTGCTCGACGTGCTGCTGCCCCGGCTGGCCGGGTGGCTCAGCTCCACCACCAGATCCACAGGGTGAGCGCGGCGACCGCCAGCACCCCGAACGCCGCGGCGACGCTCGCCGCGCCGGACCGCCGGTCCGCGCTGCGTTGCAGGGCCACCACGACCACCGCCACCACGACGTGGCCGGTGACCGCGCCGTAGCCCGGGCCGGGGCGGTCGCCGGACAGCAGCGCGGCGGCCACCACGATCATGGCCAGCAGCACCATGCCGACCGTCACCGAGCCAGCCAGGGTGCGCACGAAGCGCAGCGCCACCGGGGCGTCGGCGTACCGCTCGTAGGCCGGGTAGGCCGCGGTGCGCTGCGCCCGCCGCAGCGGCCGGGTCTCGTCCTCCGACCCGTCGAGGTCCTCGTCGTGGTCCTTCATGGCGCGAGCAACGCCCAGGGGTCGAGGTCGGGCGCGGCGGCGCGGCCGTCCGGGCAGTGCCGGCGGAAGTCGCACCACGAGCAGTGCCGGCCGGTGCGCGGCGGGAACAGCACCTCGGCGTCGCCGCCCGCGGCGAGCGTGTCGCTGGTGAGGGCCAGGTCGTCGGCGGCTTCCTCGGCGCGCGTCAGGTGGCGGTCCAGCGACTCCGCGGTGTGCTCCCAGGCGAGCACCTGGCCGCTCGGCAGGTGGTGCAGCTCGACGCGGCGGCACTCCCGGCGCAGCGTGCGCGCCGTGGCCAGCGCGTACAGCGCGAGCGCCTGCGACCCGCGGGCGTCGTCCACGGTGAGCACCGAGCGCCCGGTCTTGTAGTCGACGACCACGAGCTCGCCGTCGCGCTCGTCGACGCGGTCCACGCGGCCCTCGGCGACGATGCGCCGCGTCGGGGTGGACACCCAGCGCTCCAGGCCCACCGGGTCGGCGGAGACGTCGGTGGCGGCCACGTAGTCCGCGGCCCAGCCCTGCGCGCGGGCCCGGTACTCGGCGGCCTGGGCGGCGTCGCGGAAGCCGTCGGTCTTCCAGTGCGTGCCGACCAGCCCGGCCGCCGCGTCCGGCGTGCGGCGGTGGGACGGCAGGTCGAACAGGGCGCGCAGCGCGTTGTGCACGGCTGCCCCGATCGTGTTGTGCGCCCAGGGCCCACCGCGCGGCGGCGTCGGCCGGTCCAGGTAGGCCATCCGGTACCGCCGAGGGCAGTCCGACCACGTGCCCAGCTTCGCCGGCGTCACCCGGACGAGGCGCTTGGGCAGCCCACCCAGGTCGAGCTCACCCTGCACCATTCCCACGCGTGAAACGGTAGTGCCCCGCACCGACACGGACACCTCCGGCTCCGGCTCCGCGGTCACGCGGAGTCCCCGACCAAGTGCCTATTGACACCGACTCGCGGCGGGCGCTTCAGTCACAGAAGGATGACGGGGCGTGCCCCTGCCTTCGCGCCCCGTGTCCGACGCCCGCCTTCGCGCCGTCCACCCTGCACGGCGCTGCCTGAAACAGGAGGTATCCGGGTGAGGTTACGTCGTCCTTCCATCGCCCTCGGGGCCATCGGCCTCGCGGTGCTCCTGCCCATGAGCGGCAACGCCGATCCGCCGCAGCGGACCGACTCCGCGTCCGGCGAGTACGTCGTGCTCGACGTGCGCACGGCCGTCGAGCGCTCGGCCATCGCCGGCACCGGCGCCGCGCTCAACCACCTGGAGCACGGGGAGCTGAGCATCACCGCCACCCCCGACGAGGTGGCACAGATCAAGAAGCTCGGCTACCAGGTCCAGGCCGGGCCCGCGCACACCCACGAGCACGAGGGTGACGCCGGGGTCAACGACTTCCCGCCCGCCGACTCCCTGTACCACAACTACTCGGAGATGGTCGCGGTGATCAACCGGACCGTCGCCGACCACCCGACGCTGGCCAGCGTCCGGTCGATCGGCACCTCGCACGAGGGCCGGACCATGCACGCGATCAAGATCTCGGACAACGTCGGCACCGACGAGGCCGAGCCCGAGGTGCTGTTCACGCACCACCAGCACGCCCGTGAGCACCTCACGGTCGAGATGGCCATCTACATGATGAACCTGTTCACCGACAGCTACGGCTCGGACAGCAGGATCACCAGCCTGGTGAACTCGCGCGAGATCTGGATCATCCCGGACCTCAACCCGGACGGCGGCGAGTTCGACATCGCGGCCGGCTCGTACCGGTCGTGGCGCAAGAACCGGCAGCCGAACACCGGCTCGTCGTACGTCGGCACCGACCTCAACCGGAACTGGGACTACCAGTGGGGCTGCTGCGGCGGTTCCTCGGGCAGCACCAGCAGCGAGACGTACCGCGGCCCGGCGGCGGCCTCCAGCCCCGAGGTGCGCAACGTGTCGAACTTCGTGAACAGCCGCGTGGTCGGCGGCGTGCAGCAGATCAAGACCGGCATCGACTTCCACACCTACAGCGAGCTCGTGCTGTGGCCGTTCGGCTACACGTACAACGACACCGCCCCCGGCCTGGACGCCCGGGACGCCAACATGTTCCAGACCCTGGGCCGGAACATGGCCAGCACCAACGGTTACACGCCGGAGCAGGCCTCCGACCTGTACATCACCGACGGTTCCATCGACGACTGGCTGTGGGGCCGGCACCGCATCGCCGCCTACACCTTCGAGATGTACCCGCGGGGCGCCACCGGCGGCGGCTTCTACCCGCCGGACGAGGTGATCTCCCGCGAGACCAGCCGTAACCGGGAGGCCGTGCTGCGGCTGCTGGAGTACTCGGACTGCGTGTACCGGATCATCGGCGAGACCTGTGGCGGCACGCCGCCGCCCCCGCCGCCCGGCTACTACGAGAACGCCACGAACATCAACATCCCGGACAACAACACCAACATCGAGAGCACCATCGCGGTGAGCGGGCAGACCGGCAACGCGCCGGCCAACCTGCAGGTGGGCGTGGACATCAAGCACACCTACCGCGGTGACCTGGTGATCGACCTGGTGGCGCCGGACGGCTCGCTGTACCGGCTGAAGAACTCGTCGTCCTCGGACAGCGCGGACAACGTGATCGCCACCTACACCGTGAACGCCTCCGCCGAGGTGGCCAACGGCACGTGGCGGCTGCGGGTGCGCGACGTCTACACGACCGACACCGGCTTCATCGACAAGTTCAGCCTGACGTTCCCGTAGTCCCGGTCCGTCCCCCGGTCCCGCCCGCGCTCGGCAGCGGGAGGGGCCGGGGGACGCGGGACAGCAGTTCCTCGAACGCGTCGCGCTCGGTGCTCTCCGCGCCGAGCGCGATCGTCTTGTTGGTGCCGTGGTAGTCGCTGCCGCCGGTGGCCACCAGGCCCAGCTCGGCGGCCAGGAAACGCAGCCGGGAGCGGGCCGCGCGGTCGTGCTCCGGGTGGTCGACCTCCACGCCGGACAGGCCGATGGCGGCGAGCTCGGCGATCGTCGAGTCCGGCACCGCGGGGCCCCGGCGCCCGGCGAGCGGGTGCGCCAGCACGGTGACGCCGCCGGCCGCGGTGATCATGCGTACCGCGTCCACCAGCGGGGTGTCGGCGCGCCGCAGGTGGTACGGGCCGCCGTCGCGCAGGTAGGAGGCGAACGCCTCGTCCACGCTGCGCACCACCCCGGCGCGTACCAGGGCGCGGGCCAGGTGCGGCCGCCCCGCCGGCGCGTCCGCGTCCAGGCCGCCGAACACCGACTCCTCGTCCACCGGCAGCCCGTCGTCGGCCATCAGCCGCACCATGCGCCGCAGCCGGCGCCGCCGTTCCTCGCGCAGCCGCGTCTGCTCGGCCACCAGCGCCGGGGTGTCCGGGTCGAACAGGTAGGCCAGCAGGTGCACCGACCGGGGCCGCCCCGAGGCGTCGGTGGCCGCCGTGGACAGCTCGGCCCCCGGGATCACCCGGATCGGCCGTCCCTCGGCCGCCGCCAGCGCCTCGTCCCACCCCGCCGTCGTGTCATGGTCGGTGAGCGCCACGACGTCCAGCCCCGCCGCCACCGCGGCGTCCACCACCGCCGCCGGCCGCTCGGTGCCGTCGGACACGGACGAATGGGCGTGCAGGTCGATGCGCACCCCCACAGTGTGCCCGGCGGCCCCGCGGCTCACTCCGGCCAGTGCCCGGCCGCACTCCCGCGCCGGGCCACCGCCATCCGGCGCGGGGCGTACACCGTGCCACCGTCGGCACACCGCGCCGCGGGCCCGGTCACCTGGTCCCGCACGCCGACCGGCCCCGTCGCGGGGGCGGCGGGGCCGGTGACGTGCGTGCGGGTGCCGCTCAGCGGCGGCGGCGCTTGCGGGGTGGTGCCTTGAGGGCCGAGAGGGCGGGCTTGCCCTTGTCGCCGAACGCCAGCTCGGAGATGGCGTCGAAGACCTCCTCCGGCCGCGGCAGGAACTCGATGCGGTTCAGCGCCTGGATCTGACCTGCGGATTCCAGGATCATCGTGCCGTAGCCGAGCATCCGGCCGAGGATGCTGCGCTCGTACGTCAGGTCGGTGATCTTGCTGACCGGCATCATCAGCACCTTGGTGGTGAAGATGCCGGTGGTCAGCATGAACCGCTTGTCCGTCACCACGATGCGCTCGACCCACCATTCCACCAGGTGGAACGTGAATCGGAGCAACGCGAACAACCCGACGTACCAGAGGATGTTCTGGATCAGCCAGATGTAGGTGCCCGCGCCGTCCAGCAGGAAGGACAGCGTGAACACCAGGATCAGGATGAGCAGTGTCTGCGCCAGGTAGGGCAGCACGACGGCCCAGTGACGCCGGAGCCTGATGACCCGCTGTTCCGAGGACAGCAGGTACTCGTCCGGGTCCCGGGGGGCGAGCATCGGCATGCCGGACCCCTGTCTTCAGTAGCGCTGACGCCGGCTCAGGCGAACAGCGACCGGAGGAAGGTGACCAGCGACTCGGCTCCGTCCTGGAGCAGACCGAGGATGTCCTGGACCAGTTGACTCGACCCGCGCGGGTCCGAAATCACGAAGTAAACAAGAAGAACGGCCCCGACCAGGCCGAGTATCTTCTTGACTCCTGGACTCACCGTGACCAACCCCGTCCCGTACGTGCTGACGTGTCAGCACCGTTTGTACCTCATATGACCGACTGTGCGGCAGAGTACAGCGTCACATCGGCCGGTACGGCGCAACGCCCTCCACGGATCACTACGTTCTGTGTTGTGACTGGTGACCCGGAACGACTCGTTCGGTGTGTCGGTGCCGTCTTGCACGACGATCAAGGCCGGTTGCTGCTGGTACGCAGAGCGACGGAGCCGGGCCGCGGCCGCTGGTCGCTGCCGGGAGGCCGCGTCGAACCCGGCGAGTCCGACGCGCAGGCCCTGCGCCGTGAGCTCGCCGAGGAGACGTCCCTCGCGGTCGACGTCGGACCGCTCGTCGGCACCGTGCTCCGCGAGGCCCCGGGCGGGAAGATGTTCGAGATCCACGACTACCGCTGCGTGGTGGCACCCGGCTCTCCGCCGCCGTCCCCCGGCGACGACGCCTCGGCGGTCCGCTGGGTGGACGCCGACGAGTACGCGACCCTGCCCCTGGTGGCCGGCCTGACCGACGCCCTGACGGAGTGGGCAGTGCTCCCCGGCCGGGCCCCTCTGCTCTGAGTACACCCTCGATCGGGGGTTCACGCCCGGGTCAGGCCGCGGGCGCCCACGACAGCCGGGGCGGATGGACCATTTCACCCGCCCGGCGGAGCGGACGGTCCGTTCGCCCCAGGCGTCCGCGGCCGTGATGTCCGTCGTGCGGACCGGCAAAGGGCAGGCACCGCGTGGAGCTGCGCGGCGCGCCGGCGGGCTTCCGGGACAAGACTCGGCCGGACAAGGCGAACGCCACCGGCGAACGACACCGGCGGACGGTCAACGGTGGCGGTCGCCCGGCGGCCGGGCCGCCCCGCGCGGCCGCCGGGCGGGGCGGAGGCGGCAGGTGAGCCGCGCCGTCCTGGCTCGCCGTCCTGGCTCGCGCCGCCCTCACCGCGCCGTCCCCACCGCGCCGTCCCCACCGCGCC
>DASWTI010000356.1:0-7900 GCA_036402215.1 Pseudonocardiaceae bacterium
CCTGGACCCCGGCGCCCGGCACGAACCCCAGCTGCACGCCGCCCTGGACGACGCCCGCGCGGTCGTGCTCGCCGCCCGCTTCGCCGTCGTCCAGGGCACCGACGACCGCCGCCGCGCCACGACCTGATCCGCCGATGCGCCCGCCGTGCCGTCCGGGACCGCGGGCGCATTCGGACGCACCGCGAATTCGGGCGAACCACGGACGGAGCACGGACGAAGGTCGAATGACGGGCGCGTTCCGGCGAGGACCCCGGCAATGGGAGGACGGCCGCGGGTGAATTGGCCTGGGATCAGGTCAGCGTCGCCGCCATCGCCTGCGTGAGGAACGGCAGGTGGGTGCGCAGGAAGGAATGGTCGGCGTCGATCCTGGTGAGGCTGAACGCCCGTTCGGTGTGCTCCGCCCAGGCCGAGAGCTGGTCGAAGTCCGTCGACAGGTCGTGGTTGGCGTGGAAGGCGTGGACCGGCACGGACAGCCGCCGGCCGGGCCGGTAGCGGTAGGTGCTCTGCGCGGTGAGGTCGGCGAGCAGCCCGCGGTCGTCGGTGCGCACCGAGCCGCGCCGGGTGAGCGCCAGGATGCTGGCGGCGAACAGGTGGTCCGGCACGGCGTGCTCGACCGGCGGCCAGGACGGCGCCCGGCAGCCGGCGACCAGCAGGCGTGACGGGCCGGGCAGCGCGCGCCGCCGCAGCTCACGGGCGGTCTCGAAGGCGACCTGGGCGCCGAGGCCCTGCCCGTAGAAGGCGGCGCGCCGGTACGGGCCGTGCATGTGCGCGGGGAGCGAGGGGACCAGGCCGGCCACCAGCTCGGGCACCGACCGGGGTGCGGGTTCGCCGGGACGCCCGGCGCGGCCCGGCGGGCACACGGCGGCCACCTCGATGTGCCCGGGCAGCCGGTAGGCGAGCGCGGAGAACACGTCGGCCGGGGCGCCCGCGTACGGGAAGCACAGCAGCCGCACCACCGCCCGCGGTCGCGGCGCGGGGTAGCAGAGCCATGCCTGCTCGACCGTCACGCGCTCCACCGTAGGCCCTCGGCGCCGCCGGCGACCCCGCCCTGAGAACGGGTCCGGCGTTGCGACGGACGACGGGGGCGGTTCCGCCGATCGGCGAGCGTTATTCCATTCCAGCGGCTCGGGCCACCGATCACCGTTCGCGCCTAGCCTCGGTCGAGGCCCTTTTTGTCCGAGCGCACTGAAAGGCGCGGTTGCCGTGATGAGTGATCAGGCCGGCTGGTTCGACGATGTCGCCACGAACGGCGCCGGATTCGACGAGGCGCTCGACGCGCTCCTCGCCATGGAAGGCTCCGGCGCGGCGGGGACCGGTGACGCCGTGCCGCTGCGCGCCCGCGGCACGACGAGCGCGCCGCTCTCCTTCGCCCAGCGCCAGGTGTGGTTCTTCGAGCAGTGGCTGCCGGGCACCCCGACCTACAACGTGGGCTCGGCGTTCCGGGTGGACGGCCCGGTGGACACGGCGGCGCTGGAGCGCGCGATCGCCCACGTGGTGAGCCGGCACGAGGTGCTGCGCAGCCGCTTCGGCAGCCGCGACGGCGAGCCGGTGCAGGTGGTACTGGCCGACGCGCACGTGCCGGTGGCGCACCGCGAGGTGGCCGGCGACGACGAGGCGCTGGCGCACGCCGAGGCGGAGGTGCGCACGCCGTTCGCGCTGGGCGAGGGCCCGGTCATCCGCGTGCTGGTGCTCAGCACCGCGCCGGACCGGCACCTGCTGGTGATCACCGTGCACCACATCGCGTTCGACGGCTGGTCGATGGACCTGCTGCTGGCCGAGCTGGACGAGGCGTACCGCGCGGTGCGCGAGGGCCGCGAGCCCGCCACCCGGCGCCCTGCCGTGCAGTACCGCGACGTCGCCGCCTGGGAGCGCGACCGCTGGGACGCCGGTGAGCTGGCCGGGCAGGCCGCGTACTGGCGGGAGCGGCTGGCCGGGGCACCGGCCGTGCTCGACCTGCCGGTGGACCGCCCGCGGCCGGCCACCCGGGCGTTCACCGGCCGCACCCACACGTTCACCGTGCCGGCGCACACCGCGGACGCGGTGCGCGAGCTGGCCAGGGAGCGCGGCACCACGCCGTTCCTGGTGCTGCTCGCCGCGTTCGGCACGCTGCTGGCGCGCTACGGCGGCCAGGAGGACGTGGTGATCGGCACGCCGGTCGCCACCCGCGGCCGCACCGAGCTGGAGCCGCTGATCGGCCTGCTGGTGAACACCGTGGCGCTACGCACCGACCTGTCCGGCAACCCGTCGTTCGCCGAGCTGCTGGACCGGGTGCGGGCCACCGCCGCCGAGGCGTACGACAACGCCGAGCTGCCGTTCGAGCGCCTGGTGGACGAGCTGGGCATCGAGCGCGACCTGAGCCACTCCCCCGTCACCCAGGTGGTGTTCGGGCTGCGCGAGGAGCGGGCCGTGGCGCACCGGCTCGGCGCGGCCCGGCTGACCCCGGTGTACGTGGAGCGCGGCACCGCGAAGTTCGACCTGACGTGGTCGGTGCGGGCCGGCGAGGACGACCCGGCGATGCACGTGGAGGTCGAGTACGACACCGGGCTGTTCGACCCGGCCACGGTGGCGCGGATGGCCGAGCACTACGGGCGGCTGCTGCACGGCCTGGTGCGCGACCCCGGGGCGCGGATCGGCGAGGTGGACCTGCTGTCCGACGCCGACCGGCGCATCCTCACGCCCACCTGGCACGCCGAGGAGCATCCCGGTGAGCCGGCGATCCACGAGCAGGTGGCGGCCTGGGCGGCGCGCACCCCGGACGCCGTGGCGCTCACCTGCGAGGGCACCCACCTCACGTACGCCGAGCTGGACCGGCGGGCCAACGGGCTGGCGCACGAGCTGCGCGCGGCCGGCGTGCGCGACGAGGCGATCGTCGGCGTGTGCGCCGAGCGCGGGCCGGAGCTGGTGATCGCGCTGCTGGCCGTGCTCAAGGCGGGCGGCGCCTACCTGCCGGTGGACCCGGTGTACCCGGCGGAGCGGCTGCGCTTCCTGCTGTCCGACGCGGGTGCCGCCGTGGTCGTGGCGCAGGACGCGGCCCGGGTGCCGGACGGCCCGTGGACGGTGCTCGGCACGGACGCCGCCGAGGCCGCCGCGCCACCGGCCGGCGAGGTGCCCGCCGGGCGTCTCGCCTACGTCATCTACACGTCGGGCTCGACCGGGACGCCGAAGGGCGTGGGCGTGCCGCACCGCAACGTGGCGCGGCTGCTGAGCGCGACCGACGGCTGGTTCGGGTTCGGCCGCGAGGACGTGTGGACGCTGTTCCACTCGTACGCGTTCGACTTCTCGGTGTGGGAGGTGTGGGGCGCGCTGTGCACCGGCGGCCGGCTGGTCGTGGTGCCGCACGCGGTGAGCCGGGCCCCGGCGGACTTCCGGGCGCTGCTGGCCGCGGAGGGCGTGACGGTGCTCAACCAGACGCCGTCGGCGTTCCGGCACCTGGAGGAGGCGGACGCCGCGGCCGGCGACGCGGAGCCGCTGCGGCTGCGCGTCGTGGTGTTCGGCGGCGAGGCGCTGGACCTGCCGAGCGTGGCCCGCTGGTTCGCCCGGCACGGCGACACCGCGCCCCGGCTGGTGAACATGTACGGCATCACCGAGACCACGGTGCACGTGACGTACCGGCCGCTGCTGGCGGGCGACGTGGCCGGCGAGGCCGGCCCGATCGGCGTGCCGATCCGCGACCTGCAGGTGTACGTGCTGGACCGCTGGGGCAGCATCGCCCCGGTCGGCGTGCCGGGCGAGCTGTACGTCGGCGGCGCCGGCCTGGCCCGCGGCTACCTGGGGCGGCCGGGGCTCACCGCGGAGCGCTTCGTGCCGGACCCGTTCGGCGGCCGCGGCGGGCGGCTGTACCGCACCGGCGACGTCGGCCGCTACACGGTGCACGGCGAGCTGGAGTACCTGGGGCGCAACGACGACCAGGTGAAGGTGCGCGGCTTCCGCATCGAGCTGGGCGAGATCGAGACGGTGCTCGGCGGTCACCCGCTGGTGCGCGCCGCCGCGGTGGCGGCGCGACGCGACGGCGGCCGCTCGGCACGGCTGGTGGCGTACGTGGTGGCCGACGGCGCGCTCGCCGTGGACGAGCTGCGCGGCTGGCTCGCGGAGCGGCTGCCGGACTACATGGTGCCCGGCGTCGTGGTGTTCCTGGACGAGCTGCCGGTGACCGCCAACGGCAAGGTGGACCGCCGCGCGCTGCCCGAGCCGCAGCGGCACCGGCCGGAGCTGGCCGGTGGCCTGGTGGAGCCGCGCACGCCGGTGGAGCGGCGGCTCGCCGAGGTGTGGGCCGAGGTGCTGGACGTCGACCGGGTCGGCGTGCACGACAGCTTCTTCGACCTGGGCGGCGACTCCATCCGCAGCCTGCAGGTGCTGGGCCTGGCCAAGAGCCGCGGCCTGGAGTTCACCCTGCGCGACCTGTTCCGCACGCCCACGATCGCCGAGCTGGCCGGCGGCACCCGCGAGGTCGCGGTCACCGCGACGGTGCGCGAGCCGTTCTCCCTGGTGTCCGAGCGGGACCGGGCGGCGCTGCCCGAGGGGCTGGTGGACGCCTACCCGATGTCCGTGCTGCAGGCCGGGATGGTCTTCCACATGCGGCTGGACCCGGAGAACCTGCCGTACCACAACGTGAACAGCTTCCACCTGCGCGCGCCGTACGACGCCGCGCTGTTCGACCGGGCCGTGCACGACGTGGTGGAGCGGCACCCGATCCTGCGCACCGAGTTCGACCTGACGCGGTACAGCGAGCCCATGCAGCTGGTGCGGCCGACGGCGACGCTGCCGGTGGAGCACCACGACCTGCGGCACCTGTCCGAGGCCGAGCAGGAGCGGGCGCTGCTGGACGTGCTGCACGCCGAGCGGCACCGGCCGTTCGAGCTGGACGACCCGCCGTTCCTGCGCTACCTGCTGCACCGCCGGACCGACGCCACGTTCCAGTGGACGGTCACCGAGCACCACGCGATCTTCGACGGCTGGAGCCTGTTCTCCACGCAGGCCGAGGTGCTGCGCCGGTACCTGCGGCTGCTGGACGACCCGTCGGCCGCGCCGGAGCCGCCGCCCACGTCGCAGTTCCGCGACTTCATCGAGCTGGAGCGCCGCGCCATCTCCTCGGACGAGGACAAGCAGTACTGGCACGACACGCTCGCCGGGTACACGCCGGTGACGCTGCCGACCTGGCCGGGCACCGGCACCGACCTGGCGAGCGCCGAGGACTACGACTCGGCGGTCGGCGGCGAGACCGAGGGCGACGTGCGGCAGTGGCGCTTCACGTCCACCCGCACGGCGACGCACCGCTCGCTGGAGGCGCTGGTCCCGGTGGAGCTGTGCGACGCGCTGGTGACGCTGGCCGCGAAGTCCGGCACGCCGTTCAAGAGCGTGCTGCTCGCCGCGCACCTCAAGGTGATGAGCCTGCTGACCGGCGACACCGACGTGGTCACCGGCCTGACCGCGCACGGCCGGCCGGAGGACGTGGACGCCACCGAGGTGCGCGGCATGTTCCTCAACGTGCCGCCGATCCGGGTGGACGTGGCCGGCGGCACCTGGTCGGACCTGGTGCGCCGGGTGTTCCGCGCCGAGGAGGACCTGCTGCCGTACCGGCGCTACCCGCTGGCCCGGTTGCAGTGGGACCTCGGCGGCGGGCAGCTGTTCGACAACACGTTCCTCTACAACCACTTCCACGTGATGCAGGACGTCATCGGCGGCGACGTGGAGATCCTGGACAACCGCATCGAGTCGACCACCGAGTACCGCGCCGAGCCGACGAACTACTCACTGTCCACGGGCTTCCTGCGCAACCCGCGCTCCTCGCAGTTGTTGCTGCGGCTGGACTACTACACGGAGAAGCTGTCGGACGCGCAGGCCGAGGCGATCCGCGCCTACTACCTGGCGGTGCTGAACGCCATGGTGGCCGGCGAGGACCGGCACGACGAGTTCTCCCCGCTCGGCACCGCGGAGCGGCGGCGGATGCTGGTGGACTGGAACGGCCCGGCGCGCGACTACCCGGTGGACCGCACGGTGCACGAGCTGATCGCCGAGCAGGCCGCGCGGACCCCGGACGCGCTCGCCGTGCAGGACGACCACGTGCGGCTCACGTACGCCGAGCTGGACGCACGGGCCAACCGGCTGGCCCGGCACCTGCGGGCGCTGGGCGCCGGCCCGGAGCGCGTGGTGGGCGTGTGCGTGGAGCGCGACGCCGAGCTGGTGGTGACGCTGCTCGGGGTTCTGCGGTCCGGCGCGGCGTACCTGCCGCTGGACCCGTCGTACCCCGCGGACCGGCTGCGCTTCCTGCTGACCGACGCGGGTGCCGAGCTGGTGCTCACCAGGGCCGCGCTCGCCGGGCGGGTGCCGGCCGGCGACTGGGCCGTGGTGGCCACCGACGAGCCGGCCACGGCGGCCGCGGTGGCGGCGCTGCCGGCGCACGACCTCGGCCGCACCAGCACCCCGGCGAACCTCGCGTACGTCATCTACACGTCGGGCTCGACAGGGCGGCCGAAGGGCGTCCAGGTGCCGCACTCCGGCCTGGTCAACTACCTGTGCTGGGCCCGCGAGGGCTACGCGGCCCGCGGTGACGGCGGCGCCCCGGTGTTCTCCTCGTTCGCGTTCGACATGATCGTGCCGAACCTCTACACGCCGCTGATCATGGGCCAGCGGGTGTGCGTGCTGCCGGAGTCGCTGGACCTGACGGGGCTGGCGCGGCGGCTCGCGGAGCTGGCGCCGTTCAGCTTCATCAAGCTGACACCGGGGCACCTGGACGTGCTGTCCCAGGTGCTCGGGCCGCGGCAGGCGAGTTCGCTGGCCGGCACGCTCGCGGTGGGCGCGGACGCCTTCCCCGGGCGGAACCTGGCGGCCTGGCGGCGGCTGGACACCACGACGCCGGTACTCAACGAGTACGGGCCGACGGAGGCCTCGGTCGGCAACACGGTGTACGACACCGGCGACGCGCCGATCCCCGCCGACCGCGACCTGCTGCCGATCGGCCGGGCCATCCCGAACACCACCATGTACGTGCTGGACGCGGCGCTGAACCCGGCGCCGGTGGGGGTGCCCGGCGAGCTGTACATCGGCGGCGACTGCGTGGTCCGCGGCTACGCCGGCCGCCCCGGGCTGACCGCGGAGCGCTTCCTGCCGGACCCGTTCGCCGCGGGCGACGGCGCGCGGATGTACCGCACCGGCGACCTGGGCCGCTGGCTGCCGGACGGCCGGCTGGACTTCCTCGGCCGGGTGGACGAGCAGGTCAAGGTCAACGGCTACCGGGTGGAGCTGGGCGAGATCGAGATGACGCTCGCCGAACACCCGGCGGTCACCGCCGCGGTGGCCGCGGTGGTCGGCGCCGACCGCGCCACGCAGCGGCTGGTGGCGTACTACGTGCCCAACGGCGACGCCGGGCCCGGCGAACTGCTGGACCACCTGGCACGGCGGCTGCCGGCGTACCTGGTGCCGGGCACCGTGGTGCCGATCGACGCGGTGCCGCTCAACGCCAACGGCAAGGTCGACCGCAAGCAGCTCCCGGACCCGCGTGGCGACCGCTCGGCCCGGCGCGCGGCGACGCCCCCGCGCACCCCCATGGAGCAGCTGCTGGCCGCGGCCTGGCGGGACATGCTGGGGCTCACCGAGGTGGACGTGCACGACGGGTTCACCGCGCTCGGCGGCAACTCGCTCACCGCGACGCAGCTCGCGTTCCGGCTGGGCGACGAGCTGGGCATCGACCTGTCGCTCGCCACCGTGCTGGGCGCCCGCTCGCTGGCCGAGCTGGCGGCGCGCACCGTGGACGCGGTGCGCGAGGCGCACGGCGACGAGGTGGCCGACGTGCTCGGCACGCCGAACGGGGGCGGCGATGAGTGACCTGCTCGGCGCCGCCGGGCTCACCGAGGCCCAGCGCGCGCTGCGCGGCCGGCGGCTGCGCGCGCGGCCGGCGGCGGAC
>DASWTI010000357.1:0-11031 GCA_036402215.1 Pseudonocardiaceae bacterium
CCTGCTGGCCCGCGCCCGCGCCGCCGGTGGCGTGGTCGTCGTCGGTCCCGGCCCGGCCGGCGGCACCACCGTGCACGCCCGCATCCCGGCCCGGCCGCTGTGACCCTGCGCGTCGTGGTCGCCGATGACCACTTCCTGCTCCGGCAGGGCATCACCCGCCTGCTGGCCGACACCGGCGCCGTCACCGTCGTCGGAGAAGCCGCCGACGCCGACGACCTGCTGACCGTGGTTCGTGCCTCCTCGCCGGACGCGGTGCTGACCGACCTCCGCATGCCCCCCGGCGAGACGGGCGGCCTCACCGCCGTCCACGCCGTCCGCGCCCTCGGCCCCGGCGTCGTCGCCCTCTCCCAGCACGCCGACCCCACCTGGGCCGCCGAGCTCTTCCGCGACGGCAGCGACGGCCTCGCCTACCTCCTCAAGGACCGCATCGCCGACGTCGGGCAACTCGTCGACGCCCTGCGCACCGTCGCCACCGGCGGCTCCGTCGTCGACCCCCGCATCGTCGAACTCCTCGTCGCCCACCGCCGCGACACCCTCTCCGCCCTCAGTCCCCGGGAGCTGGACGTCCTGCACGCCATGGCATCCGGCCGCACCAACCAGGCCATCGCCCATCACCTGCACCTCTCCGCCTCCACCGTCGAGAAGCACGTCAACGCCATCTTCACCAAACTCCACCTCCCCCCGGACGACGCCCACCGCCACCGCCGCGTCACCGCCGTCCTCACCTTCCTGCGCCACCGCCCGGGCTGACGCCGCCCGGGATCACAGCGGGACGTCCGTCAGGGTGCCGTCGGCGAGGTGGAGGTGGCGGGTGGGGGCGAGGTCCCCGAGGAAGCGTTCGTCGTGGCTGACCACGATGAAGGCGCCGCGGTAGGCGGCCAGCGCGGAGACCAGCTGCGCCACGCTGACCAGGTCGAGGTTGTTCGTCGGCTCGTCCAGCAGCAGCAGCCGCGGTGGCGGCGAGGCGAAGAGGACGCAGGCGAGGGTGGCGCGGAGGCGTTCGCCGCCGGAGAGGGCGCCGATGGGCAGGTGCACGGCCTTGCCGGTGAACAGGAAGCGGGCCAGCAGGTGCATCCGCTCGGTCACCGACAGGTCGGGGGCGAAGGTCACCAGGTTGTCCAGGACGGAGCGCGAGTCGTCCAGCAGGTCGAGGCGCTGGGACAGGTAGGCCGACCGCGGGGTCAGGGCGTGCACCCGGCGCAGCAGCGTGGACTTGCCGCTGCCGTTGGGCCCGGTCAGCGCGATCCGCTCGGGGCCGCGGACGACCAGTGACACGTCGGTGAAGAGCGGGCCGGCGCTGAGCCCGGAGCCGCTGAAGACCGTGGTCCCGGCCGGCACCACGGTGCGGGGCAGCGCGACGACGATGCGGCGGCCGTCGCGCAGGGCGGACTCGGCGTCGTCGAGGCGGGTGCGGGCGGCGCTGACCCGGGCGGCGTGCACCTCGTCGGCGCGGCCGGCGGATTCCTCGGCGCGGCGCTTGAGGGTGCCGACGACGATCCGGGGGATGCCGCCCTCGGCGGCCTTACGGGCGCCGACGCCGGCGCGGCGGGCGGCGCGCTCCCGGGCCTGCTGCCGTTCCCGCTTCTCCCGGCGCAGCTCCAGCTCGGCGCCGCGAACGGCCCGCTCGGTGACCTCGCGCTCGGCGGTCACCGCCTCCTCGTACGCGGTGAAGTTGCCGCCGTACCACCGCAGCTCGCCGCGTTCCAACTCGGCGATGCGGTCCATCCGGTCCAGCAGCTCGCGGTCGTGCGCGGCCACCACCAGGCACCCGGTCCAGTCGTCGAGCACCGCGTACAGGCGCTCGCGGGCGTCCCGGTCCAGGTTGTTGGTCGGCTCGTCCAGCAGCAGCACGTCGGGGCGCCGCAACAGCTGCGCGGCCAGCCCGAGCGACATCACCTCGCCGCCGCTGAGCGTGCCGAGCGGGCGGTCCATCGCGAGGTCACCGAGGCCGAGCCGGTCCAGGGACGCGCGGCAACGCTGCTCGGCGTCCCAGGACTGGCCGACGGTGGTGAAGTGCCGCTCGGACGCGTCGCCGGACTCGATGGCGGCCAGCGCGGCCAGCACCGGGGCGACGCCCAGCACCTCGGCCACCGTCAGGTCGTCGGTGAACGGCAGGGTCTGCGGCAGGTACCCGACCACTCCGTCGGCGCGGATCGAGCCGGCGGACGGCGTGAGCGAACCGGTGATCAGACGCAGCAGGGTGCTCTTGCCGGCGCCGTTGGGCGCCACCAGGCCGGTGCGGCCGGGGCCGGCGGCGAAGGAGAGGTCCCGGAAGACGGGGGTGCTGTCGGGCCAGGAGAAGGAGAGCGCGGAGCAGACGACGGAGGCGTCGGACATGAGGCAGGCCTTCGGGGGCGCCGCCCGGATACGGGCGGTGAACGGACTGGACGCGGAGCCCCGGGATCACCCGGAGCGCTCGTCGGTCCCGCCCATGTCTGCCTCCTCGGTCGGCCTGCCGCTCGACCGTAACAGCGTCCGCCGTCCGTCGCGCGCGGATTAACCGGCCAGCACCGGCACCTCGTCCGGGCCGCCCAGCCAGAGCTCGTCGTGACCGGGCAGCAGCCATGCCCCGCGCCGGTACACCGCCGGGTCGGCGCGCCCGTCTCCGTCGTAGTCGGCCGGCACCGGCACGTCGTCGCGCTGACCCCACGGGAACGCGAGCAGCCCGTCCCCGCCGCTGCGCAGGATCCACCACCAGCCGGTCGACGGCCGGAACACCGCGACGTCCGCCCGCCCGTCGCCGTCGTAGTCGGCCGGCACCAGCACGTCGTCGGCCAGCCCGAACGGCTCGTAGGTCACCGCGCCGTCCGACGAGCGCAGCACCATCCAGGTGCGCACGGCCGGCCGGAACACCGCGGGGTCGGCGCGCCCGTCGCCGTCGAAGTCCGCCACCACCGGCAGGTCGCCGGCCCGGCCGAACGGCACCCCGGTGAAGCCGTTCCCGGATCGCACGTACCAGAGGCCGTCGGACGGCCGCCAGACCGCGAGGTCCGCCCGCCCGTCGCCGTCGTAGTCGGCCGGCACCGGCCGGTCGCCGGCGCTGCCGAACCACTCGTGGTGGTGCGCGCCGGTGTCACTGGACCGCCAGGCCCAGCTGCCGGAGCCGCGGTCGAACACCGCCAGGTCGGTGCGGCCGTCGCCGTCGTAGTCGGCGGGCACCGTTTCGATGCCGTCGCCGTGCAGGGTCTGGCCGTAGACCCAACCGCCCTTCGGCGGACGGCCGAAGCAGGCGCCGACCGTCCAGCTGCCGGTGCTCGGCGACCAGACCGCCACGTCGTCGCAGCCGTTGCCGTCGAAGTCGGCCACCGGGGGTGGCGCGACCGGCGGCGGGACGGCCGTCGCCGCTCCCGGCCAACCGGCGACCAGCACCGCCGTGGTCACCACCAGCATCCGGACCCGCATCCCGCACCTCCGTCGCCCGCGCGCGTCGCCAGATGGTGCCGCGCCTCCCGCCGCGCGGGTCCCGGAACCGGACACCACCGGACAGCGGTGGTGGTTCAATGCCGCTTCGTGGAGCTCGGCGACCTCGGCTCGGTGCGGACGCTGGCCGAGCTGGCCGAGGTGCTGCGCCGGCTGCGGCGGCGTGACGCCCGGCTGCGCGGCGACAGCCAGCTCACCTACCGCGAGCTGGCCGCGCGCACCGGGTGGGCGCACAGCATGATCGGCGACTACTTCGCCGGCAAGACGCTGCCGCCCACCGACCGCTTCGACGTGCTGGTCGGGCTGCTCGGCGCGACGCCGGCCGAGGTGGGCGCGCTGGCCACCGCGCGGGACCGGGTGGAGGACGGGCGGCGGACCCCTACGGCGCCGGTCGCGCGACCCTGGGAGCTGCCGCGACTGGCCACCGCGTTCACCGGACGCGAGGAGCAGCTGGCGGTGCTGGACGCGCTGGCCGACGGCAGCGGCGGCGCGGTGGTGATCAGCGCGGTGTCCGGGACGGCCGGGGTGGGCAAGACGGCGCTGGCGCTGCGCTGGGCGCACGGCGCCGCGGACCGGTTCCCGGACGGCTGCCTGCACGCCGACCTGCGCGGCTACGGCCCGGAGCGACCGGTGGCGCCGGAGGCGGTGCTGGCCCGGTTCCTGCGCGCGCTCGGCGTGCCGGCCGCCGAGCTGCCGACGGACCTGGCCGAGCTCTCCGCCCGCTACCGCAGCCTGCTGGCCGGGCGGCGGCTGCTGGTGGTGCTGGACAACGCCCGATCGGCCGGCCAGGTGCGGCCGCTGCTGCCCGGCGCCGCGTCCTGCGTCGTGCTGGTGACCAGCCGCGACCGGCTGACCGGCCTGGTCGCCCGCGACGGCGCGCACCGGGTGTCGCTGGACCTGCTGTCGGCCGCGGAGGCGGTCGCGTTGCTGCGCCGGTTGATCGGGCCGCGGGCATCCGCGTCGCCGGACGCCGTGGCCGCGCTGGCCGAGCGCTGTGCCCGGCTGCCGCTGGCGTTGCGGATGGCCGCCGAGCTGGCCACCGCGCGGCCGGCGGTGCCGCTGGAGTCACTGGTCGCCGAGCTGGGTGCCCGGCCGCTCGATCTCTTCGACGCCGACGGCGACCCGGAGACGGCCGCGCGGGAGATCTTCGGCTGGTCCTACCGGCACCTGTCACCCGAGGCCGCGCGCCTCTTCCGCCGCCTCGGCGCGCAACCCGGCCCCGACGTCGACGCCGCGGCCGCCGCCGTGCTCGTCCCGTCGCCGCCGCTCGACGAGCTGGTCCGCGCCCACCTGCTCGGCACCCCGCGCCCCGGCCGGTACGACCTGCACGACCTGCTCCGCGCCTACGCCGCCGAGCTCGCCGGCCCCGACGACCTGGCCGCCGTCGACCGTTTCATCGCCCACCAGGTGACGACGGCAGAGGCGGCGGTGGTCACCCTCCACACGCCCTCGCCGTCGCCCGCACCCTCGCCGGCTCTCTTCGCCACCTCCGAGGCGGCGCTGCGCTGGCTGGACGACGAGCTGCCGAACCTGGTCGCCGTCGCCGAGTCCCGGCCCGCGCAGGCCGGCGCGCTGTCCGCCATCCTCTGGCGGTACCTGGACAGCGGCGGCCACCACGTCGCCGCCCTCGCCCTGCACGAACGCGCCCGCCGCGCCGCCGCCGACGCCGGTGACGCCGCCGCCGAGGCCGCCGCGCTCGGCGAACTGGGCCGCGTGCACAGCCGCGTCGGCAACTTCGACCAGGCCATCGACCACCTGACCCGCGCGCTCGCCGCCGGCGCCTGGGCCGACCAACCCGATCGCTCCGCCGGCGCCATGAACAGCCTGGCCATCGTGCACGCCCGCCTCGGCCGCTTCGACGACGCCGGCCGGTACTTCGCCGAGGCCCTCGCCGTCTACCGCCGTACCGGCAACCGGGCCAGCGCCGGCAAGGCCCTCGGCAACCTCGGCATCGTCAACGCCGAGCTCGGCCGCTACCCGGTCGCCGTCGCGCACTTCGAGCAGGCCCTCGACCTGGCCCGCGCCGTCGGCGACCGCACCGGCGAGGGCGAGGCGCTCGGCAACCTGGCCCACGTCAACGCCCTCCTCGGCCGCCTCGACGCCGCCGTCCGCCGCCACCACGAGGGCCTCGTCCTGGTCCGCGCCGCCGGTGACCGCGCCGCCGAGGGCCGCATGCTCGCCAGCCTCGGCGCCGTCCTCACCCGCCTCGGCCACCCCGACGCCGGCCCCCACCTGCACTCGGCTCTCACCATCGCCGAGTCCGCCGGCGACCGCGCCGCCGGCGCCGAGGCGCTGAGTTACCTCGGAACCTTCCACCTGCACACCGGCGCTCCCCGCCAAGCACTGGACCACCAGACCCGCTCCCTGGCCGCCGCCCGGGCCATCGGCGACCGCAGCGTCGAGACCATGGCCCTGATCGGCCTCGGCCACGCCCTCCTCGCCCTGGCCCGCCCCCACGACGCCATCGCGCACTTCACGGAAGCACTCACCCTCGCCACCACCACCGGCGACCGCCACCGCCGCGCCCAGTCCCTCGACGGCCTCGCCCACTCCCACCACGCCGCCGCCCACCCGGCAGAAGCTGCCATCCACCGCGCGGAGGCCGACGCCGCGTACGCCAGCCTCGGCCTCCCACCCCCCACACCCCCTGTGGACAGCTCCACGTGACCACCCCGAAACTGTCGGACCCCGCCCGTACAGTTCCCGAATCCCCTGGGTGGGCGGGGGCTAGGGATGGGTGGGGGCCCCTGACCGAACCCACCACCCTGCCGCCCTCCACGACGAATCCCCGACCGGCGCCCCCCTTCCGAGTGAGTACTCAGAGCAAAGGCCGGGCCGCCCGACCCCGGTGCGTGAGGATCGGGCGGCCCGAGACTCGTCAGCGCGGCATACCGGGGACCGGAATGTCGCCGACCTGACCGAAGGAGTGGTACTCCTCGCCGCCGCCGGAGCGCAGGATCGACCACTGACCGTTCGAGCCGGCGCGGAAGGTGGCGAGGTCCGCCCGGCCGTCACCGTCGTGGTCGCCGGCCACCGGCACGTCGGTGCCCAGGCCCCACTGCACCACCCGGGTCGACCGGGTCAGGCTGAGCCGCAGGTACCAGGTGCCCTCCGACGGCCGGAAGACCGCGGGATCGGTGGCGCCGTCACCGTCGTAGTCGGCCGCGACCAGCACGTCCGAGGCGACGCCCCACTGCTCGTAGGTCACCCGCTGGTCCGAGGACCGCCACACGATCCAGGTGCCGGTCGACGGCCGGAAGACGGCCGCGTCGGCCCGCCCGTCGGCGTCGTGGTCACCGGGTACGGGGCGGTCGGTGGAGATGCCGAACGGCAGGCCGAACCAGGCAGAGCCGTCCGTCGGCCAGACGTACCACGTGCCGTCCGACGGCCGGAAGACCGCCAGGTCCGCCCGCCCGTCGCCGGTGTAGTCGGCGGCCACCGGCACGTCGCCGGACATCCCGAACGGCACCTGCAAGTAGCCGGCCTGGCTGCGCTGCACGTACCAGCTACCGTCCGAGGGCCGGAACACCGCGGGGTCGGAGCGCCCGTCGCCGTCGAAGTCGCCGGACACCGGCAGGTCGCCGGACTGGCCGAAATGCGTCACGGTCGACGGCCGCACCCACCAGTCACCGGTCGACGGGCGGAACACCGACACGTCGGTGCGCCGGTCGCCGTCGAAGTCCGCGTCGGCGCGCGGCCGGTGCGCGGTCACCGTGATCGGCGACCCGCCGAGCGGCGCCGTCTGCCCGGCGTTGCCCTCCACCGCGTGCACCCAGACGCTGCGCGGCTGCCCGTCCCGCAGGTGGTCCGGCAGCACGAACGCGAACCCGTCGTTGGACGAGCCGCGCGGCAGGTTCGCCGTCGCCTGCCCGATCTGCGTGCCGGTGCCCATCGGCCCCCCGATGAAGAACATCACGACGCACGGGTTGGCCACGCCGTCCGGGTCACGCGCCCAGCCGCGGATCGTGCCGTACCGGTTGGCGCCCTCGACCGCGCCCTGCGGCGGGTTGTTCGGCGTCGGGTTGGAGAACCCGGCGTTGTACAGCAGCCGGTTCGGCGAGCCGTTCACGTTGGACACCACGTTCGGCGTCGCCGTCGAGGTGATCACGCTCGACACCTGCGCCGGCGTCGCACCCGTGTACCAGACCAGGTACATCGCGACCACGCCCGCGACGTGCGGCGCCGCCATCGACGTGCCGGAGATGGTGTTGCTGCCCCCACCCGGCCACGCCGACGTGATGTTCACGCCCGGCGCGAACACGTCCACGCACGACCCCCAGTTCGAGAACCCGGTCGCCCGCGAGTCGTTCGCGTCCGTCGCGCCCACCGTGATCGCCGTCGCCACGCTCGCCGGCGACACGTTGCACGCGTTCTGGTTCTCGTTCCCCGCCGCCACCGTGTACGTGATGCCCGACGCGATCGACGACGCCACCGCGTTGTTCAGCGTCGCGCTGAACCCACCGCCCAGGCTCATGTTCGCCGACGCCGGCCGCTGCGCGTTCGCGGTCACCCAGTTGACGCCGCTGACCACCGACTCGATGGTCCCGCCGCCCCCGCAGTTCAGCACCCGCACCCCGACCAGGAAGGTCCGCTTCGCCACCCCGTACGAGTAACCGCCGATCGTCCCCGCCACGTGCGTGCCGTGCCCGTTGCAGTCGATCCCGTTGCCGCCAAAGGCATCGAAGCCGACCCACGCCCGGTTGATGCCGTCCGGCGCCCGGAAGTCCGGATGGTTCGGGTCGATCCCCGTGTCGATCACGTACGTCCACGTCGGCGACGCGTTGTTGGGATAGGTGTACGTGTTGTTCAGCGGCCGCAACCGCTGGTCCACCCGGTCCAACCCCCACGACGGCGGATTCGGCTGCGTCTGCGTCGCCCGCACCGGCTGGTCCGCCTCGACGGTCAGCACGGACGGATCAGCCGCCAGCTTCGCCGCCGCACCCGCGGTCAACGTCGCCGAGAACCCGTGCAACGCGTCCCGCCACGTCTGCCGCACCTCCCCGCCGTGCTCGCTCGTCAGCGCGTTCGCCGTCTCCACCACCGCATCCCGCGGCGTCACCCCGTCCCGCAACGTCACCAGGTACACGCCATCGGCCGCCCCCTGCGCCGCCGGCACGGTCAGCAGCGGCAGCGCCAACGCCGCCCCCACCACCAACCCCCACCATCGTCGTCGTGCCATGCCCTACCTCCCAGGTCGCCCGTCCGTCGAGCGCCCGGATGCTAGGAAGCGACGACCCGGTGTCCGGCCCGTCTCCGGCCACCACCGGACACCACCGAACAAGCCCATCCATCTACTGAGTACAAGAACACATATCGGACGACAAAGCCCGAACGGCGGAAGACAATGGTGTAGTCACTGCCCTAGGGTCGAGAGTCGTCAATTCGTACGCATGAGTCGCGACACCAGTCGCAATAGGGGGAATCGACAGTCCATGCGCAGAATCATTCGAAGTGCCGCCCTGGCCTTCTCGTTGCTGGTCCTCGCCACGCTCGTCGGCGCCCAGCCAGCGGTCGCCCAGTCCATCGCGGCCAGCACCTGGTCCCACGGCGCCTCGTACTCAGGCTCCCAAGGCGGCCTGACCTGGTACAACCGCTCCGTCGGCGTCCAGGGCACCGTCTACGACATCGGCGACGGCCTCACCCAGGTCTATTTCCTGCCATACCACGGAAATACGGCGCTCTACGCCAGGGACACCACCCGAACCGCCTCCGAAGGCACCGTGCCCTTCGGCTTCACCCTCGACGGCAGCGACCTCGTCGGCGGCATCAGCAAGGTATACATCCGAACCTGCTGGTACCCCAGCGCCGGCGGCGTGACCTGCTCCGGCGAAGTGACCCTGGTCCGCCCGTAACCCCACCGGCCGACCTCGCCCCGGGCCGCGCCACACCGGCGCGGCCCACCTCGCCGACCCGGCCGCGACCCTGACGACGAACGCCCGGCCCCGCTGGGAAGCGGTGCCGGGCGCTCGTGCCGGTCAGCTGGCGGAGGATGCGGGATTTGAACCCGCGAGGGGTTTCATCCCCAACACGATTTCCAATCGTGCGCACTAGGCCACTATGCGAATCCTCCGCCGGAGATCCTAGCGACGGAGCCCTGACCAGGCAAAACCGCTGGTCACGCGCGGTGGGCGACGTGCCGCATCCCGGACGGTGACCGGCCGGCGAGGAGCCGGCCTCGCGCCGGCGCGTCTCCAGCAGCGTTGGGTGGTCGCTCGATTGTTGCCTAGGCTGCCTGTTCAGGGGGGTGTGGCCGGTGCCCGGACGCAGTGCGGTGGTGGTGGGCGGTGGCATCGGCGGTCTGGCGGCGGCGATCGCGTTGCACCGGCTCGGTTGGCGGGTCACTGTGCTGGAACGGGCCGGCGAGTTCACCGAGATCGGCGCGGGCCTGTCGCTGTGGCCGAACGCCATGCGAGCCCTGGAAGTGCTCGGGGTGGCGGACGCGGTGGGTGGGGTGGCCGCGGTGGAGACCGGGGGCGGCCTGCGCGACCGCGCCGGACGCTGGCTCCTGCGACTGGACAACGCCGAGATCGCGCGGCGTCACGGCCGGCCGCTCATGGTGATCCACCGGGCCGATCTGGTGCGGACCCTGGTCGACGCGCTGCCGGCCGAGGTGTTGCGGCCGGGGCGCGAGGTGCACGCCGTGCGCCGGGACGGCGCGACCGCGGTGGTCGAGCACGGTGAGGAGACCATCCGGGCGGACCTGGTGGTGGCCGCGACCGGGTTGAACAGCGAGCTGCGCCGGCAGTGGTGGCCGGACTCGCCGGCGCCGCGCTACGTGGGCTGCACCGCGTGGCGCATGGTCAGCGAGCCGCTGCCGCGGCTGCGGGCCGACGGTGCGGTGTACCTGGGCCGGGGCGAGCGGGCGGGGTTCACGAGGCTGACCGGCGGCCGCTTCTACTGCTTCGGGGCCGCCGCCGTGCCGGTCGGCGGCGCCGAAGCGGCCGGCGGGGAGTACGCCGAAATGCTCCGCCGGTTCGGCGACTGGCCCGATCCGATCCCCGCCCTGCTGGCGGCCGTGCCGCCGGACCGGCTGCTCCGCCACGACGTGTACGACCTGCCGCCGCTGCCGACCTACGTGCACGGCAGGGCGGTCCTGCTCGGCGACGCGGCGCATCCGATGGACCCGATCCTGGGCCAGGGCGCGTGCCAGGCGCTGGAGGACGCCGCCACCCTGGGCGCCTGCCTGGGCGCGGCGCCGGACGTCGACTCCGCACTGGCCGGCTACGACCGGTTGCGGCGGCCCCGGACCCAGGCGATCGCCCGGCGCTCGGCCCGCATCGGCGCCGTCACCATGTGGTCGTCCTCGCCGGCGGTGCTGGCCCGCGGCCTCGCCGCCCGCCTGATCCCGGCCGGCGCCGGCCTGCGCGCGATGGAGTCCGTGCTCGGCTGGCGGCCGCCGATGGCGGAAGGCGTGTGGTCCTAGTGCCCGACTGGACCTATCAGCCGCTGCGCGGGGTGGTGGCGGCGCTGCTGGGGACGCGCCGCTCGCAGCGGCTCGCGCTGAACGTGCTGGCCGTGGTCGGTTCGTCGCCCGGCGGCGGCCGCTTGATCGCCGGCGCGTTCGGGCACCGCCACCCGCCGTCGTGCCTGGCGGGGTCGGTCGCCGGGATC
>DASWTI010000358.1:0-3205 GCA_036402215.1 Pseudonocardiaceae bacterium
CAGCGGCACCGGCCGCACCGCGAGGTGCGCGGCGTCCACCGCCGGGCTCGGCGTGAAGCTCGACGCGGGCACCCGGTGCCGCACCCGCAGTTCGTAGCGGGCCCGCCACCAGGCGGCGCGCTCCGTGGCCGGCACGGCGGCGGTGAGCCGGCGGGCGAAGCCCCACTCCACCACCAGCTCGGCCGCGGTGAGCGCGCTGCCGTGGCCGAGCAGCCGCCCGACCAGCGCGCTGCCGACGCCGAACGGGATGCTCGCCACCACGGCGAACCCGCGTCGCGGCAACGGAACCGTCCGCACGTCGGCCGGTACCACGCGGACCTCGGGCCGGTCGGCGAAGCGGGCGCGCAGCCGGCGTACGAACGCCGGGTCACGCTCGACGGCGAGCACCCGGGCGCCGGTGGCGGCGAGCGGCGCGGTGAGGGCGCCGGTCCCGGCACCCAGGTCGAGCACGAGATCACCCGGGCCGGCGCCGGACGCGGTGACGAGCCGCCGCACGACGTGCGGCGCGGACAGCAGGTGGACCCCCGGCGGATTCGGGGCGGGACGGTGTACGGACACGGGTGGACCCCGGCTTCGGCGCGTCGGCACGCGCCGCGACGCCACCGGACCACGAACGGGCGGCGAGGGTGGGGGCGGGCGTGCCGGGACGGACAACGGACGCGTCGTCGACGGCCGGTCCGGGACGGAGCCGGGACCGCCGTCAGCGCGTCCGCAGGCGCACGAAGCACGCGCCCACGCCGAAGAACCCACTCACGGCGACGACGCTAGGCCCGCACCCGCCGCGCCGCACCCGATTTACCGGCGGCGCAGCACGATGACGTCGGGGTCCGGCGGGGCGCCGTCGTACCGCGCGTCCCGCAGCACCACCTCGGTGCGCCGCTGCTCCAGCTCCAGCCGCTTGCCCGCGTACATGACGGCGGTCAGCTCGTCGAACCCGGTGGCCGAGGCCCCGTCGGCCCGCCGCAGCCAGGGCAGCCGCCCGCGACCTGCCCAGCGGCCGAACCGCTCCACCGCGGCCAGCGCGATCAGCAGCACCACCAGGCCGGGCAGCGTCAACGCGAACAGCAGGCCCACCCGGCCAGCATGCCAGCGCTCAGGACAGGTCCGCCAGGGCGCTCTCGACGGCCCGGTGGAACGTCGGGTAGGCGTAGATCATCCGGCGCAGCCGCTGGGTGGGCACCTCGGCGTGCACGGCGACGACCAGCGCGGACAGCACCTCGCCGCCGACCGGACCGGCCGAGGTGGCGCCGAGCAGCACGCCGCGGTCGGCGTCCTCGACGAGCTTGACGAAGCCCTCGTTGCCCGCGCCGTGGATCCAGCCGCGGGTGGCCGAGGCGATCGACGCGATACCGACGCGCACCCGGCGCCCGGCGGCCCGCGCCCGCTCCTCGGTGAGGCCGACCGAACCGATCTCCGGGTCGGTGAACGTCACCCGTGGCACCGCGCGGTAGTCGGCGAGCTCCGCGTCGTCGTCGCCGAGGATGTCGGCCGCCGCGATCCGCGCCTGGTACATGGACATGTGGGTGAAGGCCCCGTTACCGGTGACGTCGCCGATCGCCCAGAGCCCGGGGGCGGCGCGCATCTGCTGGTCCACCTTGATGCCGCGCGCGTTCTCGTCCAGGCCCATGGCGGCCACGCCGAGCGCGGCCAGGTCGGTGTGCCGGCCGGCGGCCACGATCAGCCCGGTGGCGGTCACCGGGTCGCCGTCGGCGAACTCCAGGGTGAAGGCGTCCCGCTCGTGGGTGACCCGGGTGGCGGAGGCGCCGAGCCGGACCGTGATGCCCTCGGCGGCGAACACCTCGGCGATCAGGTCGCCGGACTCCGGCTCGTCGGCCGGCAACAGGCGCTCGGCGCTCTGCACCACGGTGACCGAGGCGCCGAAGCGGGCGAACACCTGGGCCAACTCGCAGCCGACCGGGCCGCCGCCGAGCACCACCAGGGAGTCCGGCACCTGGGTGGCCCTGGCGGCGTCGCGGTTGGTCCAGAACGGTGCGCCGGCCAGGCCGTCGATCGGCGGCACGGCGGGGTCGGTGCCGGGGTTCAGCACCACGCCGCGGCGCGCCCGGTACACCTCGTCGCCGTCGGCGGTGGTCACCGTGACCTCGCGTGGCCCGGTGAGCCGGCCGCGGCCGTGCACGACCTCGACGCCCTTGCCGCGCAGGCGGTCCACCGCGATGGTGTCGTCCCAGTCGGTGGTGGCCTCGGTGCGGATGCGGGCGGCCACCGGGCCCCAGTCGGCCCGCACCTGGGCGGAGCCGGCGAGGTCGCGCACCCGCCGGGCCTCGGCCAGGGTGTGCGCGGCCCGGACCATCATCTTGGTCGGCACGCAGGCGTAGTACGGGCACTCACCGCCCACGAGGTGCGCCTCCACGCCCACCACGGACAGCCCGGCGGTGGCCAGCCGCCCGGCCAGGTCCTCACCGCCCGGCCCGAGCCCGACCACCACCACGTCGACGTCACGCATGGCCGTCAACCTACGCCCGCACGGCGCCCACCGGCCGGGTCAACCCTGGGCGACCGGCGGCGGCCCGGCCACTCAGCCCGGCGCGACCGGCGCCGGCCCGGCCACTCAGCCCTGCAACGGCAGCGGCAGCCCGGCCACGGCGTCCACCACGCACACCGCGCCCTCGGCGCGCACCAGCACCTCGTCGAACGGCCCGTCCACCACGACCCAGAGGGCGTGCGCCCCGGCCTGGAAGCGGACCTGGAGGTCCTGCGTGGGCGTGGACACCGTGCCCTCCGCGGGGAGCTGGGAGAAGTAGCCGAAGCGGAGCACGAGGCGGCCGTCCGGCACCTCCTCGGTGAACTCGATGCGCACAGCCTGCTGGCGCACGGGGTAGCCGCAGCCGTTGTCCGGCGGCCGCTCGGCGGGGACGGTGGCCACCAGGGCGACGGCGCGCGGCGTGCCGGTGGGGTCGAGCATCCGCAGGTCCCCGGTGGGCCGGTCGAAGCCCAGCCCGAGGCCGTGCAGCGCCCGCGAGGCCAGCGCGTTGTCGCCGAACAACGGCAGCATGGCGTCGGCCGGCACCGGGGCGTCGAACAGCGTGAGGCCCGGCTCCAGGCGCTGCGAGGCGCGCACGTTCTCCACGTAGTCGCGCGCCGCGGTGTGCCGCATCTCCCGCGCGGCGCCCGGGATGCTGGCGGTGGCCCCCGCGACGAGCGCCCCGGCCAGCACGAGCGGCACGCCCGCCCCGGCCGCCCGGCC
>DASWTI010000359.1:0-3470 GCA_036402215.1 Pseudonocardiaceae bacterium
GCCGGGCCGGGCCGCGCCGTGCGGCAGGCCGCCGGGGCGCGGCGGCTCGCCGAGCGACGGCACCTCCTTGCGGGCGACCTCCTCGGCGGCGCGCACGGCGGCGGCGACCTCCGGGTCGGAGGCGGTGTCGAACCAGTCGGCCACCTCCTCGTCGTCGTCCGTGGTGGCGGCGCGCGGCGGGTCGTCCGGCGAGGGCTGGTAGCGGAAGACGCCGTCCTCGCCGGGGGCGCCGAGCATCTTGGCGAAGCCCTCCAGGGCCTTGCCGAAGTCGCTGGGCACGATCCAGACCTTGTTGGCGTCGCCCTGCGCCATCTGCGGCAGCGTCTGCAGGTACTGGTAGGCCAGCAGCTCCGGCGTCGGGCGGCCGGCCTTGATGGCGGCGAACACCTTCTCGATGGCCTTCGCCTGGCCCTGCGCCTGCAGGTAGCGCGCGGCCCGCTCGCCCTGGGCCCGCAGGATGCGGGACTGCCGCTCGGCCTCACCGGCCAGGATGGCTGCCTGCTTGGCGCCCTCGGCGGCGAGGATCTGGGCCTGCTTCTGGCCCTCGGCGGTCTTGATGGACGCCTCGCGCTGGCCCTCGGCGGTCAGGATGACGGCGCGCTTCTCCCGGTCGGCGCGCATCTGCTTCTCCATGGAGTCCTGGATGGAGGGCGGCGGGTCGATGGCCTTGAGCTCCACCCGGGCGACCCGGATGCCCCAGCGGCCGGTGGCCTCGTCGAGCACGCCGCGCAGCTGGCCGTTGATCGAGTCCCGGGAGGTGAGCGTCTCCTCCAGGCTCATGCCGCCGACGACGTTGCGCAGGGTCGTGGTGGTGAGCTGCTCGACGCCGATGATGTAGTTGCTGATCTCGTACACCGCCGCCTGCGGGTCCGTGACCTGGAAGTACACCACCGTGTCGATGGACACCGTGAGGTTGTCCTGGGTGATCACCGGCTGCGGCGGGAAGGACACCACCTGCTCGCGCAGGTCGATGCGGGCCCGCACCCGGTCCAGGAACGGGGCCAGGAAGTTCATGCCCGGCGCGGCCACCGTGCGGAACCGGCCGAGGCGTTCGATCACCGCGGCCGTGGCCTGCGGGATGACGAGCACGGACTTGGCGACCACTATCACCACGAACAGGAGTACGACCGCCAGGACGATCAGCACCGGAAGTTCCATCTACCCAGCAGCCTTTCCTACGCGTCGGCCCACACCACGGCGGTGGCGCCGGAGATCTCCATGACGGTCACCGTGCGGCCCGGCTCCAGGGTCTGCGTCTCGTCGTACGCCCGGGCCGACCACACCTCGCCGGCCAGCTTCACCTGGCCGCCGTGGGCGTCCACGGTGACCAGCACGACGGCCTTGGTGCCGACCAGCGCGGCGGTGTTCGTGGTGATCTCCTTGGTCCGGCCGTGCAGGCGCTTGCGCAGCACCGGCCGGGCCAGCGTCACCAGGCCCAGGGACACCAGGGCGAACACGGCCACCTGGACCACGATCGGCGGGTCGAACACCGCGACGCCCGCGGTGGCCAGCGCCGCCGTGCCGAGCAGCACGAGCGTCAGGTCGCCGAGCAGCACCTCGGCGGCGACGAGCAGCAGACCCACGATCAGCCAGACCAGAGCCGCCATGGGTTCATGGTGTCAGATCGGCCGATCGGACGAGCGCGCGGCGGTCACTCCTCGGTCACGAAGTCGATCAACCGCTCCACGGCGCCGATGAGCGGGGTCTCCAGGTCCCGGAAGTCGCGCACCGAGCCGAGGATGCGCCGCCACGCCTCCGGCGGCTCGCCCCAGCCGAGGGCGGCGCACACGCCCTCCTTCCACGGGGTGCCGCGGGGCACGACCGGCCAGGCGGGGATGCGCAGCGCCGCCGGGCGCACCGCCTGCCAGACGTCGACGTAGGGGTGGCCGGTGACCAGGACGTGCGGGTGCCGCGCGGCGTCCACGATGCGCGACTCCTTGGAGCCGGCCACCAGGTGGTCGACGAGCACGCCCAGCCGGTGCCCCGGGCCGGGGCCGAACTCCGCGATCCGCTCGGCGAGGTGGTCGATGCCGTCCAGCGGCTCCACGACGACGCCGTCCACGCGCAGGTCGTGGCCCCACACCCGCTCCACCAGCTCGGCGTCGTGCAGGCCCTCCACCCAGATCCGCGCCGCGCGGGCGGTGCGCGCCCGGTGACCCTCGACGCGCACCGAGCCGGAGGCGGAGCGCGCCGGGGCGGCCGGCCGGGGCGGGGCCGCGGCGCGCACCAGCGTCACCGGGCGGCCGTCGACCAGGAAGGCCGCGGGCCGCAGCGCGAACAGCCGGGTGCGGCCGTGCCGGTCCTCCAGGACCACGCCGTCACCGCCGGGCCCGCGGTCGAACCGCAGCACCGCGCCGCAGAAGCCGCTCGCGGCGTCCTCGACCACCAGGCCGGGCTCGGCGGGTAGCACGGGCACCTCGCGCCGGCGTGGATGCCGGCCGTCGGTGATACCGGAGCCGTAGTCGACGGAGCGCATGGGCGGACAACGTAATCGGAAAACGGGCACGGCCGACGGTGCCACGCCGTCGTCCTGCCTCTACCCTCGCGGACGTGGCGTGTGCCAGCGTGACGATGACGGTGTGGACCTCGGCGTGGCTGCACGGCGCCGCGGCCGCGGACGACGTCCTGGACGCGTTGGCGCCGTGGGCCGGCCTGCACGAGGTGGTGGCGGCGGACGAGGACACCGCCGTCGTGCTCGACCTGCCCGAGCCGACGGCCGTGCCGGTCTCGCCGGCCATGCTGCTCGCCGCGCTGCGCCGCGCCGGGGCGAGCACCGCGCGGCTGATGCTGCCGGTGCCGGGCGACCTGCGGGGCACCGTCGCTCCCCCGCCGGAGGGCTCCGGCCGTCCGGGACACACGCCGACCGCGGCCACCCACCGGGCCTTCGGCTCCGACGCGTTGCGCGCCGGCCAGGCGGTGCTGCTGCCGGAGGCGGACCTCGCGGTGGTGCCGGTGCGCATCGCCGACGGCATCCTCCGCTGGACGGTGCACCGGGTGGCGGTGGGCCGTGGCATCGAGCCCGGCGGCCTGCCCGAGGCGGAGCACGCGCTGCGCGGCGCCGTGCGCGAGGCCGCCACGACGCTCGCCGAGATGGACATCGCGCGGCACCGGCCCGACGTGCGCCAGGAGATCGCGGACACGCTGGCCAGGCGGCCGCGGCTGGACTGGCCGACCGGCACCCCTGGCCGGGCCCTGCGGGTGCTGCAGCAGGCCGACGAGGTCGCCACCATCCTGGACGCCGCCGCCACCGAGGACGGCGCCGCCGTGTCCGCCTCGGAGCTGGCCGCCCGCATGGACGCCCTGCGGCCGCTCGCCGTGTGCGTCCGCACCGCCCGCCTGGCCGCCGTCGCGGAGGCCGTCCGCGCCCTCACCGACGACCGCGCCGAACAGCACTAGCCACGTCCCGCCCCCGGGCGCACCGCCCGGAGCCGTGGTCAGGGGCGTTGGCAGCAGCCGGGGGCGCACGGGGC
>DASWTI010000360.1:0-8019 GCA_036402215.1 Pseudonocardiaceae bacterium
GTGGCGTCCGCACCGCGGTCCGTGCCGGTGTCCGCGGCGTCATCGGTGTCCGCGGTGACCTCGGCGCCGGTGCCGGTGCCGTCGTCGGCGGCGGGGGCCGGCTCGGGTGCGTCGGCGGCGGGGCTCGGCGCGCTCAGGGGATCGGCCGGCGCGGCCGCCGCGGGATCCGGTGCCGCTGCGCCGGTCGCGGGGGAGTGCTGGGTGCTGCCCGAGTCGCTCACGCCGTTGGTGCCGGCCGCATCGGCCGCACCCGTGGGGTCGACGAACCCGGCGGTGCCGGGCGCCACTCCGTTCTCCACCCTCGACGGGTCGGTCTGCTGCTCGGTCATCGGTTGGTCCGTCATCGCCGGCCTTCCTGTCCGTACCCGCACCCCGGTGCGGGTGGCCCGCCCGTGGGGTGGAACGGGCCATGCGCTCGGCGGGAACCGGCCAGGTCCCCCCGTGACGCCGAATTCAAACAGGTCAACGGCCACTCCGGTACTCAGACCGGGTGGAACGCCTACTACCGTCACGCGGCGTGATCCGATCGATCGCCGTGGTGCCGCATCCGCCGCTGCTCGTCCCGGAGCTGATGGGCGCGGCCGCGGCCGAGGCCGAACCGGTGCGCCGGGCCTGTCAGCAGGCAATACGTGGCCTGGGCCCGGGCCCCTGGCACGCCGTCGGCGCCGACCCGGCCGGTCCGCTGACCGTGCCGTCCGGGGCACGCGCCAGTTTCCGCGGTTACGGTGTGGACGTGGCCGTGACGCTCGGCGTGGGCCCTCCGGGTGACCACCCCGGGCTCCCGCTGCCCCTGCTCGTCGCCGCCTGGCTGAGCGAACAGGCGGCCGGTCCCGTGGTGACGGGTGAGGTGGTCCCGCCCTCCTGGCCGGCGGACACGTGCCTGGCGCGGGGGCGTGAGCTGGCGGCGGCGGACGGGGAGCGGGCGTTGCTGGTCCTGGGCGACGGCGCGCGGACGCACGACGTGCCGGGGGCGGGGCGGGTGGACGCGCGCGCCGTGGACTTCGACCGGGCGGTGGCCGTGGCGCTGGCCTCGGCGGACGCGGGCGCGCTGGCGGCGCTGGACGCGGGGCTCGCCGAGGAACTCGGAGCAGGCGGGCGGGCGGCCTGGCAGGTGCTGGCCGGCGCCGCCGAGGGCCGCCGCTGGGCTGCCACCTCCTACTACGACGCGGCGCCGTACGGGGTCGGGTACCACGTGGCGCTCTGGCGGGCCCTCCCGTGACGCCGCGTCCGATCGCCGTGGTGGGGCCGACCGCCACCGGGAAGTCGGACCTCGCGGTGGAGCTCGCCCTGGCCCTGGACGGTGAGATCGTCAACGCCGACGCCATGCAGCTGTACCGGGGCATGGACATCGGCACGGCCAAGCTCACCACCGAGGAGCGCCGGGGCGTCCCGCACCACCTGCTGGACGTCCTGGAGGTCACCGAGACGGCCTCGGTGGCGGCCTACCAGCGGGCGGCCCGCGCCGCCGTGGCGGACATCGCCGCGCGCGGCCGCACCCCCGTCCTGGCCGGCGGCTCCGGGCTCTACGTGGCCGCCGTGCTCGACGACCTGGAGTTCCCCGGGACGGACCCGGCCGTGCGCGCCGCGCTGGAGGCCGAGCTCGCCGCCGCCGGGCCGGCCGCGCTGCACGAGCGGCTCACCCGCGCCGATCCGGTGGCCGCCGCCGCGATCCTGCCGGGCAACGGCCGTCGCATCGTGCGGGCGCTGGAGGTGCTGGCGGTGACCGGCCGCCCGTTCAGCGCGTTCCTCCCGGCCAAGGGACCGGCCTGGCGCGGCACCGTGGTCCTCGGCCTGGACCGTGACACCGCGGAGCTGGACGCCCGGGTGGACCTGCGGGTGCGCCGGATGTTCGAGGCCGGCCTGGTGGACGAGGTGCGCGCGCTGCTCGGCCGTGGGCTGGCCGAGGGCCGCACCGCGTCCACCGCGCTCGGCTACCGCCAGGTGATCGCCGCGCTCGCCGGCGACACCACGCTCGACGAGGCCGCCGAGGAGACCGCCCGCGCGACCCGCCGCTTCGTCCGCCGCCAGCGCTCCTGGTTCCGCCGCGACCACCGCGTGCACTGGCTCGACCCGGCCGTCCTCGGCACCCGCGGCGGCGTCCTGGCGGCCCTGCGCGCCGCGACCGAGGCCACGGACACCCCGGACACCACCGGCGCCACGAGCGCCGCCGCCCGGGCGACGACGTAGGCTCGCCGGGTGGGAGTGCGCTTCGCCAAGGGTCATGGCACGCAGAACGACTTCGTGCTGCTGCCCGACCCGGACGACGCGCTGGACCTCACGGCCGAGCGGGTGCGCGCGCTGTGCGACCGGCGCCGCGGCCTCGGCGCCGACGGCGTGCTGCGCGTGGTGCCGGCCGCCGGGGACTCCGCGGCCGACTGGTTCATGGACTATCGCAACGCCGACGGCTCGATCGCCGAGATGTGCGGCAACGGCGTGCGGGTCTTCGCCCGCTACCTGGTGGAGTCCGGCCTGTGCGGGCCCGGCCGCCTGACGGTCGGCACGCGCGCCGGTGACCGGCCGGTGACCGTGTCCGACGGCGGAGACGTCACGGTGGACATGGGCCGCGCCACCGTCACCGGCACCTCCACCGCCACAGTCGAGGGCCGCGCCTTTCCCGGCCTCGCCGTGGACGTCGGCAACCCGCACCTGGCGTGCGTCACGGACATCGACCTCGACGGCCTCGACCTCACGGTGCCGCCGGGCCACGATCCGGTGGTCTTCCCGCACGGCGTCAACGTGGAGTTCGTGCGCTTCACCGGCCCGGACACCACGGCGCTGCGGGTGCACGAGCGCGGCGTGGGGGAGACCCGCTCCTGCGGCACCGGCACCGTCGCGGCGGCCGTCGCGGCGCTGCGCTCCCGGGGCGCCGACACCGGCGCGCTCGACGTGGACACCCGCGGCGGGCGGCTGCGCGTCGAGGTGGACGCCGCCACCACGCGGCTCACCGGCCCGGCCGTGATCGTCGCCGAGGGGGAGCTCTCCGCCGCCTGGTGGTGACCCGGCCGCGGCTCAGCCCACGGGCGCCGGCCGCTCCTGCTCACCGGACGTGGCCTGGTCGGTGACCTCCGGCAGGTCCCGCATGGTGCGCAGCGGCGAGAACAGCACCCAGGCCACCGCCAGCACCTCGCCGCCCACGCCGACCCAGAGCGCCCCGTGCACGCCGATCGTCTCGCCCAGCACGCCACCCACCAGGCCGCCGAGCGGCGCGGTGCCGAACACGATGAACCGCACGCTGGCGTTCATCCGCCCCAGCAGCCGGTCCGGGCAGATGGCCTGCCGGAAGCTCACCTGCGCGACGTTGTAGAGGACCACCCCGACGCCCAGCGCGATCTCGCCGACCACGATGAGCGCGAGCCGCCAGCCCGGCGCGCCGAGCGGGATGAGCAGCGCGAACGGCGCGGTGACCAGCACCGACAGCCAGATGATGCGCGCCTGGCCGACCAGCCGGCCGACCCGTCCGGCGATCATCGCGCCGACCACGCCGCCGATGCCGCCGGCGGCGAACAGCAGCCCGACCGTGCCCGCCGAGAGCCCCAGCTCGCGCACCAGGAACAGCACCACCACGGCCGCCTGGATACTGCCGAAGAAGTTGAACGTCGCGGTGCACGACACGATCGGCCGCAGCAGCGGGTGCGTCCCCACGAACCGCAGGCCCTCGGCGATCTGGCTGCGCAGCCGCGCGTGCGTGGCCGGCTCCGGCGGCGGCTCCGGGGTGCGGATCGCGGCCAGCGCGGCGGCGGAGGCGAAGTAGCCGACCGCGTCGGCCAGCACGGTGTTCGCCGCGCCCAGCCACTGCACCAGGCCGCCACCCACCGGCGGGCCGGCCACCTCGGACACCGCCCGGGTGGACTCCAGCTTGCTGTTGCCGTCGACCAGTACCTGCCGCCCCACCAGCGACGGCAGGTACGACTGGTACGCCACGTCGAAGAACACCGTGGCCACGCCGATCAGCAGTGCCACCACCAGCACCTGCGCGAGGGTGAGCACGCCCGCCCACCAGGCCAGCGGCACGGTGAGCGCCAGCAGGCCGCGTGCCACGTCGGCGGCGAGCATCACCGGACGCCGCGGCACCCGGTCCAGCCAGGCGCCGGCCTGCAGGCCCACCAGCAGGAACGCCAGCATGCCCGCGGCGGTCAGCAGGCCCATCTCGAACGGCGTCGCGGCCAGCGTGGTGGCCGCCAGCAGCGGCAGCGCGATCCGGCCGACGGCGGTGCCGGCGTGGCTCACCGTCTCGCCGGCCCAGAGCAGCATGAAGTCGCGATGCCGCCACAGCGACGGCGTGGCCCGGTCGGTCATGGCGGGCAGCCTCCCTCACTGATTTGAACATGTCAATCAGTTGGCCCTGCGTCCCGTAGGCTGGACACGTGAGCGCACCGGAGCACCCCGTCGACGAGCCGCTGCCCCCCGCCGGCCTGCTGCCCCGGCGCCCGGCCACCGAGGAGGAGGCCACCGCGCTCGCGTCCGCGGTGCGGCTGCGCATCCTGCGGCTCACCTTCCACGAGGCGCTCACCAACAAGGAGATCGCCGGGCGCCTCGGCCGTGATCCGGCCACCACGCTGCACCACGTGCGCAAGCTCGTGGACACCGGCTTCCTGCAGGCCCTGCCGGTGCGCCGCGGCACCCGGGGCTCCCGGGAGAAGCCGTACCGCGCCACCGGGCTCTCCTGGTCGCTGGACGGCCCCGAGGGCGAGGACGAGCCGGCGATCGCCCAGGCCATGTTCGAGGCGTTCCTCGGCGAGGTCGCGGTGGCCGGGTTCCGGCACCTCGACCAGAGCCGGCTGGCGCTGCGCCTGCCCCCCGAGGAACTGGCGGAGTTCCGGCAGCGGCTCTTCGAGTTGCTCACCGACTTCGCCTCCCGGCCGGTCCGCGCCGACCAGCCGATGCACGGCGTCTACGTCGCGATGCACCCGATGTCACCGAATTCGGCATCTCCGGCACGAAAACGGGATGCGGTCCGTGTCACCATGGACGAGGTATGACTGAACTGAGCGATTTCACCCAGGGGTCGCGGGGCGACCTGGAGCTCGAGGACCGCACGGCGCTGCGCCGGGTGGCCGGGCTCTCCACCGAACTCTCCGACGTCACCGAGGTCGAGTACCGGCAACTCCGGCTCGAGCGCGTGGTGCTCGTCGGCGTCTGGACCGAGGGCAGCGCCGCCCAGGTCGAGGCCTCGCTCGCCGAGCTGGCGGCGCTCGCCGAGACCGCCGGCTCCGAGGTCCTGGAGGGCCTGGTGCAGCGGCGCAACCGCCCCGACCCGGCCACCTACATCGGCGCCGGCAAGGTCACCGAGCTGCGCGACGTCGTGCTCGCCGCCGGAGCCGACACCGTGGTCTGCGACGGCGAGCTGTCGCCCGGCCAGCTCCGCCAGCTGGAGGGCAAGCTCAAGGTCAAGGTCATCGACCGCACCGCGCTCATCCTGGACATCTTCGCCCAGCACGCCCGCTCCAAGGAGGGCAAGGCGCAGGTCGAGCTGGCCCAGTTGCAGTACCTGCTGCCGCGGCTGCGCGGCTGGGGCGAGACGCTGTCCCGGCAGGCCGGTGGTCGCGCCGGTGGAGGCAACGGCGGCGTGGGCCTGCGCGGCCCCGGCGAGACCAAGCTGGAGACGGACCGCCGGCGGATCAACAAGCGCATCTCCAAGCTGCGCCGCGAGATCGAGGCCATGCGCACCGTCCGTGACACCAAGCGCGGTCGCCGCACCGCCAACCAGGTGCCCGCCGTGGCGATCGTCGGCTACACCAACGCCGGCAAGTCCAGCCTGCTCAACGCGCTCACCGGCGCCGGCGTGCTGGTCCAGGACGCGCTGTTCGCCACCCTGGACCCCACCACCCGGCGGAGCACCACCCCGGACGGCCGCGGGTTCACGCTCACCGACACCGTCGGCTTCGTGCGCCACCTGCCGCACCAGCTCGTCGAGGCGTTCCGCTCCACCCTGGAGGAGACCCTCGAGGCCGATCTCGTGCTGCACGTCGTGGACGGCTCCGACGCCATGCCGGACGAGCAGATCAAGGCCGTGCGCGAGGTGCTCGGCGAGATCACCGACGGCACCGACCTCACGCCGCCGCCCGAGCTGCTGGTGGTGAACAAGATCGACGCCACCGACGAGGTGTCCCTGGCCCGGCTGCGGCACCTGCTCCCGGGCGCGGTGTTCGTCTCCGCGCACACCGGCGCCGGCATCGGCGGCCTGATGGAGCGGGTGGCGGAGCTGCTGCCGCGCCCCCACGTCGAGGTCGACGTCGAGGTGCCGTACGCGCACGGCTCGCTGCTCTCCCGCGTCTACACCGAGGGCCACGTGCTCTCCGCCGAGGAGACGGAGTCCGGCACCCGGCTGCGCGCCCGCGTGCACCCGGCGCTGGCCGCGGCGCTGAGCAAGGTCTGAGCGCCGCGGCGTCGGCCGGTCCCCGGGCGCCACCGGTCGGGCCGCCGTCAGCCGCATGCCTCGGCGCGGGCGGCCTCGGTGCGGGAGTGCGAGAGCGTCCACGTCATCCACGAGCGGTCGTCGTCGCGCGCCGTGCCCCGGCAGATCCGCCGGACCAGCGCGGCCCGCTCCTCCTCGTCCAGCGTCGGCAGCAGCTCCACGATCGTCGGGATCGCGTCCTCGGACAGCTCGGCCACGTAGCCGGTGTCCGTACGCAGCGCCGCCTCACGTTGCAGGTTCGTCGCCGCCACCAGCGCCTCCGGGTTCACCACGTTCAGCCCCAGCAGCAGCGCGAGCCCGGCGCCGGCCGCCGCGGCCGGGAACCAGGCCCGGGCCCAGGGCCGCACCAGCCAGGCCGCCAGCAGCACCAGCACCACGCCGATCCAGACCGCGAACAGCGTGCAGTAGAGGCGCAGCATGGTCAGGCCGAACGTCTCCTGGTAGAGCCCGAGCCGCCGGATCGCCACCGCCACGATGAGCAACGTCAGCGCGCACACCGCGCCGAACAGCACCGCGAACCGGCGTGGCGCCGCGTCCCGCGCGACGCACGCCCGCAGGAGCAGCAGCGTCGCCACCGTGAGCGCGGCGACCCAGAGCAGCTGGAAGAAGCCCGAGCGGGCGTACTCCGCGTACGTCAGCCCAGTGGTTCGCCGCACGTAGTCGTCACCGCCGATCACCGCAACCGCCTGGGACACCGCGAACGCCCCGAACAGTGCCACCACCGAGCCGAGCACCACGGTCGCCTCGACCGCCCCCAGCCGGGCGGACACCCGCGGCAGCGGCTCGGGGGGCTCGGCGCCCGCCACCCGCAGCAGCCACAGGCACACCCAGGTGGCCAGCCCGGTCAGGAACACGTGCCCGATGACGTCGGCCACGTCGAGGTCCAGGTCCACGTCGAAGAACGAGGCGAACACCGCGTCGCCGGACACCAGGAGCACGCCCAGCAGGATCAGCACCGGCGCGGCCAGCAGCGCGCCCCGCAGCACCGCCACGGCGCGGGCCGAGCGCAGCCGCGGGGCGTCCGGCACCGCGCGGACCAGCAGCTCGGGCGCGGCGCAGCCGTGCAGGAAGGCGTGCCAGGCCCGGCTCATCAGCCCGGCGAACGGCAGGTCGGCCACCGAGCCGCCGCGTGCCAGGCTCGTGCCGAGCAGCAGCAGGCCGGCCGCCGCGATCAGGTCCAGCGGCACCAGCCAGTCCGACTCGCGGACCGCCATCCACACGCCGAACACCGGGGCGAGCGCCACCAGCACCCTGGACTGCCGGGTCACCAGCAGCCCGCTCACCAGCAGCAGCGCCGCGGTGGCCGCGATCGCCACCGCCGTGATCACCCCGGCCACCTCGGCCCGCAGCGTCAGGTCCCCCAGGACGCCCACGCCGATCGCGCCGAGCACCACCCAGCCGCCTGCCCGCCGGGCCAGCGGAACGCCCATCCAGGCCGGCGGCCCCGGCGGCACCATCGGCGGTCCCAGCGCCCGCGACGGCTGCACCGGCCGCGTCAGCACCGCCGTCCCGCCCCTGGCCGCGGGTGGAACGACCGCCGTGGCCGGAGGCGCCGCGGCGGTCGCGGTCGCCGTCCCGGTGGACGTCGTCAGGGAGCCGGGGGA
>DASWTI010000361.1:0-13428 GCA_036402215.1 Pseudonocardiaceae bacterium
GGCCGTGAACCTGGCGCCGGCCCAGGCCGACGACCCGGACCTGGTGGCCACGGTCAACGCGGTGCTGGACGCGGCCGGGCTGCCGCCCGATCGGCTGCGCCTGGGGCTGCCGGTGTCGGCGCTGCTGGCCGAGCGCGGCGACGCCGACGACAACGCCAGGGTGCTCGCCGCCCGCGGCGTGCACCTCACGGTGCACGGCTTCGGCGGCGGGTACGGCGGGCTGGTGCTGCTGGAGGACCTGCCGGTGCGTTCGGTGTGGATCGCCGACCGGCTGGTGGCGCACGTGGCCGGCCGGCCGGACTCGGTGACGGCTCGGGCGCTGCGCTCGATGGTGCCGCTGGTGCACGCGCTGGACGCCGAGGTGGTGGCCGGTGGGGTCCGGTCGGCGGCCGCGGCGGACTGGTGGCGCGACGCCGGGGCGGACCTGGCGTGGTCCACCGACGCGGGCCCGCCGGAGGCGATCATCGCGCCGCCGCACGACGACGGCTGACCGGTTCACGCCGTTGCGGCCTCCGGGCCGACCGGAGCGCGCCCGGCGGCGATACAGTCGGTCGTCATTCGGGGACGGCACGCAGCACGCGACAAGTCGGCGCGGAGGAGGGTCGTCGTGTCCGCTCACCCCGCCGAGCCCTCGGCCGGGCACGATTTCCTGCCCCGTGACCTGGAGGACTTCACCGGCCGGGACGAGGAGCTCGCCGCGATCCTGCGGGTGCGCCCGCCGGACGGCGGCCGGCCGCCGGTGGTGGCCGTCGAGGGCATGGCCGGCGTCGGCAAGACCGCGCTCACCGTGCGGGCCGCGCACCGGCTCGCCGCGCGTTACCCGGACGCGCAGCTCTTCGTGGACCTGCACGGCTACTCCGACGGGTACCTGCCGCTCGACCCGGCCGCCGCGCTGGGCGCGCTGCTCGCCGAGCTGGGCGTGCCCGCGCACCGGATGCCGGACGACCTGCCCGGGCGCAGCGCCATGTGGCGGGCGGAGCTGGCCGGCCGGCGGGTGCTCGTCGTGGTGGACAACGCCGCCGACGCCGGGCACGTCGCGCCGCTGCTGCCGGACGGCGGCGAGCTGCTGCTCCTGGTGACCTCACGGCGGCGGCTCGACGGGCTGGAGGCCACGCTCACCGTGGAGCTGGACGTGCTGCCCGAGCCGGCCGCCGTGGCGTTGTTCCACCAGGCGGCCGGCACCGGCGACGCCCGCGAGGACCGGGCCGCCGCCGAGGTGGTGCGGCTGTGCGGGTACCTGCCGGTGGCCGTGCGGATCGCCGCGGCCCGCCGCCGCCAGCGGCCCTCGTGGACGGTGGCGCAGCTCGCCGACCGGCTGCGCGACGAGCACCGGCGGCTCACCGAGCTGGCCAGCACCGACCGCAGCGTGGTGGCGAGCTTCGTGCTCTCGCACCGGCAGCTCGCCCGGTTGCCGCGACGGCTGTTCCGGCTGCTCGGCCTGGTGCCCGGCCCCGACGTCGACGAGTACGCCGCGGCCGCGCTCGCCGGGGTGCCGCTGGCGGAGGTGCGGGCCGCGCTGGAGGACCTGGTGGACGCGCACCTGCTGCTGCGCCGCCGCCCCGGGCGGTACTCCTTCCACGACCTGCTGCGCCAGCACGCCCGGCGCACCGCGCGGCTGGAGGAGTCCGAGGCGGACCTGCACGCCGCGACCACCCGGCTGCTCGACTACTACCTGTTCACCGCGGCGGCCGCCGCCGACCACATCATGCGCAACCGCCGCGCCGGCGCGATCGACGTGACCCACTCGCCGCGGTACGCCCCGCGCTTCGCCGACCATGTCGAGGCCGTCGACTGGCTGATCGCCGAGCGGGTCAACCTGATGGCCGCGATCAACCACGCCGCGCACCACGACTGGCCGACGCACGCCTGGCAGCTCGCGCACGCCCTGTGGTGGTTCTTCCACCTGCGCGGCTACACCACGGACCTGGTCGCCACCCAGTCCGTCGCGCTCGCCGCCGTGCACTCGCACGCGGCCACCGCGGACCCGCGCGGCGAGGCCACCGTGCTCACCAACCTGGGCGGGGCGTTCGCCCAGTCCGGGCTGCCGGCCGAGGCCGTGCCGCTGCTGGAGCGGGCGTTGCGGCTGCACCGGGCGCACGGCGACGAGCTGAGCACCGCGGCCTCGCTGCTCAACCTGTCCGGCGCGTACTACCGGCTCGGGGCGGACGCCGAGGCCATCGACCGCGGCTACCAGGCCCGCGAGGTGTACCGCTCGCTCGGCGACGAGTGGGGCCAGGTGACGGCGCTGAACAACGTCGCGATCGCGTACAACCAGGCGGGGGAGCCGGGGAGCGCGCTGGCCCGGCTCACCGAGGCCCTGGAGATCCGCGCCCGCCTCGGCCCGGCGCCGGGACTCGCCCGGGCGATCGGCAACTACGGCTGGAGCCTGGTGCTGCTGGGGCGGCCCGCCGATGCGCTCACGTACCTGGCGGAGGCGCTGGAGCTGAACCGGCGCAGCGGCTCGAAGTGGGACGAGGGCTCGATCCTGTCCGACATGGGCGTCGCGTACGCCCGGCTCGGCGAGTTCGCCACCGCGTTCGCCCACCACGACCAGGCGCTCGCCATGATCCGCCCGATGGCCCAGCGCGGCATCGAGGGCGAGATGCGCAACCGCGCCGGTGAGACCTACGAGCTCGCCGGCCGCCACGCCGACGCCCTCGACCACTACGAGCGCGCCCTGTCCCTGGCCACCCAGGCCGGCGAGCGCTACCACCAGGCCCGCGCCCACCACGGCCTCGGCCGCTGCCACCAGGCCCTCGGCGCCCCCGCCCGCGCCCGCCACCACTGGTCCGCGGCCCTCGACCTCTACACCGAGCTCGACCACCGCGACGCCGACGCCGTCCGGGACCTGCTCGCCGGTACCTGACGGGCCGTTCCGCCTGCCGTGCCCGCTCACCCATGGCCACGGGGTGCCGCCGTGTGCTGTGCTCGACGCGACGGGTTCCGGTGCGAGGGAGTGACGGCCCATGGTGATGGTCAGCGGGGACCAGGTCGCCGCCGCGGTCGGTGCGCTGACGGTGCCGGCGTTGCTGGCCCGCAACGCCCGGGAGCACGGCGACCGGCCGGCGCTCACCAGCGGCATCGGCGAGGGTGCCACGACGCTCACGTGGGCGGAGCTGCGGCGGCAGGTGGCGGCCACGGCGCACGGGCTGCGCGCGCTCGGGCTGGGCGCCCGGGAGCGGATGCTGATCATGATGTCCAGCCGCCCGGAGCACTGGGTGGCCGACCTGGCCGCGGTGCACGCCGGGGCGCTGCCGTGCACCGCCTACGCCACGCTGCCCACCGAGCAGATCGCCTACGTGGCACGGCATTCCGGCGCGACGGTGGTGGTGCTGGAGGGCGCCGGCGAGGTGTCGCGCTGGCTGCCGGTGCTGGACGACCTGCCGGCGCTGCGCCGCGTGGTGGTGCTGGACGAGGCGGCGATCCCGGACGGCGACCCGCGGTTCGTGTCCTACCGGGAGGTCGCCGGGCACGCCGTGGACGAGGCGGCGTTCGAGGAGTGGACGGCGGCGCCGGGCCAGGACGACCCGGTGGCCATGATCTACACGTCGGGCACCACGGGCGAGCCGAAGGGCGTGGTGCTGAGCCACCGCAACGTGCTGCACCAGGCGGCCGGCAGCCAGCTGGTGGCGGCCACGGTGCCGCACCCGCGCTCGGTGTCCTACCTGCCGCTCGCGCACATCGCGGAGCGCATGCTGGGCATCTACCTGCCGATGTACACGGCCGGCCACGTGACCATCTGCGCCGACCCGGCGCGGTTGCTGGAGACGCTGATCGCGGTGCGCCCCAACGGTTTCTTCGGGGTGCCGCGGGTGTGGGAGAAGTTCGCGGCCGGCATCCAGGGCGTGCTGGCCGGGCTGCCGGCCGAGCAGCGGCCCGCGGTGGACGGGGCGCTGGAGACCGGGCTGCGGGTGTACCGGTTGCGCGCCGAGGGCCGGGAGCCGGAGGGCGAGCTGGCCGAGCGGTTCGCCGCCGTCGACAAGCACGTGCTGGCGCCGATGCGCGCCCGGCTGGGGCTCGACCTGGCCACCCGTACCGGCAGCGGCGCGGCGCCGATCCCGGTGGCGGTGCAGGAGTTCCTGGGCAGCATGGGCATCCCGATCCTGGAGGTGTGGGGGCTGTCGGAGACCACCGGCAGCGCCACCACGAACCACCCGGAGCGCTACCGGCCGGGCAGCGTCGGCGTGCCGTGCCCCGGCATGGAGGTGCGCATCGCCGAGGACGGCGAGGTGCTGGTCCGCGGTCCGCTGGTGTTCCTCGGCTACCTGGCCGAGGACGGTTCGATCCGGCCGGACACCGACGCCGACGGCTGGCTGGCCACCGGCGACGTGGGCGAGCTGGACGCCGACGGCTTCCTCACCATCACCGACCGCAAGAAGGAGCTGATCATCACCGCGGCCGGCAAGAACGTGGCGCCGTCGGCGGTGGAGAGCCTGCTGCGGGCGCACCCGCTGGTCGCCTACGCCGTGGTCGTCGGCGATCGCCGCCCCTACCTCACGGCGCTGCTCGTGCTGGACGAGGACGCCGCACCCGCCTGGGCCGCGGCGCACGGCATCCCGGCCGACGCCGACCTGGCCAACCACCCGGACGTGCTCGCCGAGCTGGGCACCGCCGTCGAGGCGGCGAACGCCCGCCTGTCGCGGCCGGAGCAGGTCAAGTACCACCGGGTGCTGCCCGGCCCGTGGACCGCGACCACCGGCGAGCTCACGCCCACCCTGAAGCTGCGGCGCCGGGCCATCGCCGACCGCTACGCCGCCGAGATCGACTCCCTGTACGCCGGCCAGGCCGTGCCGGACCGGGAGTAGCCGCGGTCACTCGTCGATCAGCAGGTCGGCCTGCAGCACGTCGTCCATCATCGCCCGCCGCAGCTCCCGGTCGGTGAGCCCGCTGAACGCCAGCAGGATGCGCAGTGCGCCGCCGGACGGGACGGACAGCAGGGCGAGCCCGACGGCGCCGGGGTGGACCGGGTTCATGCCGTGGCTCGCCGCCAGCCGGGCCAGGTGGCGCAGCGCGCGCATGGTGTCCCCGGAGACTCCGACGGTGCGGCCGGTCGCGCCCACCGGGAGCTCCGGCACGGCAGGCCGGCGGTCCTGGTCGACGGCCCGCCACAGGTCGCCGACCTCCGGGAAGCCGGCGTGCAGCCAGAACCGCTCCCAGCGCGGCAGACCGGTGAAGTCCTCGATCGACAGCGCCGCCAGCAGGCCGGCGGTCTGGACGGCGCCGTGCGAGCCCTCGGCCGCGGCCCGCAGCAGGGCGCGCGCGGCGACCTCGGACAGCTCCAGCGACGTCCACCAGCCCAGCACGGAGTCCGGGTGCGACGGGTCCCTGGCGGCCTTCGCCCTGGCCCGGCGCAGTCGCAGGCGCAGGTCGAGCAGGCCGAATCGCACGATCGGTGACCTGTCCGGGGCCGCCACCAGCGCCTCCAGGCGCGCCATCGCCTCCTGCCGGGCCTCGGGCAGGGCGTCGCGCCGGAGGCGCTCCCAGCCGGCGCCGGCGCGGTTCAGCAGCGCGAGCCGGAAGAACCCGCCGGTGAGCCCGCCCCGGCGTGCGTCGAGCAGCCGGGCGTACAGGTCGAACAGCTCGCCGGTCGCGCCGGGCACGTCCTCGGTGACCAGCTTCAGCCGGTACCGCACCGCCTCGTCCACGTGCCGGAAGTACCACTGGGCGAGCGCCGGGTTGCGGAACCGGTGTGCCCACCGCTCGTGCACGACGGCCAGGTCGGTCGCCAGCGACGGCGCGAGCCCCACCAGGTCGGACAGCAGCGCGGCGGCCGCGCGCCACTCCCGGCGGGCCAGGTGCTCGTGCGCGGCGGCGACCAGCCGGGGCAGCGGGGCGCCGGCCCGGCGCGGGTCCGCCAGGTAGCGGTGCACCAGGCGGTGCCGGAACTCGTACACCGTGCCGGAGCGGCGGAGCACACCGCGGGCGTTGGCGTCGTCCAGGAACGCCAGCAGCGCCCATGGCAGGTGGCCGCGCAGGGCCAGGAACGCCGCCCGGGACCGGAAGCGGAACCAGGCGGACCCCGGGACGATCGCCAGGCCGGCCAGCACCGCCAGGCCGGCGGCGGCCCACCCCGGCCACGGCGAGCCGCCGCGGAACGGTCCGGCGACGAGGGCGTCGACGTTCACCCGGCCCGGCAGCAGCCCGGCGACGGTGTGCAGGGCGGGCCCGCGGACCCAGCCCCAGATCGGCTCCTTCAGCCACAGCAGCACCGCGCCGGACACCACGGTCACGCCGGCCGCCCGGAGCAGGGTCAGCCGCCGGTCGGCGAGCACCGCGGCCCGGGCGCTGGTGGTCGTCATGACCTCCGACGCGGGCGCCTCCATGGTCACCCAGGTGGACACCACGATCCCGCTGACGACCGCCAGCACCGCGAGCACCCGCACCGTCCCGGCGTCGGTGAGGAACCCGGCGAGCGGGCCGGTCAGCTCCAGCTCGCCGAGCCGGTGCAGCAGCGAGTCACGGCCCGCCCGGTCGGCCTCGGAGGCCGGCTCCGGCAGCAGCCCGGCGACCCTCGGCGGCAACCACCCGGCGGCCCGCTCCAGCGCCCAGGCCCCGGCCATCAGCATCAGCCCGAGCAGGGCCGCGGACGCCGCGCCGGACAGCGTGAACAGCAGCGAGCCCAGCCAGAACCCGCCCCAGCTCCAGCGCGACGCCAGGCGCTTCGGGTCGGCACCAGGGGCCCCGAGCCGCCACCAGCGCAGCGCCGTCGTCTCCTGGCGGTTGAGGATGCGCGCGATCCCGCCGAGCCAGCCGGGCGCCCGGTCCGCCGGGAACCGGAGGGGCGACTCGGTGGCCAGGTCACCGGACCGTTCCGGCGTCAGGTACGCGGCCGGCACGTAGGACGCCAGCAGGTGCGCCTCGACGGCCTCGCGGCTGTCGAACCGGGTCGCCAGCTCGCCGGGGTCGCTGGACGGCCGCTCGTAGACCTTCCTGGCCAGGTACAGCGACAACGGCGAGGACAGGGCCTCGGCGAGCGGGCCGCCGTCGCGGCGGTCGAGGGCCGCGAACACGGGCCCCCACCGGCCGGTCCGCAGCGCGTCGCCGCCCAGCAGGTAGTCCTTCGCCGACTCGACGGTCACCGGCCGGATCTCCGCGACGTGGGTCCGGCCCTGCGTCAGCAGGGCGGCCGGGACGATCTCCAGGAAGACCGACTCCGCGCACGCGATCACGAACACCTGGTCGCGGCCCCCGAGTGCCACGGCGAGGCCGCGGCGGGCGTCCTCCCACCGCTCCCGGGGGATCTCGTCCAGCCCGTCCAGGATCGGCAGCACGCGACCGGTGCCGACCAGGTCCTCCGGTTCCGCCGGGGCACGCCGTCGCCGGGCCCGGAACAGCCGCCGCCGCTGGGGGCGCCCGGCGCCGCGCCCGGTGACCCGGCGCCGGATCACGTCGCTCAGCCGCTCGGTCCGCGGGTCCCAGGTGGACAGGTTGACCGGCACCGGCACCAGCGCGTCCTCGGTCCGGTCGATCAGCAACTCCTCGGTGAGCTTCAGCAGCGCGGTGCTCTTGCCGCTGCCGGGCGGCCCGACCACCACGAGCCGACCGACCGCGCCGGCGATCGGGGTCAGGTCCCCGAGTTCGGCCAGCCGCCGCCCGCCCTGGTTCACGGCGTGCGGCTCCAGCGGCAGCCGCAGCAGCGTGCGGTGCGACCGGTTGCCGAGCTCGTCGTCGAGCTCCCGCCGCACCCGGTCGGCGAGCCGCGCGGCGTCCCGGCGGAGATCGCTCTCGCCCGGCGGCGTCCCCTCCCGGCGGGACGCCGCCGCGAGGCCGACCGGCACCAGGGCCAGGAACGCGACGCTCAGCAGCAGCGCCGGCCACGGGTGCAGCCGGAAGTACTCGAGCACCCCGGGCCAGCGCGTGTCGTCGGAGGCGGCGTTGGTCAGCAACGCGCTGAAGGCGCCGACCACCGCGGCGCCCGCGGGAATGCCGAGCAGCACGGCGGGACGGCGCCGGCCCGGAGTCGCACCCATGGACCGCCGATCCCCTTCCGGGCGCACCGACGCCCCGGCAACGGGATCGAGGGTGACCCGGCCGGTGTTACGCGGGGTAGACGCGGACCTCGGTGGCCTTGAGGGCGGCCCACAGCTCGGCGCCCGCGGTGAGGCCGAGCTCGGCGACGGCGGCCGGGGTGACGTCGGCGAGCACGTCCGGCGGGCCGGTGAGGCGCAGCCGCACGGTGCCGGCGTGCTGCTCCAGGGCGTCCACCCGCACCGGCCAGGTGTTGCGCGGGCTGCCGGCCGGCCGCTCCGGGTGCAGGCCGACGGCGCTGGGCGGGAAGGCCACCAGCACCGGGCCCTCGGCGGCCGTGGCGGTGGTCAGGGCGCCGCCGTCGGCGAGCGCCACCGTGGTGCCGGACGCGGTGCCGCGGTGCAGGTTGAGGCCGACCAGCTGGGCGACGTACGGGGTGCGCGGGCGGTGCGCGACGTCGGCGGGCGTGCCGTGCTGCACCACGCGGCCGTGCTCCAGCACGACGATGCGGTCGGCCAGCACCATGGCGTCCAGCGGGTCGTGCGTGACCAGCACCGTGCAGCCGCCGAACGCCGCCAGGTGCCGGCGCAGCTCGCCGCGCACCAGCAGCCGGGTGCTGGCGTCCAGCGCGGCGAGCGGCTCGTCGAGCAGCAGCAGCCGGGGCTCGGTGACCATCGCCCTGGCCAGCGCCACCCGCTGCGCCTGCCCGCCGGACAGCGCCCGCGGCCGCCGGGTGGCGTACTCGGCGAGCCCCACCCTGGCCAGCCAGTCGCTCGCCAGCCCGCGGGCCACCGCCCGGGGCACGCCGCGGGCGCGCGGCCCGAACGCCACGTTCTCCAGCGCCGACAGGTGCCCGAACAGCAGGTGGTCCTGGAACACCACGCCGATCGGCCGGTGCTCGGTGGCCACCCGCACCCCGGCGGCCGGGTCGTCCAGCACGGTGCCGTCCAGCTCCACCGAGCCCCGGGTCAACGGCCGCAGCCCGGCGAGCGCGCGCAGCGCCGTGGTCTTGCCGGCGCCGTTCGGCCCGAGCAGCGCCACCGTCTCGCCGGGCGCCACGTCCAGCGCCAGGTCCAGCGCGAACGCCGTGCCGTGCCGGACCTCCAGCCGCGCGCGCAGCGTCACGGGGCCACCTCCGGTGCCCCGGTGCCCCGGCCGGCCGCCCCCGGCGTCACGGGGCCGCCCCCAGCCAGCGTTCGCGCAGGCTCACCAGCACCGCCACCGAGACCACCAGCAGCAGCACGGACAGCACGGTGGCGGCCGGCGGGTCGGTCTCCAGCGCCAGGTACACGGCGAGCGGCATGGTCCGGGTCTCGCCGGGGAAGTTGCCGGCGAAGGTGATGGTGGCGCCGAACTCCCCGAGGGCGCGCGCCCAGCAGAGCACCGTCCCGGCCGCCACGCCGGGCGCCACCATCGGCAGCGTCACCCGCCGGAAGGTGAGCCAGCGCGAGGCACCCAGGGTGGCCGCGGCCTCCTCGTAGCGCCGGTCCGCGCCGCGCAGCGCGCCCTCCACGGCGATCACCAGGAACGGCATGGCGACGAACGCCTCGGCCACCACCACGCCCGCCGTGGTGAACGGCAGCGAGACACCGAACCAGTCCTGCAGGTACTGCCCGAGCACGCCGCGGCGGCCGAACACCAGCAGCAGCGCCACGCCGCCCACCACCGGCGGCAGCACCAGCGGCACCGTGACCAGCGCCCGCACCAGGCGCCGCCCCGGGAACTCGGCGCGGGCCAGCAGCCAGGCCAGCGGTACCCCGGTGAGCAGGCACAGCACGGTGGCCAGCGAGGCGCACAGCAGCGAGAGCCGCAACGCCTCCAGCACCGCGGGCTCGGCGAGCCGCGCCGGCAGGCCGGCCCACGGGGTGCGCAGCAGCAGCCCGGCGAGCGGCAGCGTCAGGAAGGCCAGGCCCAGCGCGGCGGGCACCACCAGCAGCGCGGGCGGGCGGCGCGCCACCGGTCAGGACTCCGGCACGTCGACCACGACCTGCGTGGACTTCACCGAGGCGACCACCGCCACGCCGGGGTCCAGCCCGAGCTCGTCGGCGGCCTCGCGGCTCATCAGCGACACCAGCCGGAACGGCCCGGCCTGGATGTCCACCTGGGCCATCACGGTGTCGCGCAGCACCCGGGTGACGATGCCGCGCAGCCGGTTGCGCGCCGACGAGCCGGCGGTCACCCCGGGCTCCGGCGCGTCCGCCAGGCGCTGCGCCAGCTCGGCCAGCCGCCGGCCGTCCACCGTGTAGCGGCCGGCCGCGTCCTTGCGCAGTTCGAGCCGGCCCTGGTCGGCCCAGCGGCGCACGGTGTCGTCGCTCACCCCGAGCAGGGCCGCCGCCTCGCTGATCCGAAACTGCGGCGCCGGACGCCCGGTGTCCTCCGTATCCACGGTCCCACCGTAGTCCGGCGACCGGTCCACTCCGGCCCCGGACCGGCAGGGCAGTGGCGCTGTCCGGCGCGTCGTCGCAGGCAGACAGTGGTGTCACGGGCTTCCAGGGGGAAGTCGGGAGGAAGTGAGGGACAACAGATGTACCGAAGGATGATCGGCGCGCTGACCGTGGTGCTGGCGCTGCTCGGCATCGGCGTGGCGGTGGCCGCCCCGGCGTCGGCCGCCACCGACCGGATGCTGTCGGTGTGGGGCAGCCTGCACCTGGAGGACTACGAGACCTGGGCCGCCAACGAGCACTGCTACTCGAGCCTCAACACCAACCGTACGGCGAACCCGAGCTACCCGATCGAGATCGAGTGGGTGCGCACGTGCGGCGGCGAGATCCGCGCCGAGATGCACATGCAGGCCCAGGTGCTGAGCAACAACTACCTGCACGTGTTCGGCAGCCTGCTGTTCTTCGAGGGCACCAGCAGCAGCACGAGCGACCTGGACGGCCGCAAGAACTTCACGCTCTACGTGGCACCCGGGGCCAGCCAGCCGCTCACCGCGACGGTGTGGAACACCGACGAGGGCGACTGCGACTGCGCGTACTACAACCTGAGGGTCGGCAACTACGCACCCTGACCCGGTCCGCCGCGGGCCCGTTCCCCTGACGGGGGCGGGCCCCGCCGTCCAGGAATCAGGCCCGCCGTCACGTCGGGGCGGGCACGTCCGTGTCCGCGGGCAGCACGTCAGCGCGGCCAGACGTACCTGCGGACGGCTCCCGTGTCTCCCGCCGCCTGTCCGCCTCGCGCAGGAAGTGCCACTTCAGCTGCAGAAGCGCGGTCACGAGACGGATCACCGCCGTCGCGTACAGCAGGCACCGGAGGGTGGGCTGTTGCGAGACCATCTCCTGGACTGTCAAGTATGCGTACAGCACGGACTCCAGGACGTGGAGAATCCCGATCTGGGAAAGCATGAGTCACTCCCTCCTGCCCGACGAGCACGAGGGACAGAAGGCCTGTCCGGGAGCCGTGGACGCCACTGATGCCATGCCTGGTCCGTCCGATCCGGACATCGCTCGTCCGAATCTGTCCGGCCGTCCGACCGCTGTCCGGCACGGCCGGTGACCGGTGTCCAGCAGGTAGCCGGTGAATACAGTGAGAGCGTGACCAGTACAGGAGCGCCGACGGCCGAGGAGCTCGCCGCGGTGATCACGGTGGCTGATCTGGCGAAGTGCATGCGCCGACTTCACCATTCTGACGGCCGAATCCCGCTACGCGAGTTGGAGACATGGGGCATCGGCCACGATCGCCCGATGCGCAAAAGTACGCTGGGTGACGCGCTCGGCGGCAAACGACCGCCGAGTCCCCAGTTGCTCCGCAACTTCCTGGCATCGATGAACGTTCGCGACGAGACCTCGGTCCGCCCGTGGCTGGAGGCGCTCGACAGGGTCCTGAATGGTCAGACCGGGGCTCGCGCCGGTAGCTATGCCGGCCGGGAGGCCGGACCGGTGGCCGCGCACAGATTCTTCGTCGAGAACGACAAGGTCGATGAGGTCGCCCGACTGATCCGGAACGCGAAAGAGCAGGTTTGGCTGCTCGGGACGACGTTGTCGATGCATGTGCCATACCTTGAACCCGCCCTCCGGCAGGCCATTTCCGGGGGTCGCAACCTTCGGATCCTGTTGATCGAACCGGACGGTGCCGCGATGGGGATGTCGGTGCTTCGCGCCGGACCCTCCGGTCTCGGCCGCCAGGAGCAGGAAGAACACCTGAGCAACAACCTGGCAATCCTGCGACGGCTCGCGGCTGTCGGGCCTCACCTGGAAGTTCGGCTGATCGACTATCTAGCTCCGTACACTCTCTATGCCTATGACCCCGGCCTCGACACCGGTCTGATGGAGATGCGGCTCGGGTCCTTCCACGGCGACCACTACCTCCGGCCCACGTTTCAGGTCGACCGTTCGCGTGACGACGCCTGGTTCGAGTACTTCTACGAACAGTTCGTCTCCATGTGGAACGCCGCCACGTCGTACGACCTCCTCGGGGAGGAGCCGGCCTGCTGACAGTGGGCCGCGCCGGCGCATCGTGAGGTCAGGCCGCAGCAGATCCGGCCGGCACGAGATCGACGGTCGGAAGGTTGCCCGAATGCCACCCGGGGATCGGCCCCGTGGTCCGCCCGAACGGCCGCCCTGCCGCCGACCTGCGGCGCTACGCTGCGCGTGGTTCGGCGGACGAGGAGGGCTCGGCGTGGCGGTGGCTGGAACCGGGTCCGAGCCGCTGGCCGCACGGCCACCCGCCGCCGAACTCGCGCCGGGCGCCGCCGATGTCACCGTGCGCCCGGAGGGCGCCGCCGATGTCACCGTGCGGCTGCTCGGGCCCATCGAGGTCGTCGGCCCGGCCGGTCCGGCGCTGCTCGTCGGGGCCCGGCAGCGCGGCCTGGTGGCGCTGCTCGCGCTCAACGCCGGCGCCGTCGTGCCGCAGGCCCGGCTGGTGGACGCGCTGTGGGGCGAGGACCCGCCGCGCACCGCCGTGCGCAGCCTGCACAGCCACGTCTCCCGGGTGCGCCAGGCATTGCAGACGTGCGGGCTGGGCGACGTGGTGCGGACCAGGGAGCCCGGGTACGTGCTGACGCTGGACCGCGGGCGGATCGACGTGCACCGCTTCGAGGCGGCGGTGCGGGCCGCGGCGGCCGGCGACCCGGTGCCGCACCTGCGGGCGGCCCTCGCGCTCTGGCGGGGCGAGGCGCTGGCCGACGGCGAGCCCGCGGGCTGGGCGGCGGCCGAGGTGCAGCGGCTGCACGAGGCCCGGCTGACCGCCGTCGAGGACCTGTGGGAGGCCGAGATCGCGGCCGGACGGCACGCCGCCGCCGTCGGTGAGCTGGAGCGCGAGCTGGTGGCGCACCCGGCGCGGGAACGCCTGGTGGGCCTGCTGATGCTGGCGCTCTACCGGTCCGGGCGGCACGCCGACGCGCTCGACCGCTACGAACGGCTGCGGGTGCGGCTGGCCGACGAACTGGGCGTGGACCCCGGCCCGGAGCTGCGGCGGCTGCACACCGCGATCCTGCGGCAGGACCCCGGGCTGGCCGCCGCC
>DASWTI010000362.1:0-5334 GCA_036402215.1 Pseudonocardiaceae bacterium
GGCCGGCACACCGTTCTGGCTGCGCTGCGTCTACGACGCGGGCGTGCTCGCGCCGGACCTGCTGGCCGCCGCCCGGCGCCGGCACTCGCCGGACGCCCCGCCGCCGCTCAGCCTGTTCACCGCGGCGCTGCCGCCGGCCGATCCGGACGCCGCCACCGTGCGGTTCGACCGCCCCGCCCAGGTCCGTGACCTGCGCGCCGCCGTCACCGGGTGGGCCGCCGCGGCCGGGCTGCCGGCCGATCGGGTGGCCGATCTGACGCTCGCGGTGCACGAGGTCGCGGTGAACAGCCTGCGGCACGGCGGCGGCCGGGGCACCCTGCGGTACTGGACCGAGGGCCGCTCCCTGGTGTGCGAGGTGTCCGACTCCGGGCACATCACCGACCCACTCGTCGGCCGGCTGCGCCCCACCACCAGCCAGCTGTCCGGTCGCGGCGTCTGGCTCGCCAACCAGCTGTGCGACCTGGTGCGCATCCGCTCCTCGGCGTCCGGCACGACGGTGCGCCTGCACATGTTCCTGCCCTGAGCGAGCCCGCCCCCGCCGGCTCGCCGTGCACGGTGCCGCCGTGCCTCGCGGTGAGCCGGTGCGTTGTGCCGGTTGTGGGCGGTGCCGCTGTGCCTGTGGTGGGCTGTGCCGGTTGGAGGCGGTGCCTCGCGGTGAGCCGGTGCGTTGTGCCGGTTGCCGGCGGTGGCGCCGTGCCTGCGTGGGCCGCTCCGCTGTGCCGCAGTTGGCACTGCCGCCGTGCGCAGGTGAGCGTGCGCTGTGCCTGCGTGGGCCGTGCCGTTGCGTCTGCCGGAGCTGTGCCTGTGGTGCTGCCGTTCCTGCTTCGCGCCCGTCGCCGGCCGGTCCTGCGGCGGCCGCTGCGCCGGGGTCGCTGCGGCCGACGTGAACCGGGCCGCTGTGCCTGCCGTGCGCCCGCTGTGCCTGCCCTCGGCCCGTTCGCGTAGCAGAATGCGCTGATGGGACGCCACGCCGACGAGTACGCGCGCAGCCTCGCCGATCCCGAGGGCTTCTGGCTGGAGGCCGCCCGGGCGATCGACTGGACCCGGCCACCGACCAGGGCACTCGACGCGAGCGCGGCGCCGCTCTACCGCTGGTTCCCGGACGGGGAGCTGAACACCTGCCACAACGCGCTGGACCGTCACGTGGACGCCGGTCGCGGCGACCGGGTGGCCCTGCGGTACGACTCGCCGGTCACCGGCGCCCGGGCCACGTTCACCTACCGGGAGCTGCGCGACCAGGTGGCGCGCTTCGCCGGGGTGCTCGCCGGGCTGGGCGTGGGCCGCGGCGACCGCGTGATCATATATATGCCGATGGTGCCGCAGGCCGTGATCGCCATGCTGGCCTGCGCCCGGATCGGCGCCGTGCACTCCGTGGTCTTCGGCGGCTTCGCGCCGCGTGAGCTGGCGACCCGCATCGACGACGCGCGGCCGGTGGCGATCGTGGCCGCGTCCTGCGGCATCGAGCCCACCCGCGTCGTGGAGTACCGGCCGATCATCGAGCAGGCGCTCGCGCTGGCCGCGCACCGCCCGGAGCACGTCGTGGTGCTGCAACGCGAGCAGGCGCGGGCCGAGCGGCACGAGGGCGACGTGGACTGGGACGAGGCGATGGCCACCGCGCGGCCGCACGACTGCGTGCCGGTCGCCGCCACCGATCCCTTGTACATTTTGTACACCTCGGGCACCACCGGCCGGCCGAAGGGTGTCGTGCGCGACAACGGCGGGCACGCGGTGGCGCTGGCCTGGTCCCTGCCAAATATTTATGACATTGGGCCGGACGACGTCTGGTGGACGGCCTCGGACGTCGGCTGGGTCGTCGGCCACTCGTACATTGTGTACGCGCCACTGATCGTGGGGGCGACCACCGTGCTCTACGAGGGCAAGCCGGTCGGCACCCCGGACGCCGGGGCGTTCTGGCGGGTCATCGCCGAGCACGGTGTGCGGGCGCTGTTCACCGCGCCCACCGCGTTCCGGGCCATCAAGCGCGTGGACCCGGAGGCCACCGAGCCGGCGAAGTACGACCTGAGCGGCTTCCGCACGCTCTTCCTGGCCGGCGAACGGCTGGACCCGGAGACCTACCACTGGGCGTCGTCGACGCTCGGCGTGCCGGTGGTCGACCACTGGTGGCAGACCGAGACCGGCTGGCCCATCTGCGCCAACCCGCGCGGCCTGGAACCGATGCCGATCAAGCCCGGCTCGCCGTCGGTGCCGGTGCCCGGCTGGGACGTGCGCGTGCTCGACCAGGCGGGGCAGGAGCTGCCGCCCGGCCAGGAGGGCGCCATCGTGCTGCGGCTGCCGCTGCCGCCCGGCTCGCTGCCGACGCTCTGGAACGACGACGAGCGCTACGTCGAGTCCTACCTGTCGCGCTACGAGGGCTACTACCTCACCGGCGACGGCGGTTACGTCGACGAGGACGGCTACGTGTTCGTCATGGGCCGCACCGACGACGTGATCAACGTGGCCGGCCACCGGCTGTCCACCGGCGCCATCGAGGCCGTGCTGGCCGCGCACCCGGCGGTCGCGGAGTGCGCGGTGATCGGCGTGCACGACCAGCTCAAGGGTCAGCTCCCGCGCGGCCTCGTGGTGCTCAAGGCCGGCGCCGAGGTCGACGAGGACACGCTGCGCGCCGAGCTGGTCGCCGCGGTGCGCGCCGAGATCGGCCCGGTGGCGGCGTTCCGTGACGTGTCCGTGGTGGCCGGCCTGCCGAAGACGCGCTCCGGCAAGATCCTGCGCCGCACCATGCGCGGCATCGCCGACGGACGCGACGAGCCGGTGCCCTCGACGATCGAGGACCCGGCCGTCCTGGACGCCCTGCGCCCGGTGCTCCGCGCCCCCTGACCGCCCGGTCGCCGTCCCTCGGTGCCGCGCGGCCCCGTGAACGGCGGCACGCCCTCCGCCGGTGCCGCGCGGTTCCCGTGAACGGCGGGCATCCGCCGCCGGTGTCGCGCGGCCCCGGACCGACCGGACGTCTCTCCGCCGGTCAGGGGCCGCCGGCCGTCAGTCCTCGCCGCCGGCCGAGACGTGCTCGTGGTCGGGGTCCGGCTTCGGCAGCAGGACCAGGGGCAGCCCGGCGAGGGTGGTCGGCGCCGCCGCCTGGGCGAGCACGCGGTGCAGCGCCTCGTAGGCCCCCCACGGGCCGTGGCCGGTCAGGTTGGCCACCAGCGCGGCCACCACGGCCGAGGCGAACGAGGTGCCGCTCCACCGGGCGTAGGCCGGCTCGGTGAACGTGAGGCTGGGCGGTCCGGTGTCGCCGTCGACGTAGGTGATCTCCACGTCGCCGTGCAGGTACGTGCTGGTCAGGCCCTCGCCGAGGGCGGTGACCCGGACCCACGGCACGTCCGGGCTGAACGGGGAGCGGCTGCCCTCCCGGTTGTGCGAGCCCACGGCGATCACCCGGTCGAAGGCCGCCGGCCACATGGTGGACGCGCCGCTGATCCGGCCGGGCGGCGCCCCGCACGGCAGCTTGCCGTGGTTGCCCGCCGCGGCGATCACCACGGTCGTCGGGTCCATCCGCTCCAGCGCGTGACGCAGCGCCAGCGGCGGCTGCCCGTCGTCGGTGAAGCAGCAGAACGACAGGTTGAGCACGTCCACCGAGGTCGACAGCCGCATCATCGCCTTCGCCACGTCCCACACCGAGGCGGAGCCGTCGCGCGGGTCCAGCACCTGGGCGACGTGCAGCAGCGCCCGCGGCGCGAGTTGCAGCACCAGCCCGGCGATGAAGGTGGCGTGCCCGCTGACATGGGGCAGCGGCTTGCCGGGGGTGACGGCCAGCACCGGGTCCGGCCCGATGCCCAGCCAGCGCCCCTCGAACTCCGGCCGCGGCAGCATCGCGGTGTCCAGGATGCCGACGTTCACCGTGCGCGGCTGCCGGCGTGGCTCATGGACCGTGTCCGCCGGCTCCAGCTCCTCCCGCAGCGTCTCCATGGCCATCGCCGGGTAACCCTCGTCGGCGCCGATGCTCACGTACGGGGTGGCGTGCACGCCGTGACCGCCCTGGTTGCGCGCCATCTGGGGCGCCCAGCCGTGGTACCGGTCACGGCAGATCAGCTCGATCAGCCCCAGCACCGCGGTCACCGCGGTCACCGTCGGGTCGGCCAGCGCGGTGTCGCGGACCCGGCGGTGCAGGCGCAGCGCGGCCAGCACGGCATCCGGGTCGTGCAACCGGAACAGCGCCAGCCCCAGGGACTCGCTGAGCTCCACGTCCCCGTCCGGTACGGGCGTCTCCCCGTACGCGGGCCAGCGGGTGGCCTCCGGCTCGCGGTCGACCAGGTGCAGGTTCAGCTCGTCGCGCAGCAGCGCGCGCACCAGCGGCACGTCACGCTGGGCGACCACGAACTCGCCGGGAATCCAGCGCTCCGCGTTGGCCCGCGGGTCGCCGTCGTTCTGCAGGTCGGGCATGGCTCGCTCCTGTCCACTCGGAACCCACCTCTCGGGGGGCGTGGCATGTCGGTTGATACACCCGGCGCCGGACCACCATGCTGACGGGCGGTGAGAACGACGGGGGACACGGCGGTGGAGACGGAGCACGGCGCGCGGGCCGCCGAGGCGTTGCGGCTGGCCGAGTCCGACCCGCGGCGCTCGGTGGAGCTGGCCAGGGCCACGGTGCGCGACGCCCGCGCGGCGGGGGACCGGGAGGCCCGGTCGCTGGCCGAGCGGGCCTGGGGCTTCGCCGCCTTCCACCTGAGGGACACCGACGAGGCGCTCACGCACCTGCGCACCGCCATCCGGGTCGGCGAGGCCGCCGGGTCGGCGCGGCTGGCCGCCGAGGGCCGGATGGCGCTGGCCGGGGTGCTCACCTGGCGCGGCCGGCCCGGCGCCGCGCTGCGTGAGATCGGCACGGCGCTGATCGCGCTGGACGGCGTGCGGCACGCCCGCGCGGTGGCCCAGCAGGGCGCGATCCTGCAGCTCCTGGGGCGGCTGCCGCAGGCGCTGGAGCGCTACCGGGTGGCGCTGCCGGTGCTGCGCCGCGAGGACGACCGGCTGTGGACGCACCGGGTGCTGCTCAATCGTGGCGTGGCCAGGGCGCAGCGGCACGAGCTGGCCGCGGCGGCCGAGGACCTGCGCGCCGCCGAGGCGCTGTGCGCGGAGCTGGACCTGGGGCTCGCGCTGGCCCAGGTGCACCAGAATCTGGGCTTCGTCTGCACCCGGCGCGGCGACGTGCCGGCCGCCATGGCCTACCTGGACCGGGCGGAGCGGCGGTTCCGCGAGCTCGGCTCCCAGCTCGGGCCGGTGCTCGGCGACCGCGCCGAGCTGCTGCTCTCGGTCCGCCTGATCGCCGAGGCCCGGCAGGCGGCGGCCGGCGCGGTGGCGGCGCTGGAGCGCGAGGGCCGCGGCGTG
>DASWTI010000363.1:0-6805 GCA_036402215.1 Pseudonocardiaceae bacterium
ACCCCCGGCGGCCGGGGCTCCTGCTGCGCGGCGGCGGTGGCGGCGGTGGCCACCGTGACGCCGGGCAGCGCGGCCACGCCCAGCATCGCACCGGCGGCGAGCGCCGCGCCCGCCCTGGCGAATCGGCTGCGCATCGCCCTCACCGGCCGATGTTGATGTGCCGGATCGTCGAGTACAGGTCCATCACGGCGAGCGCCACGGGCAGCACCGACGCGATCAGGATCGCCTCGCTGACGTCGACCGACCGCCGCAGCACGGGGGAGAAGCGGCGCTTCGGGAACACCACGCCGAAGATGAGCGCCGCCGTGGCCAGCACCACGAGCGTGCCGAAGATCCAGAGGTTGAGCGTGAGGCTGTCGGCCCGCATCATCCAGCCGAGCACCAGGCCGGTGGCGGCCAGCATGCCGGCCACCAGCAGCGCGATCGCCTGCGTGCCGTTCGCGTACGTGCGGGCCCGCAGCAGCATCACCAGGGTCACGATGACGGCCAGGATCATGCCGGACGTCCGGCCGGACTCCCCGAGGATCACCGCGCAGATCGCGGTCACCGCGCCGGAGCCGATGATCATGCCGGTCATGTACTCGTGGGCCAGGCCCGCGCGCCGCTCGATGGAGGCGTAGTCCGGGAAGCCGGTGTCCTCCTTGAGGTCCTCGGCGCTGCCCGGCACCTGCGGCAGCGGCAGCCGGGCGAGCTGGATGGTGAGCCGCGGCAGCGCCGACAGCAGCGCCAGCGCGATGGACACCACGCCGGCCGCGATGCCGGCCGCGGGGTGCGCCACGAGCGTGCCGAAGAGCGCGGCGCCCGCGCCCAGGGTGGCCGCCGAGGCGCCGGCCACGAACGTCGTCACCCCGGTGCCGAGCACCAGGATGGCGGCCGCCGCGAGCACCAGCACCAGCGTGCAGGCGAGCAGCAGGTTCGGCCGGTCCGGCGTCTGGCCGGGCACGGCGTACAGGCCCGCGACGAACGCCATCGGCATGCCGCCCGCGGCCACCAGCACGCCGGTCCCGGCGTCGCCGAACACCCGGGTGATGACGCCGCCGAGGGCGATCGCCAGGACGGCCGCGCCGCCGGCGGTGATCGCCGAGCCCAGCCCCGGCCCGGCCAGGAACAGGGCCACGGTGGCCACCACCAGGGCCACGCCGCCGGCCACCTGGCCGAGCGTGCGCGCCGTGCGCGGCGTCCACGGCCGGTAGCTGTCCGGGCTGGACACCGCGATGGCGTCCACCACGTCGTCGAACAGCGGCGGCGGCGGGGACTCCGAGCGCCGCCGCAGCTGCAGCATGTCGCCGTCCACCACGCCGGCCGCGGCGAGCGTGCGGCTGGGCTCCATCGGCGAGTCGCCCAGCTTGGCCAGGCACCAACCGCCGTGCCGGCTGCCGCCGTCCGGGGAGCGCTCGCGCGCCATCTCCAGCAGCATCGGCAGCAGGTCGGCCACCGCCACGTCGGCCGGCAGGGCCACGTCGATCCGGGTCTGGGGCGCCACCACGGTCACCCTGCTGAACACCGTCGTCGGCGTCGTCACCCTGCGTTCTCCCTCGTGCGTGTGCGCGTCGTCGAGGCCCAGTATGGCCGCCCCCGATCCGGCGCATGACCCGGTTGGCCCAAGTCGCCCGATCCCCGACTTCGCCGGTTACCGGCCTGCGGAAACCGGGCGGCCAATAGGATGGCCGAACGGTTTGACGTCAACGAGGGGCTGGCGGCGAGTTGAGCACCGTTCAGTACAAGCGGATGGCGCGCCTGGCAGCGCCGAGGATGCCCGGTGGCGAGGTCCACCTGGAGCCGCCGCCCGAGGTGCCGCGGGTGATCCCCGGCAACATCATGATGAAGCTGATGCCGGTGGTCATGATCGTGGCCATGGTCGGCATGACCGTGCTGCTGTTCACCAGCGGCGGCGCGGCGGCCCGCAGCCCGATCACGTTGCTGTTCCCCGCGATGATGATGTTCTCCATGGTCGGCATGTTCGCCGGCGGCGGGCGGTCCAGCGGCCAGCGCAAGGCCGAGATGAACGAGGACCGCAAGGACTACCTGCGCTACCTCGGCCAGATGCGCGAGCGCGCCCGCGAGTCCGCCGACGAGCAGCGCGCCGCCCTGGAGTGGAACCACCCGGACCCCGCCGCGCTCTGGTCGCTGGCCACCAGCCGCCGGATGTGGGAGCGGCGCAGCTCGGACGCGGACTTCTGCCACCTGCGGGTGGGCCGCGGCTCGCAGCGCCTGGCCACCCGCCTGGTCCCGCCGCAGACCGGCCCGGTGGACGAGCTGGAGCCGATCACCACGCTCGCCCTGCGCCGCTTCGTGCGCGCGCACTCGATCGTCCCCGAGCTGCCCATCTCGATCTCGTTGCGCGGTTTCGCCGCGGTCAGCATCTCCGGCGACCGCGACGAGGTGCGTGCGCTGGGCCGCGCCATGCTCGGCCAGCTCGTGACGTTCCACAGCCCGGACGACGTGATGATCGCGGTGGTCACCTCGGGCCGGGCGAAGGCCGAGTGGGAGTGGGCCAAGTGGCTGCCGCACACCCAGCACCCGCGGCTCACCGACGGAGTGGGCTCCATGCGCATGATGGCCGGCTCGCTCGCCCAGGTGGAGGAGTGGCTGGACGAGGAGCTGCGCGACCGCCAGCGGTTCACCCGCAACGCGCCGCCGATGCCCGACCAGCCGCACATCGTGATCGTGGTGGACGACGGTGAGGTCAGCCTGGAGGAGAACATCATCCTCGAGGAGGGCCAGGTCGGCGTCACGCTGCTCGACCTGTCCGAGTCGCTCGGCAACCTGCCGGCCCGCCGCGGCCTGCGCCTGGTGGTCGACGGCGACAAGGTCGGTGCCCGCAGCGGCACCAGCATCGAGGTGTTCGGCTCGCCGGACGCCATGACCGTGGCCGAGGCGGAGGCGCTGGCCCGCCAGCTCGCGCCGTACCGGATCGGCGCCCAGGAGGGCCCGGGCGACGAGGAGCCGCTGCTGGCCGGCGCCGGGCTGCTGGAGCTGCTCGGCCTGCAGGACGCCATGACGTTCGACGTCCAGCAGGCCTGGCGGCCGCGCACGCTGCGGGACAAGCTGCGGGTGCCGTTCGGCGTGGGCGAGTACGGCCAGCCGGTCGAGCTGGACATCAAGGAGGCCGCGCAGGAGGGCATGGGCCCGCACGGCCTGTGCATCGGCGCCACCGGCTCCGGCAAGTCCGAGTTCCTGCGCACGCTGGTGCTCGGCATGATCACCACGCACTCCTCGGCCGCGCTCAACCTCATCCTGGTGGACTTCAAGGGTGGCGCGACGTTCCTCGGGCTGGGCGACGCGCCGCACGTGGCCGCGGTCATCACCAACCTGCAGGACGACCTGACCCTGGTCGACCGAATGAAGGACGCCCTGGCCGGCGAAATGAACCGCCGCCAGGAACTGCTCAAGACCGCGGGCAACTTCGCCAACGTCAAGGAGTACGAGCGGGCGCGGGAGAACGGCGCGGACCTCGACCCGCTGCCCGCGCTGTTCATCGTGGTCGACGAGTTCTCCGAGCTGCTGAGCCAGAAGCCGGACTTCGCCGACCTGTTCGTCGCCATCGGCCGGCTGGGCCGCTCACTGCAGATGCACCTGCTGCTCGCCTCGCAGCGGCTGGAGGAGGGCAAGCTGCGCGGCCTGGACTCGCACCTGTCCTACCGCATCGGCCTCAAGACGTTCTCCGCGTCCGAGTCGCGCGCCGTGCTGGGCGTGCCGGACGCCTACGAGCTGCCGTCCATCCCGGGCTCCGGCTACCTCAAGTTCGACACCACCACGATGGTGCGCTTCAAGGCGGCCTACGTGTCCGGCCCGTACAAGCAGGCCGGCGCCGGCGCGGTCGGCATGTCCGCGCCGGTCACCTCGGACCGGCGTCCGCGGCTGTTCGTGCCGGACTTCGTGGAGAAGCCCCGCGAGCCGGACCTGCCGCGACCGGCCGAGAAACCCAAGGAGGACGCCAACGTCCCCAGCCTGCTCGACGTGATCGTCAACCGGCTCAAGGGCGCCGGCCCGCCGGCGCACGAGGTCTGGCTGCCGCCGCTCAACGAGCCGCCGTCGTTGGACCAGCTGCTGCCCCCGCTCTCGCTCACCGAGGACCGCGGCCTGTCGCCGGTCGGCTTCTTCGGCAACGGCCGGCTGCAGGTGCCGGTCGGCCTGGTGGACAAGCCGTTCGAGCAGCGCCGCGACATGCTGTGGGCCGACCTGTCGGGCTCGGCCGGGCACGCCGTGGTGGCCGGCGGCCCGCAGTCCGGCAAGTCGATGCTGCTGCGCACGCTCATCACGTCGATGGCGCTCACCCACACCGCCCAGGAAGTGCAGTTCTACTGCCTGGACTTCGGTGGCGGCACGCTCGGCACGCTGCAGGGCCTGCCGCACGTCGGCGGCGTGGCGAGCCGGTTGGAACCCGACGTGGTGCGGCGGATGATCGCCGAGATGAACACCCTGCTGCACGAGCGCGAGCAGCGGTTCCGCGACCTGGGCATCGACTCCATGGTCGAGTTCCGCAACCGGCGCCGCCGCGGGGAGCTGCAGGACGAGCGCTTCGGCGACGTGTTCCTGGTGATCGACGGCTGGCTGACCTTCCGCACGGACTTCGACCAGCTGGAGATGCAGGTCGTCAACCTGGCGGCGCAGGGCCTGTCCTACGGCGTGCACGTGGTGGTCTCGGCCAACCGGTGGGCGGAGATCCGGCCGGCGCTCAAGGACCTGCTCGGCACCCGGTTCGAGCTGCGCCTCGGTGACCCCACCGAGTCCGACGTCGACCGCCGCGTCGCGGTGAACATCCCGCAGGGACGGCCCGGCCGCGGCCTCGGGCGCGACAAGCTGCACTTCATGGTCGGCCTGCCGCGCATCGACGCCTCCGCCAACTCCGAGGACGTCGGCGCCGGCCTGGCCGACGTGGTGGCCAAGGTGCGCGGTGCCTGGCGCGGCCCGGTGGCCCCCCAGGTGCGGATGCTGCCGGAGAAGCTCGGTTACGAGAACATGCCGGCCCCGGCGCAGCAGCCGCGGCCGCACCTGGTGCCGATCGGCGTGGACGAGAACGAGCTCAAGCCGGTGTACCTGGACTTCGACGCCGAGCCGCACTTCCTGTGCTTCGCCGACGGCGAGTCCGGCAAGACCAACCTGCTGCGCACCATCGTGCGCGGCATCGTGGAGCGCAACACCCCCCAGCAGGCGCGGATCGTGCTGGTCGACTACCGCCGCACCATGCTCGGCTTCGTCACCACCGAGCACATGATCGGCTACGCGGTCTCCGCGCAGCAGCTCACCCAGATGATCACCGACGTGAAGGGCTCGCTCACCCGGCGGCTGCCCGGCCCGGACGTGACGCAGGAGCAGCTGCGCAACCGCTCCTGGTGGACCGGCCCGGACGTGTACGTCGTGGTGGACGACTACGACCTGGTCGCCACCCAGAGCGGCAACCCGCTCGCGCCGCTCGTGGAGTTCCTGGCCCAGGCCAAGGACGTCGGCCTGCACCTCATCGTGGCCCGCCGTACCGGTGGCGCCGGCCGGGCCCTGTTCGAGCCGGTCATCGCGCGGCTGCGGGAGCTGTCCAGCCCGGGCATCGTGATGAGCGGCAACAAGGACGACGGCGTGCTGCTCGGCACGGTGAAGCTCCAGCAGCTCCCGCCGGGCCGCGGCACCCTGGTGTCGCGCAAGGTGGGCCAGCAGCTCATGCAGGTCGCCTGGCTGGCGCCCGAGTGATGTTGCGCGTCGCGGTCGACTTCGGCACGTCGAGCACGTGTGCCGCGGTGTCCGTCGACGGCCGCACACCCGAGGTCGTGGTCGTGGACGGCGCGCCGCTGATGCCGTCCGCGGTGTACGTCACCGGCGACGGCACGCTGTTCGTCGGCCACGAGGCCGACCGGCAGGCCGCCGTCGACCCGTCGCGCTACGAGCCGAACCCCAAGCGGCGCATCGACGAGCCGGAGCTGCTGCTTGGCGACACCGTGCTGCCCGTGGTGGGCGTGGTGCGGGCGGTGCTGCGGCGCGCGCTCCAGGAGGCGCGGCACCTGGCCGGCGGCGCGCCCGTCGACCAGCTCGTGCTCACCCACCCGGCCAACTGGGGCGGCACCCGCACCGAGAAGCTGCGTCGCAGCGCGGCCGGCCTCGCCGCCGAGGTGGTGCTGGTCCCGGAGCCGGTCGCCGCCGCGGTGTTCCACTCCGGCGGCCGGTCCGTGCCGGAGGGCGGCTGCCTCGCCGTGCTGGACCTCGGCGGCGGCACGGTGGACGCCTCCGTGGTGCGCCGGGTCGGCCCGGGGTTCCGGGTGCTGGCCACCCGCGGCGACCCGAACTTCGGCGGCGCGGACGTCGACCAGGCGCTGCTGGAGCACGTCGGCGCGCAGGTGGCGGACACCGACCCGGAGGCCTGGCGGCGGCTCGTCGAGGGCCGTGAGCTGGCCGACCGCCGCCGGCGCCGGGTGCTCAACCAGGACATCCGCGGCGCCAAGGAGACGCTCTCCCGGCACACCTACGCCGACGTGCCGATGCCGCCGCCGTTCCCCGACGCGCACGTCACGCGCGCCGACCTGGAGGCGCTGATCGCCGCGCCGATGGGCCGCACCGTGACGCTGCTCGCCGACACCCTCGCCGCCGCCGGCCTGCGCGCCGAGCAACTCGTCGGGGTGTTCCTGGTGGGCGGCTCCTCACGAATCCCCATGGTGTCGCGGCTGCTGCACGAGCGCCTCGGCGTGGTGCCGGTGACGCTCGACCAGCCGGAGACCGTGGTGGCCCGCGGCGGCCTGCGCGCCGTGATGGCCGACCCGGACCGGGCCACGGTGCCCGGCGGCCCGGGGCACGCGCTGCCCACGCCGGTGGTGACCGG
>DASWTI010000364.1:0-7946 GCA_036402215.1 Pseudonocardiaceae bacterium
GGTGGCGGCGACCGCGCGGTCCCGCAGCACGGCGTACTCCTGCGCCCGCGCGGCCGACATCTGCCCGGCCAGCCGCCGCTCGTCGTCGGCCGAGTCGGGGCGGGCCGTCCACAGCATCGCCACGCCCCCGGCCTGCTCCACGTCCTCCGCGACCCACTGCAGCTGCTCACGGGTGCGCGCATCCGCCGGGAGCGCCACCACGCCGTCGCCGAGCTGCGCCACGCCGAGCGCCTTCAGCCTGCGCCACACCGCGATCCGCGGAGTCGACGGCTCACGCGGCACCCGGTAGCACAACAGGACCCATTCGGCCGAACCCTGGAGAGCCACGTGCTGATGCAACCACGGTTACATCCACGGTGGCAAGCCGGTGCGTCGGCGAGCAGGCTCGCAGCTCAGGCGGGGGCCGGCAGGACGCGGTGACGCGGAGCCCGGCCCGCGATCAGCGGCGGCAGCGGGTTTGCCGACGCCGGCCACGGGTAGCAACCCAGGGCTGCCGCCGCCGACGGCCAGGGCCGACGGGTCCGCGCCGGGTCGCCGGCGATCGGCGTCCGTCGCCGTACCGGGCGCCGGTGCCGAACGAACGCACAGGAGGTCCCGGCATGCCGTCCTCGCGCCGTCCCGACGAGCCACCGGCCGGCCGGCCGCCGGCCGGCGAGCCGGAGAATTCCCTGCCGCGGGGCCTGCTCGACGCCGTCGTGGAGTACGACGACCGTCACCACGCGGTCGTCATCAGGCTGTCCGGCGAGATCGATCACTACACCGCGCCGATCCTGGGGACGACGGTGGACGAGGCGCTGAGCGGGCGCTCCGGCCGGCGGCTGCTGGTGATCGATCTCGAACGCGTCGAGTTCATCGGCTCCCCCGGGCTGGCCGAGCTGATCATCGCCGCCGAGCGGGCGCAGGAGGCGGGCATGGCGATGCGGCTGGCGGCCGCGAACGCGACCGTGCGGATGCTCGTCGCCGTCACGGGCACCGGCGCGCTGCTCACCCTCAGCCCGACCGTCGCCGACGCCCTCACCGGAGGTTGACCGCCCTCGGCCGGGGTACCTGGCGGGTTCACCAGGTGTGGAGGAGGCGTTCATGCGGGCGATGGTCTATCGCGGGCCGTACCGGGTGCGGGTCGAGGAGAAGGACGTCCCGTCCGTCGAGCATCCGAACGACGCGATCGTGAAGGTCGAGCTGGCCGCCATCTGCGGCTCCGACCTGCACCTGTACCACGGGATGATGCCGGACACGCGCGTCGGGCACACGTTCGGCCACGAGTTCGTCGGCGTGGTCCACGAGGTCGGTCCGTCGGTGCGCAACCTGCGGGTGGGCGACCGGGTCATGGTGCCGTTCAACATCTACTGCGGCACGTGCTTCTTCTGCGCGCGCGGCCTGTACTCGAACTGCCACAACGTCAACCCCAACGCGACCGCGGTCGGTGGCATCTACGGCTACTCCCACACGTGCGGCGGCTACGACGGCGGTCAGGCGGAGTTCGTCCGGGTCCCGTTCGCCGACGTCGGACCGAGCGTCATCCCGGACTGGATGGCCGACGAGGACGCCGTGCTGCTCACCGACGCGCTCGCCACCGGCTACTTCGGCGCACAGCTCGGCGACATCGTCGAGGGCGACGTGGTCGTGGTCTTCGGAGCGGGGCCGGTCGGCCTGTACGCGGCGAAGTCGGCGTGGCTCATGGGCGCCGGCCGCGTCATCGTGATCGACCACCTCGACTACCGGCTGGAGAAGGCCCGGACGTTCGCGCACGCCGAGACCTACAACTTCGCCGAGCACGACGACGTCGTGGTGCTGCTGAAGAAGCTCACCGGCCACCTCGGCGCCGACGTCGCGATCGACGCGGTCGGCGCCGAGGCCGACGGCAACGTCCTGCAGCACGTCACCGCGGCGAAGCTCAAGCTCCAGGGCGGCTCGCCGATCGCGCTGAACTGGGCGATCGACGCGGTGCGCAAGGGCGGCACGGTCTCGGTGATGGGCGCGTACGGACCGATGTTCAGCGCCGTGAAGTTCGGCGACGCGGTGAACAAGGGCCTCACGCTGCGGATGAACCAGTGCCCGGTGAAGCGGCAGTGGCCGCGGCTGTTCGACCACATCCGCAACGGCTACCTCAGGCCGAGCGACATCGTGACGCACCGCATCCCGCTCGAGCACGTCGCCGAGGCGTACCACCTGTTCTCGGCGAAGCTCGACAACTGCATCAAGCCGCTCATCGTGCCCGCGGGCGACTGACGGAAGGACCACCAATGCCGTACACGGCCGACAAGCCGCCGCTGCCCGAGTCCGCCGACGAACTGCGGGCCCGCATCCCGGGCTGGGGTGTCGACTCCGACCCGCGTGACCGGCCCTCCGTCCCGAAGCTGCGGCTCGACCCCGGCCGCAGCGGCGCGCACTGGGAGTTCCCCGAGCGCCAGCCCGAGAAGTGGCCGCGCGAACGGTCGATCGAGCACGCGTTCGTCACGCCGGTCTTCGGAACCGCGTGCCCGCCCAAGGGCCTGTCCGGGTTGCTGCGCAGACGCGCCTACGCCAGGTACAGCGAGGGCCGCGCGGCGCACTGGCTGATGCTGCTCGCGGCCGATCGGGTCGACGTGGCGGAGAGCGTGCTGCGGTCGTTCACGACCGCACGGCCGGACAACCCGATCACCCAGACCGGCGTGCTCGGCGAGTTCCGCCGCCACGGCATCGCCTCCCGCGTCGGCCGCGGCCGCGCGGACCTCCGGCACCAGCCGCTCGACCCGATCATCGTCGGCGCCCCGTGGCTCATCGCCGGCGCCGTCGCCTGGCGCGTCGTACGCCGCCTGGTCCGGCGTCGCCGCGTGACCAGCGGCGGCCACGCCGGAGGTTCGCCGCTGCGTCAGGCGTACCAGGCGGTCCGGAGGCGGTAGGCCCGGTGCCGGGGCGGCCCCGGCGGGGTGCGGCGGGCGGTGCGCCGCGCCGCACCCGTCAGGCCGGGTGCCTCAGCCGCAGTGTTCGAACGGGCTGGTGTACGAGCTGCTGCCGACGGAGCCGCCCCACCGGACGCAGGTGCCCGGCGCGGATCGGCGCACCGGACCGGCGTAGTAGCCGTAGCTGCCCGAGTCGGTCGTCCGGGTGCTGCCCTGCGGCTCCAGGAACGCCGACACCGCGGTGGCCGTGCCGAGGTTCGTGGACTTGAGCGTGACGACGCAGTTGTAGCCGTTGCCGGAGTTGTAGAGCAGGTAGACGCGGCCGCCGGTGAGGCCCGCCGAGTCGACGACGCCGTAGCCGCTGCCGCAGACCTCCTCGGGGGTGTACGGGTTGGAGCTGCCACAGGCGTTGGTGCTGGTGATCGCCACCTTCTGGCCGAGCGACACGGTGCGGCCCTCGACGGTGGGGCTGGTGTCGATGGCGCCACCGGAGGTGATCTGCTCGTAGTGCAGGTGCGGCGCGTAGTCGCCGCCGGTGCCGCCGACGGTGCCCAGCGCGGTGCCCTGGCTCACCGCCAGCGAGGCGCCCGGGGAACGCACCATCGTGGCGAGGTGCGCGTATCGCGTCCTGGTGCCGTCGCCGTGGGTGACCACGACGTAGTTGCCGTACGCCTGGATGCCGACCTCACCGGTGCGCAGCGTCGTGTAGAACCGCGCGGTACCACCGGCCGTGGCGCGGACCGTCTCGCCGCCGATCGCGTCACCGCCGTAGCTCTGCCAGTCGATGGAGCCGGACGGGCTGTGGCCGGGCGTCCAGTTGTTGGCGTAGAAGGTCTTGCCGCAGTTGAACGGGCTCTTGTGCGTCGCCAGGATGCCCACGTCCTGCGTCCCGGCGTCCTGCGAGGCGCCCGGGACGCCCGAGGCGCCGGACGCGCCCGAGGTGAACGTGACCGCGAGAACCGCGGCGAGGGCCACGAACAGGCCCCTCCCGAGCAGGGACGGGACTCTCGATGCCTGCACGGACAACGGTGCCATGGCTCTCCCTCGCTTCGACGCCACCAACGGTTACCTGTTACCCAAACGCACCGGCAAGCAGTGAACAAGAGGCCAATCGGCCGCCAGGACGGCGCGTGGCGCCCGCCCGGAGGACGGACGCCACGCACTGATCGTGGACGTTCAGCGGGTGGCCAGGCGCCAGGCCCGGGTGACCTCCTGTTCGATGCGGTTGTTCGCGGTGTCCCAGGCCTCGATCCTCAGGGAGACGAAGCCGGAGGTGTCCTCGGCGTCCCGCGCCGTGAGGATCGCCCGGAAGTGCCCGTCACCGCGGTTCTGCACCGGGCGGGCCTGCCAGGTGGCGCCGTCGTCGTAGGAGACCCAGACGTTGGCCCCGGCGACGGGCGCGGCCTGCGAACCGGCCTGGTGGCTGACCTTCAGGTCGAGGGTCGGCGGGCCCTCCAGGTCCCGCGGGTGCGCGGCGGTGTTGGTGAGGTCCAGGCCGGTGTCGTAGTCGACCAGCAGGAACGGCAACGCCTGGCGGGTGCCGGCCGCCTGCGAGGCGAAGGTCCAGGCGGTGGACGTCGCGGTGGAGGTCGGCCACCACGGGGCGTCACGTGCGGTGTCCACCTCGAACCGGTACGTGTGCGGCGCCGGGTCGAGGTTGGTGATCGACACCCTCGGCCACGGGGCCTGCCCGAACTGCACGCCGTCGACGAAGGCCCGGAACTGGCCGGTGTCGTAGGTGGTGTTGTAGACGCCGTAGTGGTCGCTGTTGTCGAACCACTCCATCAGCTGCAGCGACATGGTGTTGCCGGTGCGGGTCGCCGGGAATCCGGGGTTGTGCGGCGGCAGCGGCTCCAGGACGCTCGGCCGCATCGGGCCCTTGAACCAGTTCCGGTGCTGGACCTCGCCGGGCGTGTGCAGGACGTCCCGCTCCTGCACGGATGCGACCCCGATGCCGCCCGCCGCGACGACCTGCCGGTACTTCGTGTCGTCCGCGGTGACGTACTCGACGCGCGTGGACGCGGCCCGCACCTGGCTGTACTGGACGGCCCCGACGCCCATGTACGGCCGCCAGGCCGCCCGGTACTCGCCCATCGCCTGGCCGGCCGGCCCGTGGAACGAGTTGTGCAGGGTGGCCAGCTCGCCCGGCCGGACCTCGTAGTGCAGGTCGGCCGGGATGCGGTCCTGCTCGCTGAGGAACAGGTCGTACAGGTACGGCGTGAACGGGGTGCCGGCCAGCCGCAGCGTGACGTCGCCGCCGGCGAGCAGGTTCCGCAGCCGCGTGCCCTCCTCACCGGAGATCGACAGGGCCGGGATGCCGGCCGCGCCGGCCGATCCCAGGAACGCCCCGGTGGTGTCGTTCATGATCAGCAGCGCCTTCGCACCGTGCGCCCGCGCCGTGGCCTCCTTCTCCGCGAACGCCGGGCCGGCCCGCTCGGTGAGCACGATCTTCCCGGTGACGTCGAGCCCGGCGTAGTCGGACTCCGCACCACGACCGGCGAACACCACCGGCAGCCGTTCGTCACCGTCCGGCAGCGGGGAGCCGGTCAGCGGCCGCGGGTACAGCTCGGTGACCTCGGGGCCGACGAGCTGCAGGACCAGCGGCGCGTCGCCGACCCGCGCGTTCACGTAGAGCTCGAACGCGGCGCCGACCGCGGGCGCGTCGCTCGCCAGGGCGAAGGTCCGCTCCCACGGGCCGAGCCAGGTCGCCGTGATCCCGCCGTCCTCCTCGGCCGCGAAGTGGTAGACGAGCCGGCTCTGGTCGTGCGGCCTGGCGTCCGGGTGCTCCGGGGTGCCGAACGTCATCTCGTCGGCCTGCCGGGCGTCCAGCGTCACCGTGGTGTCCCCCGTGACGTTCAGGGTGGGCACGGTGACCACGGTCCGGTCCTGGTTGGTGGTGTTCGCGCCGTCGCGGGTCCGGATGACCCCGCCGACGTGGTACGGGCCGGGCGGCAGCCGCAGCCGGGCCGCGCCGCCGGTGAAGGTGATGCTGTTGCGCGCGAAGATGTCCACGTCGACGGCGTGCCGGATGTGCAGCGAGCTGCCGGAGCCGGCCGGCGCGCCGGTACGGGTGATGCCGTTGATGACCACGTCGTACATCTCGGCCTCCAGGTGGAAGCCGACCGGGGTGCGCACCTGCCCCGCCGGGCCACTGGCGACCAGCTGACCGCCGTAGGTGCCGGTGGCCAGGCCCTCGGCGTCCAGCCTGACGTCCGCGGTCGCGGTGCCACCGGCCGGGACGGTGACGGCGGCCGGGCTGACCGCGAGCGCGTCACCCGGCACCGCGCCGCCACCGCCGGTCACCTGGAGGGTGAGGTTCAGCGTGACGTCGGCGCCGGTGCGGTTGGTGTAGGTGACGGTTCGCGTCACCGGCTGGTGCCGCTCCCCGTACGGGAAGAAGCCGAGGTTCAGCGGAGCCGGGTTCGCGATCACCGGGGCGGCCAGCGCGGCCGGGACGTTCGCCAGCCCGCCACCCTGCTGGTAGATCGACAGGGCCGGGTTCGGCGTCGCGGTGGAGGCCAGCAGCGCCTTGAGCTCCGCCGCGCCCAGGTCGGGGTCCTGCTGCAGCACGATCGCCGCGGCGCCGGCCACGTGCGGCGTGGCCATCGAGGTGCCGTTGGCCCTGGTGTAGCGGTCGTTGACCGGGGTGCCCATCGACGTGCCGGCGCCGCGGGCCGCGGCGATGGCGACGCCCGGGGCGGTGATGTCCGGCTTGATCGCGAAGTCACCGAGCCTCGGGCCCCGGCTGGAGAAGGAGGCCAGGGCGCGGTTCTTGTCCACGGCGCCGACGGTGAGTGCCGCGTCCGCCGAGCCCGGGCTGCCGATGCTGCCCGGGCCCTGCGCGCCGTTGTTGGCGGCGGCGATCACGAACAGCGTGTCGTACCGCTCGGTCAGCCGGTTCACCGCCTGCGCGGTCGGGCCGGCGCCGTTGTCACCGACGTTGCTGCCGATGCTGATGCTGACCACGTCGGCGTTCTGCGCGGCCCACTCCATGCCGGCGATCGTCGCCGAGTTCGGGCAGCTGCCGCCGGACGTGCAGATCTTGCCGATGAGCAGGTCCGCGCCCGGGGCCACGCCGGTGTAGGTGCCGCCGGACCCGGCGCCGGTGCCGGCGACGGTGGACGCCACGTGGGTGCCGTGGCCGTGGCCGTCGCGGACGTCCGCCTCGGTGGTGAAGTTCCGCGTCCCGACGATCTGACCGGCGACGTCCGGGTGGCCGGCGTCGATGCCGGTGTCCAGGACGGCGACCGTCGTGCCGGTCCCGTCGAAACCGCCGGCCCAGGCCTCCGGCGCACCGATCATCGGCACGCTCTCGGCCAGGCCGACCTCGGCGATCTCGTCCAGCCACACCTTCCCGCTCGCGGCGAGCGCCGTGGTGACGGCCGACGTGGTGGCCGACCACCACGCGCCGTCCGGCTCGATCCTCGCGGCGTAGCCGTCGACGCTGCTCAGCGGCATGGTCACGGACATGCCGCCGGCGGCGGCCGCGGCCAGCACCGGTGCGCCGGTCATGATCACCGGGACGCCCTTGTGGTAGCCGTGGTCCAGCAGCTTGGTGACGTTGAACAGCTCCGGGTCCAGGCGGTCCGGGACGAGCGCCGCGGCGTCCGACGGGAACACGTAGAGGCCGTCGCCGTCCTCGATCACCTCGAACACCGGCTCCTGACCGTCGTGGCGCGGCGCCGCCCTGACGACGGCCACGTCCCGCCCGTCCCGGCCGCGCTCCATGATCACCTGGTCACCGGTGATCAGGTGGACCGAGGCGCCGGTCGCCACCTCGGCGATCGGCGCGACCGCCGGCTGCGCGGCGTCGCCGGGCGCGGCGCCCATCAGCAGCAACGCGGCCAGGGGGGCGGTCAGCAGCGACAGGTACCTGCGTAGTGGGGACCGTCCGCGCGAAGCAGCAGGTCTTGAGCTCATCGGGGCTCCCTTGTCGTCGGGGTCAGGACGTCGGGCCGGAGGGGTCACCGGGGGTCACCGGGTTTCACGGGGTCACGGGGGTCGCGGGGTCACGGGGCGGGGCACAGCGGGTCACAGTGGCTCGTAGTGCCTCCCGCCCTCGTC
>DASWTI010000365.1:0-5375 GCA_036402215.1 Pseudonocardiaceae bacterium
AGCGCGGTGGCGGCCGGCAGCGCCAGGAGCGCGCCCAGCCCACCGGCTCCCTCGCCGATGCCCTGCGGCGCGCGGGCTACGACACCCGCTGACGCCCCGGCGACTGAAGGCGCCTTTCAGCCACGTGAGCCGACTGAAGGCGCCTTTCAGTCACAGTGAGGCGGTGGTTCCGGGCCGCGGGGCCGGTGCGTCAGGTGTGGCGCAGGCGGGCGGCGAGCACGTCCGGGGGTGCCGGCCGGCCGTAGCTGGGGCCGTGGCCGACGTGCGCGCCGACGTCGCGCCACCAGTCGGCCTGGGCCCTGGTCTGGATGCCGCCGACCACGACCTCGGCGCCGCGCGAGGCGGCCAGCGGCACCAGCTCGCGCACCGCCCGCGCCACCAGCGAGGCCGCGTGCGGCACCGGGCCCAGGTGCCGCAGCAGGGGCTCCGCGAGCCGCACCGCGGTGATCGGCAGCCGCTCCAGGTGCGGCAGGTCGGTGGCGCCGCCGCACTCCGTCAGCGCCACGCCCAGCCCGGTGCCCACCAGGGTGCGGGCGTTGTCCATCGCGTCACCGGTGTCGGCGCCGAGCACCCCGGCCGGGAACCCCAGCCGCAGCGTCCACGGCCTGACCCCGGTCTGTTCCAGCACGCGCCGCACGGTGGCCACCAGGTCCGGGTCGTCGGCCTGCTGCGGGGTGAGCGGCACGTCCAGCACCGGCCCGTCGTGGCCGGGGTGCCACGACCGCAGCCAGGTGCACGCGGTGCGCAGCAGCCACTCGCCGAGCGGCAGCATCAGCCCGGTGCGCGCCGCGAGCGCCAGGCAGCCGGCGTGCGAGACCGAGCCGCCGTCGCGCCGGGTCCAGCGCAGCAGCGGCTCCAGCCCGGCGACCGTGCCGTCCGCCAGCCGCACCAGGGGCTGGTACTCCAGCTCCACCTCGCCGGTCTCCCAGGCGCCCGGCATCACCGCGGCGTCCCGGCAGCGCGCCCGCTCCTGCGCGTCCCGGTGCACGTCGAACAGGCCCCACTGGCGCTGCCCCCCGGCCTTCACCCGGCGCAGCGTGGTCTCGGCGGCGCGCAGCAGCTCGGCGGGGTCGCCGGGGCCGCGGTGCTCCACCACGCCGATGCAGGCCGACACCGCCACGCCGTCGTCGCCCAGGTACGCCGGCTCGGCCAGCTGGTCGTTGATCTCCGTGGCCAGCCCCGCGACGTCCGGCGGCTGGTCGGCGGTGTGCTCGATGAGCACCGCGAACTCGTCGGCGCCGAACCGCGCCACGGTGGCCTTCTCGCTCGCCAGCACCGCGCGCAGCCGGTCCGCCACCCGGCACAGCAGCCGGTCACCCGCCTCGCGGCCGAGGCCGTCGTTGATCACCGCGAAGCCGTCCAGGTCCAGCTTGAGCAGTGTGACGGCGCTGCCCGGGTCGCCACGGCCGACCGCGCCCTCCAGCGTGGACACGAAGAACTGCTGGTTCGGCAGCCCGGTCAGCGGGTCGTGCAGCGACTGGTGGCTCAGCCGCTCGCCCAGCAGGTACAGCTCGGTGGCGTCCTCGACGATCACCACGTAACGCCGCCGCCCCGGCTCGCCGTCGTGCAGCGCCGAGGCCGTCAGGTGCACCCAGGCCGGCTCGCCGTCCTCGTCCATCAGCCGCAGCCGCCGGCGCAGCCGGAACCGGCGCCGCCGCCCGCTCACCAGGTCCTCGTGGACGGCCCGCAGGTCGGGCACGTCGGCCGGGTGGAACAGCTCGAACAGCGTGCCTGCCGTGGACCCGCCGGTGATCTCGTCGAGCGCCGGGTTCGTCTCCAGCATCCGCCCGGCGCCGTCGGTGAGGGCGATGCCGACGGGGGAGGAGGAGAACAGCTCACGGAAGCGGCCCTCGCTGCCCCGCAGCTCGTGGTTGACCTTCTCGCAGGCGCGCAGCAGCGCGAGCTTCACGGTCTCCTGCTGGTCCAGCGTGCGCTCACGCAGCGCCATGGCGTACCCGGCGGCCAGCTCACCCAGCACGGCCGACAGCCGGGCCGGCGTGGCATGCCCGGCGAGGCCACCGCCCAGCACCTCGACGGTGCGGCTCAGGCTGCGCGGGCCGATGAACCCGGCGGCCACCAGGGCCTCGCCGACCTCGCGGGCCGCCTCGGGCGCCGGTTCCTCGCCGGTCAGGCCGGGCAGCAGCCGTTCCAGCGAGGTGGCCAGCAGGTGCTCGACGTCGGGCCGTGACGCCGGCACGTACGCCGTCGTCACAACCGCGTCGGTCCACTCCCTCGCCAGGGCATCCATGCCCGACAGCTCTCGCTCCGCTCGCTAGCCCCACCGTGTGTTCCGGTCCGCCGGCCCCCGCCCCGGAAGCGGAGAAGTCTACCCCGGGTGGGCGCTCGTATCCCGGCTGTCACCCAGGTCCGCGGCGGCCGGCGCCGGTCAGGTCAGGCAGAGCTCGTTGCCCTCGGGATCGGTGATCGTGACCCACGTGTGCGGCCCCTGCCGCCCGCGGTGCAGGAACGTCGCGCCACGCGCGGTGAGCCGTTCCAGCGCCGCCTCCACGTCGCCGTCCGGGCTCACCCGCACGTCCAGGTGCATCCGGTTCTTGACCGTCTTCGGCTCCGGCACGGACTGGAAGAGCATGCGCAGCCCGCTCTCCGGGTGCCGGATCGCGGCGCCCGTCCGCCACACCAGCCGCCCCTGATAGGTCCGGGTCTCGTCCTCGGTGGCGTGCCCCTCGGCCACCATCCGCCGGATGAACTCCTCGTCGGTGGGTTCCACGGTCCAGCCCAGCGCGTCGGCCCACCAGTCGGCGAGCACGTGCGGGTCGGCGCAGTCCAGGGCCACCTGGATGTCATGAGCCATGGCGGGACGTTAACCCGCCGCACCGACAGTCGCCCGTCCCGCCGGCGGCGCCCGGGCCTGCCCCGGTGTCACCGCCGGCGGAGGCGTCAGCCGGTGGCCCGCAGCGCGATCCCGCCCTCCGGCGTCTTCAGGGTGAGCCGGTCGGCGTCCACGGTGAACGTCGGCGTGGCGGCCAGCGCGCTCGTCATGGCCTGCTCCACCTGGGCCAGGTCGGGCAGGCAGCCCTTGCGGGTCAGCGCCAGCTCGCCGATCGTCAGCGTGTCGCCGTTCACCTGGTACGTGCCGGTGCCGGTGTTGCAGCCGGTGTGCACCTCGACGGTCCCGCCGGAGAAGCGCAGCGTCGCCGTCGACCCGGCAGGCGCCGAGGCCGCGGTGTCGCCCAGCAGGATCGTGTCCAGCGTCCACGTGGTGTCCTCGAACGGCACGTCCGGCTGCGCCACCTCGCGGTCGGCGAGCACCATCACGGTCTCACCGGCGGTCAGCCGCAGCGAGACGCCGTCCAGGACCACGGTCGGCGCCTCGCCGAGGAATCCCGCGAGCCAGGTGTCCTGCTCGTGCAGGGGTTTCTCGCAGCCCATCTCGGTCATCGACAGGTCGGTGACGCCGAGCTTGCCGTCGGTCAGCCGCACCGGTCCCTGCAGGTTGTTGCACCCGGCGTGGGCGAGCAGGCGCCCGTCGTCGGTGAACTGCAGGCTGATCCGGGTGCCGGCGGCGAGCGGGCGCGGTGCCCCCGCCTCCGTGATCTCCGTGGACACGAACTTCCGGCCGGTCAGGTCGTCCGCCGAGGTGCCGCCGGTCCCCGGCCCGGCGCCGCCGGGGGTGTCCGTCGTGCCACCGGCGCAGCCGGCCAGGACGAGCAGCGCGGCGAGGGCTCCGATTCGCTTCACGACCCCAGGACGGTAGCGGAGCCGTGACGGGTTGTACGCCGCCGAACGGCTCCGGGAGCGCGGAACCCCGACGCCCGGCTGTACGGTTGTCCGGGCACCGGAGAGGAGGGGCCGCGTGGGCGAGCAACTGCTCAGGATCGGCGAGCTTGCGACGCGGGCCGGGGTGAGCAACCGGACGATCGACTACTACACGGGGCTCGGGCTGCTGACGCCCGCCGACCGCACGCCGGGCAACTTCCGGCTGTACGCGCCCCGCGACGTCGACCGCGTCGCGGCCATCAGGCAGCTCGAGGCGCACGGCGTGAGCCTGGACGAGATCGCGGTGGCGCTGCGCGCCCACGAGGCCGACGTCCAGGGGCTGCTGCGCCGGTTGGAGGACGACCTGCAGTCGTTGCAGGAGGCCGCGCAGTCGGCCGGCCCGGAGGCGTCCGGGCTGCTGGCCGCCATCACGGCCCGCGCGCACTCGCTCATCGCGACGGCGCTGGAGATCACCGCCGGCATGCCGCCGCTGTGACGGCCGAGGCTTGGTGAATGTCTGACCGGGCAGCGGTGTAAGCGGGTTGAAAGCGACATCCCCTAGCGTCGGACCCGCGTCGCTGAGGGGATAGGTCGAGGGCGGTCACTGCGGTGGCCGCCCTCGACGTCTCCCGGGCCCGCGGACACACCCGATCCCGTGAGGCGCCCGGGAAGCGGCCCGCGCGCTCACCAGGATGCCGTAGCGGTCCACCACGTGCCGTGACCGGATCAGGCCGTCCGAAGGACTACAACTGGTCAGCGGGATGAATCGCTTCTTGTCGACTTGAGGCGCCTGATCGGCCCTCTCTACCGTGGCCAGGCCCGTCCGGAATTCGACCACAAAGATGTGAACGAACGGGGTCCTACTCGGTGAGTATCTTTGTGCTTGGCTTCCTCTGGGTGGCCGGGGCGTCGGCCGTCGCCGCCGTCCTCGCCTACGCTGTCCGCCGCTTCGGCGCCGACGAGGGCCGGGACGCCAACAACGACACGGTCGGCAACGTCTTCACGCTCGTCGGCGGTCTGCACGCCGTGCTCATGGCGTTCGTGCTGATCGCCCTGTTCGACGCCGCCGGCACCGCGAGCGACGACGCCTACCGCGAGGCCAACAGCCTGGTCGCCGTCACCTGGGCCGGCGAGTCGCTGCCCGAGCCGACGCGCTCGGAGATCATGCGGCTCACCCAGGACTACGCCACGACGGTCATCGAGCGGGAGTGGCCGCGGATGCGCGAGGGCGAGGAGGTCGACGGCACCGGCTGGGCGCAGCTCGACCAGCTGCGGCTGGCCATCGAGGGCGCGCAGCCCGCCGACGACTGGCAGCAGGAGCGACGGCTGGAGGCCGCCGGCCGGCTCTGGGAGGTCTACCAGGCGCGGCAGGACCGGTTGAACGCCGGCGGTGACGGGGTCAGCACCGTCGTCTGGTTCGCGCTGGTCGCCGGCAGCTTCCTGGCCATCGCGCTGCCGTTCCTGTTCGGCGGCACCCGGCTCGTCTCGTACGTGATCGTGGTGGCCACGCTGACCGCCACCATCACGCTGCTGATGTTCGCGATCTACCAGATGCAGAACCCGTTCAGCGGCGGCTCCAGCATCGAGCCGGCCGCGTTCGAGTCGGCGTTGCAGCGGCTCGGGTGAGACTGCGCGCCGCTGCCCTGGCCGCCGGCCTC
>DASWTI010000366.1:0-8812 GCA_036402215.1 Pseudonocardiaceae bacterium
TCCGCCGCGCCGCGCCCGCGGACCCCCCGCTGCGCGACCGGCGTGACGACCGGCACTCGGCGTGAGCACGGCGATCGGGGTTCGGGTGCTCGACCGGCGCTCGCGTGACCGCGCCCGTCGTCAGTCGCTGAACAGGCCGCGGACGTAGGCGGCCTGGCCGGCGTGCTGGAGCGCGTCGTCGGCCACGCTCACCAGGCGCACGCCGAGCGTCACCGGGGGGTCCCACCGCTCGTCCACCACGCGGTCCAGGTCGGCCGGCGTCAGGCCGCGCAGGTACGCCACGGTTCGCGCGTGCACCGCCTCGTGGTACTCGATCAGCACCTCGGCGCGGGCGGGCCGGACCGTCGCCACCTCGGCCGGCGTGTGGCCGTACCCGGTGTCCGCCGGGTCCGGTTCCAGGCCGAAGCCGGCCGCGTGCTCCGGCCAGAGCTGGTCGGTGCCCAGCAACTCGGCGACGTGGTGGTCCTGCACCCGGGTCAGGTGCCACACGAGCCAGCCCACCGGGTTCGCCCGCTCCGCCGGGGCCAGCCGCAGCTCCCCGGCGTCGAGCCCCCCGGCCGCCGTCCGCACCAGCGCGGGCAGCCGCCCGTACAGCTCCAGCAGCAGCTCACCGACCTCCATGCCGGTAGCCGTACCCGGCGTGCGCGCCACCTAGTCCTCCGCCCGTGGCCACGGCGTGCGGGAAGACGATCGCCGCCGCGATGGTTGAACCCTGTATGACAACGATCGGATTGATCGGCAGCGGGAACATCGGTGCCGCCGTGGCGCGGCTGGCGGTGGCCGCGGGCCACGACGTGCTGCTCAGCAACTCCCGCGGGCCGGAGACGCTCGTCGGCCTGGTGGCCGAGCTGGGGCCGGCCGCCCGGGCCGGCACGGCGCGCGAGGCGGCCGAGGCGGGCGACATCGTGGTGGTCAGCGTTCCGCTGCGCGCCTACCGGGACGTGCCGGTGGAGCCGCTGGACGGCAAGGTCGTGATCGACACCAACAACTACTACCCGCAGCGCGACGGCACCATCCCGGAGCTCGAGGACGAGAGCACCACCACCTCGGAGCTGCTCCAGGCGCACCTGCCGAAGGCCCGCGTGGTCAAGGCGTTCAACCACATCATGGCCGCGCACCTGGCCTCCCGTGGCACGCCGCCCGGCACCCCGAACCGGCGCGCGCTGGCCATCGCCGGCGACGACGAGCAGGCGCGCGCCACGGTCGCGGCGCTCATCGACTCCTTCGGTTTCGACGTGGTCGACCTCGGCCCGCTCGCCGAGGGCTGGCGCGTGCAGCGGGACACCCCCGGCTACGTCACCGAGCTGGACGCCGACGGCCTGCGCCGCGCGGCCGCCGAGGCACGCCGCTATCGCGACCTGGCCTGACCCGCCGCGAACCCGGCCGCCACGCCGGAAACCGGGCCGCCACGCCGGAAACCGGCTGAGCCGGCCCGGCGTTCCTGGCAGGGTGGCCGAGTGCTGGACGAGCCGGAGTTGGACATCGCCACCGTCGCCGCGTACGTCCGCCAGGGCTGGGGGCTGGACGTCACGCTGCGCTTCCTGCCCATCGGCTACGACGCCGCGGCGTGGGCGTACGAGGCGACGGCCGCGGGGGAGCGCTACTTCGTCAAGCTCCGTCGCGGCGCGCCCGGCCCGGGCCCTGCGGTCGCCCGTTACCTGCGCGACGGCGGGCTCGCCGCGGTGCTCGCGCCGCTGCCGACCCGCGCCGGTCCGCCGTATCACCAGGCCGGCGGCTGGTCGCTGCTGCTCCACCCGTTCGTCGACGGTGACGACGCCTGGCGCGACGGCCTCACCGACGAGCAGTGGACGGAGTTCGGCGCGTTCCTCGGCGCGCTGCATGCCACTCCGCCGCCGCCCGGCGTCGCCCTGCCGCGCGAGACCTACGAGGCACCGGCCGTGGCGTTCGTGCGCGCCCACGAGCCGGAGCCCGCCGAGGGCGTGCGCGCCGAGTTCGCGGCCGCCTGGCGGTCGCACCTCGACGCCACCCTCGCCCTCGCCGACCGCGTCGAACGCCTCGGCCGGGCCGCGGCGGCCGCCGCCCCGCCGCCGGTGCTGTGCCACGCGGACGCCCACGGCGCCAACCTGATGATCGAGCCGTCCGGCCGGCTGCACGTCGTGGACTGGGACGAGGTGGTGCTCGCGCCCCGCGAACGGGACCTGCTGTTCGTGCTCGGCCCCGCCTTCGGCGAGCGGCCGCCGACGCCGGCGCAGCTCGACCGCTTCCGCCGCGGCTACGGCGCCCTGGACGCCGACCCGGTGGTGCTCGGCTTCCTGCGCGACCGCCGCGTGCTGGACGACATCGCGGAGTTCGCCAGGGGAGTGGCCCGGCCGGACGCCTCCGAGGAGAGCCGCCGCGGCGACCTCCGCTGGTTCCGTCGCCAGTTCGGCTGACGCCCCGGGCCGGAATCGTCGGACCCGGTATTCCGGCCGTTCCTCGCGGCCCGCCGGAGCTGGCCGGCGACGGGCGGTCCGTCGGCGACACGAGCATTCCCGGAGGCCACCCGCCCGGGGCGGTAGGAATGGTGGTCGTCGGAATGATCGTGCTCACCACAACGGTCACGCTACTACCTCTGAGCTGGGCATTCACCCGTTCGACCGTTCCTGGAATGGTCGTCACTCTAACGGCCCGCGACCGGTAGGGTAATGGTCACCCAGGTGGCTCCGGGTGGAAGGTAGGGGCAACAGAATCGCAACATTTCTCCAACCGGATGGCGGTCGAATGGCCACGGGACCCCGACCCCACAGGAGGATGTCCATGATCCCTCGCCCATCCCGCAGAACGGTCATCGTGGTCGCGCTCGCGACCCTCGGTGCCGGGCTGTTGAGCGTCACCCCGGCGGCCTCGCACACCCACGACCACGCCGTCGCCGGCGTGGGCGCGCCGGCCGCCACCCCGGGCCAGATCCTGTACGCCGGCACCCGCGAGGCGGTGCCCAACGGCTACATCGTGTCGCTGGGCGCCGACACCGCGCCGTCCGACGTGGACCGGATCGCCGACTCGCTGCTGGAGACCTACGGCGGCGTCAAGCAGTTCAGCTACGGCGACACGCTGCCCGGCTTCTCGATGAACGCCGACGCCACCACGGCCGCGCGGATGGCCGGCGACCCGCGCGTGGAGTACGTCGCGCAGGACCAGTACTACACGACCGACGCGCTGGTCGTGCAGCCCACGCCGGGCACCCAGCTGTGGGGCCTGGACCGCATCGACGAGCGCTCGCTGCCGCGGGACAACAAGTACCACTACCCGAACACGGCCTCCAACGTCACCGCGTTCGTCATCGACACCGGCATGCTGCTCAACCACCAGGAGTTCGCCCCGGCCGGCCGTGCCGTCTGCGGCTTCGACCCGTTCCTCGGCGGCTGCGCGCCGTGCGGCCTGAACCACGGGACCCACGTCGCCGGCACCATCGGCGGCGTCACCACCGGCGTGGCCAAGGGCGTGCAGCTGGTGTCCGTGCGGGTGTTCAACTGCACCGGCAGCACCACCGCCGCGATCGTCATCGCCGGCGTCAACTTCGTGACGCTCTCGGCACAGATCAACCCGAGCCGGCGCATGGTCGCCAACATGAGCCTCGGCGGCCCCAGCTACGCGCCGATGAACACCGCCGTCAACAACTCCATCGTGCTCGGCAACGTGCACTACTCCGTCGCCGCCGGCAACAACGGACAGCCCGCCTGCAACTACTCGCCGGCCAGCACCCCGAACGCCACCACCGTCGGCGCCACCACCATCAACGACGTCAAGCCCATCTGGTCCAACTACGGCACCTGTGTCGACCTGTTCGCCCCCGGCGAGACCATCTACTCCGCCTCGATCCCGGCGACGAACTCCTACGCGACGCTGTCCGGCACCTCCATGGCGTCCCCGCACGCCGCCGGCACCGCCGCGCTCTGGCGGCACAAGTTCCCCGCCGACAACGCCCTCGCCGTGGCCGCCGCGCTCAACGGCAACGCCACCCCGGGCGTGCTGTCCAGCATCGGCGTCGGCTCGCCGAACCGCCTGCTGTTCATGGCGATGGTCCCGGTGTAACCCGCGTTCCACCGACGTCCGGCCCCCGCCCCGCGGCGGGGGCCGGACCCCGCCGGACGCTCAGGCCGGTTCGATGTTCTGGTTGCGGTGGAACACGTTCTCCGGGTCCCAGGCCCGCTTCAGCTCCCGCAGCCGCGCCAGGTTCTCCCCGTACGCGATCCGCACGCCCTCCGCGCCCTCGAACGCCAGGTGGTTCACCTCGACGCCGGCCGACAGCGGGCGCAGCGCCTCCCAGAGGCCGTCCGACCAGGCCCGGTGCGGAGCCGGGTCCTCGTCCACCGAGGCCCAGGCCGCGCCGAGCTCCAGGCAGTACCCCGCGCCGCGGTGCCGGAAGGCCGTGGCGTCCGGCGCGACCCGCGCGATCGCCCCGCCCATCGGCAGGATGATCACCGCGCTGAGCGGCGAGGTCGCCGGCACCGCGTGCGTGAGCACCGCGTCGATCACCTCGTCGCGCAGGTCGTCCACCAGGTGCGAGCGCATGTGGAACGGCGTGCTCACCCCGCTCGCGTCGAAGAAGTGCTGCAACGCCACCCAGGGCGTCGGCGCGAACAGGTCCACGGCCGGCTGCCCGAACGCCCGCAGCGGCGCCAGCGCGGCCTCACCCTCCCCGACCGGCCCCAGGTACGCCGCGGCCAGCATGAGCACCTGGCGCCCGTGCAGCTCCCGCGGCACGAACGGCTCCGGCGGTGCGGTGACCAGCGCGGCCGCGGCGCTCACCTCGTCGGGCGCGGCGGCGTTGAACTCCCGCAGGTGCCGCAGCACGTCGCCGGCCCGCTCCACCGGGTGCATCGCCATGCCGGCCAGCACCGGCTCCAGCGGGTGCACCCGCAGCGTGAACCGCACGACCACGCCGAAGTTGCCGCCGCCACCGCGCAGCGCCCACAGCAGGTCCGGGTGCTCGTCCTGGCTCGCCGTCACCAGCTCGCCGGTCGCCGTGACCAGCTCGGCGGCCAGCAGGTTGTCGCAGGCCAGTCCGTACCGGCGGGACAGCCAGCCGTTGCCGCCGCCCAGCACCAGGCCCGGCACGCCCACGTTCGACACGTGCCCGCCGACCGCCGCCAGCCCGTGTTCCGCCGTGGCGTCCGCGACCCGCGCCCACGTGTTGCCCGGCCCCACCGTGACGGTCCGCGCCGCGGGGTCCACCACCAGCTCGTCCAGCCCCCGCAGATCCACCACCAGCCCGCCGTCGCACGTCGAGTGCCCGACGAAGCTGTGCCCGCCGCCGCGCACGGCCAGCTCCAGGCCGTGCCGCCGGGCCAGCCGGACCGCCGCCACCACGTCCGCCGCGCCCGTGCAGCGGACGATGACCGCCGGCCGCCCGTCCACCATCGGGTTCCACACCCGGCGTGCCTCGTCGTACCCCGGGTCGCCGGGGAACACCAGCTTCCCGGCCAGCTCGGTGCCGCCGTCGACCCGCCCGATTGCCGTGCCGCCCATGGGTTTCCTCCACCGTTCGCGATACGTCCGGCTGTCGTACCCGGGCCGCGTCCCGTTACCGCCGGGCGGTAACGCCGGACGAACCACGGCGATTCACCCTTGTTCACCGTCAACGAAATCTGGGGGTTTCATCCGTGAACACGTCCGACGACCACGTCGTCCCACCGCCGCCCACCGTCACCCCGGCCGGGTCGCCGCCGTCCGGTCCGCCGCCCGTGCCGCCCGTGCCGCCACTGCCCGGGCCCGGCTGGCCGCGGCCGATCGGCTTCGCGCCCATCGTGAGGCCGCCGGCCGTGCTGCGCCCGGTCGCCGCGCTCGGTCAGGGCGCCGGGCTGCTCATCTGCCTGGTGTCCGCGGTGCTGCTCGCCGGTGACCTGGCCGCCTGGAACACCTACGTCGTGGTCCGGGACTACCTGGCCGGCGACCCCTCCGCCACCGAGTCCGACGTCCTGCAGGCGGATCGCTTCACCGCCACCACGTCCGTCGCCGCACTGGTCATGCTGCTGGTGGCCGGCATCGTGTTCATCCTGTGGCTGCGCCGGGCGCGCGCCAACTGCGACGCGCTGTACCCGATGCACCACCGCCACGCCCCGGGCTGGGTGATCGGCTCCTGGATCTGCCCCATCGTCAACCTCTGGTACCCCAAGCAGATCGTCGACGACGTCTGGCACGCCAGCGACCCCGCCACCGTCGCCAACCCCGCGCCGTCGGACCGGCGCGGCAGCGGCCTGGTGCTGCTCTGGTGGTCGGCCTGGATCGTCGCCTTCGTCGTGCCGATCCTGCTGACCCCGCTCGGCTCCGACCCCGAGAACCCCACCGTGGACGGCCTCCGCGCCGACGCCTTCATCGGCCTCTCCGCCTCCCTCCCCCTCGTCGTCGCCGCCGTGGCCGCCGTGCTCCTCATCCGCCGCATCAACGCCTGGCAGGACCCCACCCGGCGCCCCGTTGTCGTGGTGGCCGGACGCCCCACCCTGCCCACCACCTACGTCCGCCCCGCCTCGCCCCCGCTCCGGCCCGGCCCCGCCCCGGTTCCGCCCTCAGCCACCCCGGCAACGCCGGAGCCCGTTGCCGCGGGACCGGAGTCCGGCGCGGCGCTACCGGATCCCGTTGCGGCGGGACCGGAGTCCGGCGCGGTGCTACCGGAGCCCGGCGCGGCGACGCCGCGGTCCGCCACGCCCGCGCCGCCACTCGGCGAGCCGGAACCTCACCGGACCACCGAGAGCACCTCGCCGCCGCCGTCCCAGGCCTGACCACCCAGTTCCCTGGGGCCGCCGCCCCACCCGCATCGGGACCGGGGCGGCGGCTGCCGCGGCCACGGTCGCACCGGCCGTCCGCCGGATCACTCCGGGCAGCCGCCCGGCCGCCACCACCCGGGCTCCCCGGGGCGCGGCGGCCCGAACCCCGCAATCAGACGCGCGCCGGACCCGCGACGGGCTCGCCGCACCATGCACGGACATGCCGGCCCTCGCAACGGACGGGTGGAACCGCAACGGACGTGTGGGACCGCCCTGGATGCGTGGACCGCACCGGGTGCGTCCACTCGCAGGGACGCGCGCGGACCCCCGCGGACAGGCGCCTCGTCGCCGCACTCAGGCCGGGCGCAGCCCTCCCACCTGGACCTCTGTCACCAACCTCTGCCGCCATCGATCGCAAACCCGACAACACCCACCCGCTTCTCAGTACGACTGTTCGGTATGCAATCGATTGCATTGACCATCGAGGCAGGGGGGAGAAAGGCGCCGGACAACGGATTCGGCGCGCCTCACTCACCGGGGCGCCGACCGGCGGTGGCCGGGCGCGGTTGTCCCGTCACATCGGCCGATGTCCGTCGAATCCGGCGACACGCATCGTAACGATAGGTTCAGGTACTCGGCCGCCCGGCGCGCCTTCGCGGTGCCCGGCGGCTTCCGTCCCGGAGCGCGCCTACGCCCCGATCACCTGGGTGACCGGGGCGTAAGTCGACCGCGAATTGGGGCTGTGCCCGGGTGTGCCCGGCAATCGGCCGGGAACGGTTCCCACGACCGGTGCGACCGGGGCGGGGTGGTGCCGGATGAGCTAGTTCGCCGCGGTGTAGGCGGAGATCACGCTGGCCGGGATACGGCCCCGGTCGGAGATCTGGTGCCCGTTGGCGCGCGCCCAGTTGCGGATGGCCTCCGTCTCCGCCCTGCTCCGCACGCGTGCCGAGCCGCCGGAGGACGTCTTGGCCCGGCCGCCGGTACGCCGCGCCTTGGCGATGTAGGTGCCCAGCGTCCGCCGCAGCGCGGCGCTGTTGGTCTCGTTGAGGTCGATCTCATAGGAAACGCCGTCGACCGAGAAGCTCACCGTCTCGACGGTGTCGGCCACGGTTCCGTCGATGTCGTCCACATACTGGACGAGAAGCTGCTGTGCCACGTCGTTCTTCCCCTGTCCTTGCGCCGCTGCCCGTTTTCTCCCGGATGCACTCCGGTACGTCAACGCGATCGTTGTTCAATGATTGTGCCCGAGAATAGCCCACTTCGTCGGGTGCGTGTGCACATCGCCACGCGGGTGTCGGCCCGGACACCTTTCCGGTGGTAGTCGCGCCGCAGTCCGGGCTGCCGGGTAATGGCGTGGTTGCTCCGCTCGGACGACCGGCCAACGCCACCCGATAGAGTGGTAGGGCCCGATCACCCGCGGAAATGCGTGAACGCGTCCTGACTGGCGGTGAGGTGGACCACGTGGCTGGTGACCCGCTGTCGCCCACCGATCCCCGGTCGATCGGTGACTACACCCTGCTGGCGCGGCTCGGCGCCGGTGGCATGGGCCGGGTGTACCTGGCGAGGGATCGCGCCGGGGCGCAGGTGGCGGTCAAGGTGCTGCACGACTCGCTGGCCGGTGACCCGCGGTTCCTCGCGCGGTTCGCCGACGAGGCGGCCGCCGCGGCGCGGGTGGCCGGCTTCTGCACCGCGCGCGTCGTGCGCGCCTCGGTGTCCGGCCCGCGCCCGTTCCTGGTGACGGAGTACGTCGAGGGCCCCACGCTCGCCGCCGTGCTCGCGGCGCGCGGCCGGCTGCCCGGCTCCGAGGCCGAGGCCCTCGCCGTCGGTGTGGCCGCCGCGCTCACCGCCATCCACGCCGCGGGCATCGTGCACCGGGACCTCAAGCCGTCCAACGTCATGCTCTCCGCCTTCGGCCCCAAGGTGATCGACTTCGGCGTGGCCCGCGCGCTGGACGCCCGCGCCGCGGCCACCGAGGTCGGTCACGTGCTCGGCACGCCCGGCTGGATGGCGCCGGAGCACCTGCTGGGCCACACCTCGCCGGCCGGCGACGTGTACGTGTGGGGCCTGCTGATGGCGCACGCCGGTGGCGGCTGGCAGTCCGGTGGCGC
>DASWTI010000367.1:0-4257 GCA_036402215.1 Pseudonocardiaceae bacterium
CGGCTGCGCGCCTGGGTGGGCGGCCTGGAGCGGTTCACCCCGGCCGCCGCGGCGGACATGGTGGCCAGCCTGGACGACGGCTACGGCGAGAGCATGGCGGCCTGGCGCGACGGCGCGGTGGTGCGGCGCGCGCTGCCGGCGCTCACCGGCGTGGAGCTGCCGCCGTTCCCGGGGCGGGTGAGCGTGTTCCCGTACCTGAGCACGGAGACCCGGCGGGTGGCGGCCGGCCTCGGGCTGGTGGACGCCGAGTGGCACCACGTGTTCGCCGGGGCCCGCACGCTGGCCACCCTGAACGAGCTGCGCGGCGGCGCCGGACAGCACGTCACCGAGCCGGGCGGCACCGGCCGGCAGGGCGCCGACGCGGTGCGGTCCGGCGCGGCCCGGCTGGTGGCCGCCGCGGACCTCGACCTGGCCGGGCGGCGGCCGTACCAGCTGCTGGTGCTGGAGCTGTCCGGGGTGACCGCGAGCCGCACGCTCACGCTGCGCGCCGGGGACGGCTACCGGCTGACCGCGGCGGTGGGCGTGGCGGCGGTGCTGGCCGTGCTGGCCGGGGCCGTGCCGGCCGGGGCGCACCTGGCGGACGAGGTGCTCGACCCGGAGCCCGTGGTGGCGCTCGTCGGCCGGGACCCGGAGGTGACGGTGCTGCACGTGAGCGAGGCCGACGCCGCCGAGCTGGTCGAGGAGGGCGTGCTGTGAGCGCGCCGCGGCTCGTCGTGTGCGGGACGACGTTCGGCCGGCTCTACCTGGCGGCGCTGGACCGGCCGGAGCCGCCGGCGGTGCTCGCCGGGGTGCTGGCCCGGGGCAGCGCGCGCTCGGTGGCGGTCGCCGAGCGGTACGGCGTGCCGCTGTACCGCGCCGTCGAGGAGCTGCCGGACGACGTGGAGCTGGCGTGCGTGGCGGTGCGCGCCGCGGTGATCGGCGGCGTCGGCGGCGAGCTGGTGACGGCGCTGCTGGAGCGCGGCGTGCACGTGCTGCAGGAGCACCCGGTGCACCACGACGAGCTGGCCGGGGCGCTGCGGCTGGCCCGGCGGCGCGGCGTGCTGCACCGGCTGAACAGCCACTACCCGCACCTGCCCGCGGTGCGCCGGTTCCTGGCCGCGGCGCGCGAGCTGTACCGGTACGGGCCGCCGCGGTTCGTGGACGCCGCGACCTCGGTGCACGTCGCGTTCGCGTTCGTGGACCTGCTGGGCCGGGCGCTGCCCTCGCTGCGGCCGTGGGCGTTCGCCGACCCGGCGCCCTGGCCGGACGCGCTGCGCGGGCTGACCGACGCCTCGCCGCCGCTGCGCTCCGTCGACGGGGTGATCGGCGGCGTGCCGCTGACGTTGCGGGTGCACAACCAGCTCGACCCGTCGGACCCGGACAACCACGCGCACCTGATGCACCGCATCACGATCGGCACCGACCACGGCAGCCTGACGCTGGTGAACACCCACGGGCCGGTGGTGTGGAGCCCGCGGATGCACGTCACGGACTACGCGCAGCGCGACGACCTGGGCGCCGGCGACCCGCACCTGGCGCTGCCGAGCACCGGCCCGCTCGGCGACCCGCACGCCGCGCCGTACGCGGAGGTGATCGGCACCCAGTGGCCGGACGCGCTGGCCGCGACCATCGACGGCTTCGCGACGGCGGCCAGGGCCGGCGAGGACCCCCTGCGCCTCGGGCAGTACCACCTGACGGTGACCCGGATCTGGCAGGACCTGACGAGCCGCCTGGGGCAGCCGGAGATCGTGCGGTCCGCTCCCCCGCACCCGCTGACCACCGCCGACCTGGAGCCGCTCGGCGACGGTCAGCAGGTGAACGTGACGGTGTCGTAGCCCGGGGTGGCGATCGGGCCGGCCAGCAGGTCGACCGTGGTGGGCAGGCCGGGCGAGCAGGACCCGGTGACGTACCGGGTGCCGGCGGCCGGCTCGTCCAGGGCGGCGTTCGCCAGGGCCGACCAGGCGTACACGGCGGGCTCCCAGACCGGCTCCGGCCACACCCAGCCGGTGCAGGCGAACGCCCCCTGGCCGGTGGCGGAGCAGTAGATCGAGACGTCGGGCTCCCCCGAGGCCGAGGCCATCGGCCCGCCGAGCACCACGGCCAGGCCCAGCGCCGCCGAGCCGAACACGGACAGTGCCGGGGCGGGCCGGATTCGTGTCATACCGGCCAGTGTCGGAGGGCCGCTCCCGGCCTGTCAGCCTCCGGCCGGGTCACGCCGCTGCGGCGCCCGGGTCCGCCGGGCGTGACGCACCGTGCCGGCCGCTCGTAACGCACGGTGTCGATCGACCGTGCCGCCGGCCCTGACCACGAGCGGCCCGGCGCGGCCCACCGCGGGTGCCGGCCGCGTGCCGGCCGCGCGCGCGGCCTCCACGGTCCTCGCCGTCCGATTCCGTCCCTCCGAATCGCGTACCCCGGCCGGCGCGGCCGAACAGCGCAGCCGGCATTCACTCACCGTGGCACGGCGGGCACGGTGTGAATCGATCCGTGGGCCGCGGGCCGCCGGGTCCGCCCAATGCGTGAAGGGCGGGCGAAGATTGCGGAACTCGAATAGCATCGGCCGGGTCGGTGGTGTTTGACGAGGGGACCTCGGCGCATGGGAACGTTCACCGCCTCGGCCGACCTGCCGTCGATCGTGACGGCCCCCCGAGCGGCCCGCCATCTGGTGAAACACCTCCTGGAAGTGTGGAACTCCGGCCATTCCGTGACGGACGCGCAACTGCTCGTCACCGAACTCGTGAGCAATGCCGTCGACCACGCGGGCGGGGAGGCCAGTCTCTCCCTCCAGCTCACTCTTTCGGACGGCTGGCTGCGCATCTCCCTCGCCGACGGCTCCTCCATCAGGCCGATCGTCCGGGAGCTCGATCACACGTCGCCGCGCGGCCGCGGAATGCAACTCGTGGCGGCGATCGCGGGGCGCTGGGGCTGCGAGGACCACGAGGGTGGCAAGCGCGTCTGGTTCGAGCTCGGGCCGCCCGGGCAGAGGGCCACGAGGGACGGCGACCCGGCGCCCTGACCGGCGGCCGGTCGGCGAAATGCCGCGTCACCGGGAATGACCGCCGCCGGACCGGGTAGCCGAGCCGGTGCCCCGGGACGAGCTCGGTGGCCCGAGGAGAGGACGACCGCCGTGACCGCCCCCCCATCCGATCGATCGCCACCACGACGGACCGGGCCCGGCCGGCGCCGCGTTCGCCGCCGGCCGCTGAGCGGATGACGGCGGCCGTCACCGGCGGGCACCCCGGGGCCTGCCCGGTGGACGTGCTGATCCCCACGTGCGACCGGCCGGCCGAGCTGGCGACCACGCTGGCCGGGCTGGCCGCGCAGCACGGCCCGGGCTTCCGCGTGGTGGTGAGCGACCAGTCGGCCGGGCCGCCCGCCGCCGGGCACCCCGCCGTGGTCTCGATGGCCAGGGTGCTGACCCACCAGGGCCGGCCGGTGCGGTTCGTGCGCCACCTGCCGCGCCGCGGCCTGGCCGAGCACCGGGCGCACCTGCTCGGCCTGGCCACCGCGGGGCACGTGCTCTTCCTGGACGACGACGTGTGGCTGCGCCCCGGGGCTCTGGAGCGGTTGTACCGGGCGATCCGGCGGCTGGGCTGCGGGCTGGTCGGCTACGCGGTGCAGGGGCTGTCGTACCTGGACGACCGCCGGCCGCACGAGCTGGCGCCGTACTCGGAGTGGGAGTGCCGGCCGCGGCCCGAGCGGGTGCTGCCCGGCTCGGCGGAGTGGGGCCGCTGGACACTGCACAACGCGGCGAACCTGGTGCACCTGGCCGCCGAGCTGCGGCTGCGCGGCGACGAGTGGCGCGCCTACCGGATCGCCTGGGTGGGCGGCTGCGTGCTGTACGAGCGGGCCGCGCTGGAGGCCGCCGGTGGGTTCGGGTTCTGGCCGCGGCTGCCGGCCGCCCACGCGGGCGAGGACGTGTACGCCCAGCTGCGGGTGCTGGCGCTGCGCGGTGGCGCGGGCATCCTGCCGAGCGGCGCGGTGCACCTGGAGTCGCCGACCACGGTGCCGGACCGGCGGGTGAACGCGGTCGACGTGCTGGACCCGTTCGCCGGCATCGGCGGTGCGCGGTGACCGAGGTTCGGCGGGTGGTGGTGCTGCGCGGCGGGGGGCTGGGCGACCTGGTGATGGTGCTGCCGGCCATCGAGGCGCTGCGCGCGCACTACCCGGCGGCGGCGATCACGCTGCTCGGCACGCCGGGGCACGCGCGGCTGCTGGCCGGGCGGCCGGGTCCGGTGAGCGAGGTCCTGCCGCTGCCGGTGGCGCGCGGGGTGCACGAGC
>DASWTI010000368.1:0-6085 GCA_036402215.1 Pseudonocardiaceae bacterium
GTACCGGCCGCGCAACCCGAGCGCGCGGGCCACCTGGGTGCCCAGCACGGCCCGGCGCTCGGGTTCGGCGCCGTCCCGCGCGGCGCGGAAACGCTCCTCGCTCGCCTCCGGGTCGTCGAAGTTCCACAGCTCGGTCAGCCCACCGTCGACGGTCACGGCGGCATCATGCGGCACCCCACCGACGACCACCTAGGGTGGTGGTATGCCCGTGCGTTCCCTGCTCCATCCCGGCCGCGTAGCACCCGAGCGGCCCGTGCCGGCCCACATCCCGCGGCCGGAGTACGTCGGCAGGTCCCGCCCCACGCTCACCGGTGAGTCCTGGGTGCAGACACCTGAGACCATCGAGGCGATGCGGGTCGCCGGCCGCCTGGCCGCGCGCGCCGTCGTCCTGGCCGGCGAGACCGTGGCCCCCGGTGTGACCACCGACCGGGTGGACGCCGTCGTGCACGAGTTCCTCTGCGACCACGGTGCCTACCCGTCCACCCTGGGCTACAAGGGCTTCCCCAAGTCCTGCTGCACGAGCCTCAACGAGGTCATCTGCCACGGCATCCCGGACTCCACGGTCATCGAGGACGGCGACATCGTCAACGTGGACGTCACCGCGTTCATCGGCGGCGTGCACGGCGACACCAACGCCACCTTCCTCGCCGGTGACGTGTCCGAGGAGGCCCGGCTGCTCGTGGAGCGCACCCGCGAGGCCACCGAGCGCGGCATCCGCGCGGTGCGCCCCGGGCGGCACCTCAACGTCGTCGGCCGGGTCATCGAGTCCTACGCCCGCCGCTTCGGCTACGGCGTGGTGCGTGACTTCACCGGCCACGGCATCGGCCGGTCCTTCCACAGCGGCCTCGTGGTGCTGCACTACGACGAGCCCTCGGTGGACACCGTGCTGGAGCCCGGCATGACGTTCACCATCGAGCCGATGATCACCCTCGGCGGCATCGACTACGACATCTGGCCCGACGGCTGGACGGTCACCACCAAGGACAAGAGCTGGACCGCGCAGTTCGAGCACACCGTGCTGGTCACCGCGAACGGCGTGGAGATCCTGACGCTGCCCTGACGGTCCCGGCCCGCTCGTGGCCGCCGGCCGGTGGCCGGGTCAGCTCACGTCCCAGCCGTCGATCAGCCGTTCGAGCGCCTCGGCGACGGTGTCCGGCTCGGTGGCGGCCGACAGGTGGTGCGCGTCGATCCGCCGCACCGGCCAGCCCAGCTTGCGGGCCGCCGCGGCGTCCCGGTCGTAGGCGCCGGAGAGCTGCAGGTACGCGGCCGGGCCGGTCCACTCGACGGACGGCCGCGGCTCCTTGAGGAACGCGACCGGCACCTCCGGCGCCTCCTCGGCGATCTGCCCGCGCAGCACGGTGTCCGGCACCAGGCGGGGCAGCGGGTCCGGGTCGAACCAGTCCGGCCAGCGCGCCAGCAGACCGTCCCTGGAGTGCTCGCGCAGCCGCGTGAACAACTCCGGCGGCACGGTGTCGCGCCAGCTCAGCCCGGGGGTCGGCAGGCCGGCGTCCAGGAACACCAGCCCGCTCACCGGCTCGTCCAGCGCGTCCGCGAACCCCGGCAGCAGCGGCCCGGCGCCGCTGTGCCCGACCAGCACCAGCGGCTCGGCGGGGTCCAGCCCGGCCTCACCCAGGGCATCGGCGAACGAGCCGATCATGCGGGCGTGCACCGGCGGCGCGGCCACCGTCACCCGCAGGTCCAGCAGCACCGGGGCGTGACCGCGCGCGGCCAGGGCCTCGGCGAGCGGCCGCAGGCTGGTCGGTCCGAGGAACGGGCTGTGCACCAGGACGAGCGTGAGCGGCACCGTTCCATCCTGGCAGAGGGGACCGGCTACAGGTCGAGCCCGAGCAGCGCGTTCTCCACGACCTCGGGCAGCCCCGGGTGGATCCAGTACTGGCCGGTGGCCATCTCGCGCGCGCCCAGGCCGAACGACATGGCCTGGATGAGCGGCTGGATGACGGTGGACGCCTGCGGGCCCATCACGTGTGCGCCGAGCAGCCGGCCAGTGCCGCGCTCGGCGAGCACCTTGCAGAAGCCGGTGGTGTCCTCCATCGCCCAGCCGTACGCGACGTCGCCGTATTCCTGCACCTTCACCACGTAGTCCAGCCGCTCGTCGCGGCACTGCGCCTCGGTGCGCCCCACCTCGGCGATCTGCGGGTCGGTGAACACCGCGGCCGGCACGAACCGGTGGTCGGCGGCGATCGGCCGGTCCGGGTGCAGCAGGTTGTGCCGCACCACGCGCGCCTCGTGGTTCGCCACGTGCTTGAGCTGGAACGGCGAGCAGATGTCGCCGAGCGCCCAGATGCCGTCCACCGTGGTCCGCTGGTACTCGTCCACCAGAATGCGGCCGTCGGGGTGCACCGTCAGCCCGGTCGCCTCCGGGTCCAGGGTGTCGGTGTTCGGCCGGCGCCCGGTGGCCACCAGCAACTCGTCGCCGCGCACCACCGTGCCGTCCGGCAGCGTCACCGTCACGCCGTCGTCGTCGCGGCCGATCTCGCTCGGCACCTGCCCCAGGTGCACGTCCCAGCGCTCCCGGGCCAGCGCGGTGAACCGCTCCGACACCGTCTCGTCCCGGTACCGCAGCAGCGCGTCGCCGCGGGCCACCATCGACACCTCGACGCCCAGCCCGGAGAACACGTGCGCGAACTCCGAGGCGATGTAGCCGCCGCCCAGGATCACCAGCCGGTTCGGCAGCGCGTCCAGGCGCATCACGGTGTCGCTGGTGTGGAACGCCACGCCGGAGCGCGCCACCTCCGGCGGGATCACCGGGCGGGCGCCGGCGGCCACCACCACGCGGTCCGCGGTGATCGTCTCGCCGGTGCCGGTGTCGATCCGCCGCGGCCCGGTGAAGCGGCAGTCGCCCCGGTAGACCGTGACGTTCGGGTTGTCGTGGGTGCGGTAGCGCTCGCCGCCGTCCGCGATGGGGTCGATGCGGCCGAACACCCGGTCCCGGATGTCCGGCCAGCGCACCTTGTCCACCGTGGCGTCCACGCCGTACCGCGCGGCCCGGCGCACCGTCTCGGCCACGTCGGCCGCGTACACGAACATCTTGGTGGGGATGCAGCCGACGTTGAGGCAGGTGCCGCCGAAGCGGCCCCGCTCCAGCATCGCCACGTCCCAGTCGTCGAACTCCGGCCCCAGGATGGAGTTGCCCGAGCCGGTGCCGATGATCGCCAGGTCGAAGTGCCGCACGCCGCCCAGGCTAGGGCCTGCCCTCCGGGAGGGTTGCCCTAGTGCCGGTAGGTCGGGGTGATGACGGCCCGGGCCAGCGTGTGGAACACCAGGTTGAAGCTGACCACCGCCGGGCTGGCGTCCGCGTCCACGCCGAGCGTCGGCGTGTCCACCGCGTGCACCACGAAGTAGTACCGGTGCGGCACGTCGCCCGCCGGCGGCGCGGCACCCCCGTAGGCCGCCGTCCCGTAGTCGGTGCGCACGTGGAACGCCCCCGCCGGCAGGTTCGTGCCGTCCCCGGCCCCCGTGGGCAGCTCCGTGACGTCGGCCGGGAGGTCCACCAGCACCCAGTGCCAGAACCCCGACGGCGTCGGCGCGTCCGGGTCGAAGCACGTCACCACGTAGCTCTGCGTGCCCTCCGGCGCACCCTCCCACGCCAGGTGCGGCGACCGGTTCTGCCCGGACATCCCGAAGTCGTCGAACACGTGCGCCTCGGGCAGCTGCTCCCCGTCCACGACGTCGTCACTGCGCACGGTGAACGAGGGCACCCGCGGCAGCAACGAGTACGGATCCGGCGCGGTGGGTCGATCAAGACTCATGGCGTCACTCTAGAACTCACCGGGCCGCCGCACCCCCGGCGCGGCGGCCTCCCGGCTCAGCCGCCGGTCGCGGTGAAGTGCATGGTGTCGCGGGGGCTGGACCAGGAGCCGCCCCAGGACCAGCCGATGGCGGCGAAGGCGCGGACGGTGGGGTCGCCGGCGCGGAGCATGCCGGGGCGGACGTTGCCGCGGTTGACGTAGGCGGAGGCGAGCTCCGGGAGCACCAGGTCGCCGCGGACGTACGGGTTGACGAACGGGTTCAGGTCCAGGGCAAGGCCGTGGGCGTGCGCGGACCAGCGGGCCTGGCCGCGGGCGGGACGGCAGACGAAGGCACCGGTGTTGTTGCCGTCGCCGGTGGGTGGGGCGTCGAGTTCCGGGGCGGCGGTCACCCGCATCTCCTCGATCGGGTAGCGCGCGGCGTGCAGCTGGGCGAACACCCCGACGACGGCGTCGGCGGCGCGGGCGTTGAGCAGGAGCTCGCCGGTGTGGTGGCGGCCGTCGAAGCCCCAGAACGCCACGGTGACGTAGCGCAGCTCGGCCAGCGTCACCGGGCAGGACGGCTGCCAGGTGGACCGGGCGGCCACCGCCGCGGGCACCGGGGCCACGCTCGACGTGAAGGCATCTGTGGGGGGCGGGGGCAGCACGTCGGCGGTCGGCAGGGCGCGGTTGACCAGCACGTCCGGGGTGGGCAGCACCTGGCCGAAGCCGTCCGGGCGCAGCGGCAGCGGCCGGGCACCCACCACCCACAGCGGCGGGGCGGCGGCCGGTGCGGCGGTGCTGGGCGGGGCGGCGGTCGAGGGCGCCGCCGGTCCGTCGGAGGCCGGGCCGCCGGTCGGTTCCGACGGCGTGGCGGCCACGGTGGGCTGGGCCGGGGACCGCGAGGGCAGCGCGGACGGCACGTAGTCCTCGCCGCAGCCGCCCACCGCGGCCGCCACCAGGGCGAGCGCGGCGAGCACGGTGCGACGACGGCGGAGCATCGTTCCAGGGTGACACGTGGGCCCGTGAGTACCGCGTCTGATAACACTGGCGTGTGCTGCACCGAGCAACCCCGGACCAGTTGGACGTCGCGACGCTCTACGAGCTCCTGCGGCTGCGAGTGGGCGTCTTCGTCGTCGAACAGGCGTGCCCGTACCCGGAGCTGGACGGCCGGGACCTGGAACCGAGCACCGTCCACCTCTGGATCACCGGTGAGCCGGGGGACGCGGTGCTCGGCTACCTGCGGCTGCTCGCCGAGGGCGAACGGTGGCGGGTCGGCCGGGTGTGCACGGCGCGCCCGGCGCGGGGCACCGGTCTCGGCCGGGAGCTGATGCGGGCCGCGCTCGCCGAGATCGGCGACGCCGGGTCGGTGCTCGACGCGCAGTCGCACCTGGCCGGCTTCTACGGCGGGTTCGGCTACGTCCAGGACGGCGACGAGTTCCTGGAGGACGGCATCCCGCACGTCCCGATGGTGCGCCCGGTGGGGGGCGGCGGCTCGTGACCTGGCACCCTGTCGGGACCGCCGTGGCGCGGGCGGGGGAGGGAAGCATGGCGATGTGTGACCGCACGACACCCGGCCGAGTGAGCTTCGTCGGTGCCGGCCCTGGCGCCGGGGACCTCGTGACGGTCCGTGGGGCGCGGCTGCTCGCCGAGGCGGACGTGGTGGCCTGGTCGTCGGCGACCGTCGCCATCGAGCTCGTCCAGGAGTTCGTGCCCCCGGGCGCCGAGGTGCTCGACATCGCGCGGCGGCCGGAGGAGGACCTGTTCCGGCTCTACCGGCGGTCCGCGGCCGAGCGGCTGGCGATGGTCCGGCTGATCGGTGGCGACGCCGGCCTGGGCAGCGGCCTCGACGAACACCTGGAGGCCTGCCGGCGGCTCGGCCTCCGGGTCCAGGTGGTGCCCGGCGTGGCGCCGCTGGCCGCCGTGGTCGCCGCTACCGGCGGTGGCTTCGACGAGCCGACCGTGCTGGTCACCGGCTCGCCCGACGAGGTGCCGCCGCCGGAGGGCGCGATCGCGGTGACCGTCTCCGCGGCCCGCGCCGACGCCCTGGTGGCCACGCTGCGCGCCGCCGGCCGCCCCGACGACACCCCGGTGGTCGTCGGCCACAAGGCCACCCGGCCCGACGAGCTGGTGGTCACCACCACGCTCGGCCGCCTCGAACACACCGTGAAGCAGCACCGGCTCTGGCTGCCCACCATCTTCCTGGTCGGCCGCCCCCGGGCCCGCCGCGGCACCGCCCCCCGCGCCGCCAGGACCGAGCTGCCCGAGACCCCACGCGTCCGGACGACCCCGGGCTCCGCCGGGCCGGGCGCGTCCACCAGGTCCACCGGGGCTGCCGG
>DASWTI010000369.1:0-2188 GCA_036402215.1 Pseudonocardiaceae bacterium
CGGCTCCTGGGCGGCGGCCGCGACGGCCAGCCCGCGCCGGGCCTGTTCGATCAGGGCGATGGCCGACGCCGGGGGCGGCGCGCTGATCGAGCGCACCGGCCGACGGCGCCCCCGCGCCGGGCGACCCTCGTCGGTGAACAGTGGGATGACGGCCATGCCAGGGCTCCTCGCGTCGTCACGTCTGGTGCCGTGGGGAAGCCGGCGGTGGTCCGGTGGCAAGGTGCTTCCCCCCCCCTGCCACCGGACCGGACTCGAACGTGTGTTCGAACGGGGCTAGCGTAACCCTGGCCCCCGACAGGACGTCAACCCCCCGACGGGCGACCCGTCGAGCGTCACAGCGGCATGGTGGGATGTGCCGGTGCCGCCACGAACCGACCACGATCACCCCGGGGTCCGCCGGGTCGTCGACGCCCTGTCCGCCGCCGGCCTGCCGGGTGCCCGGCACGTGCGCATGCTCGACGCCGACGTCCGCACCGCGGCCCAGGCCGCCGAGGCGCTCGGCGTCGAGGTGGGGGCGATCGCGAACAGCCTGGTGTTCGACGCCGGGGGCGCGCCGCTGCTCGCGCTGACGTCCGGCGCGCACCGGGCGGACACCGCGCGGCTGGCCGAGCTGGCCGGCGTGACGGCCGTCGGCAAGGCGGCGCCGGACTTCGTGCGCACGCACACCGGCCAGCCCATCGGCGGGGTGGCCCCGGCCGGGCACCCGGCGCCGATCCGCACGTTCGTGGACGCCGCGCTGCGCCGTTACCCCGTCGTCTGGGCCGCCGCCGGGCACCCGAAGGCGGTGTTCCCGACGACGTTCGACGAACTCGTGGCGCTCACCGGCGGGCAGGTGGCGGAGCTGGCGGTGCGCGCGTGAGCAGCGTGCGGCTGGTCGCGTGGACGACCGCGCAGCTCCGGGAACGGCTCACCGAGGCCCTGAACGTGTACGTCACCGCCATGGCCTACCCGCCGGGGACCGCCCAGCAGCGGGCGCCGATGTGGGTGGAGCACATGGCACGGCCGAACTGGCGGTGCGTGGTGGCGCTCGACGAGCGGGACGCCATCCTCGGGATCTGTTACGGCTACCGGGGCGCGCCGCGCCAGTGGTGGCACGAGCAGGTCCACAAGGGCCTGTCCGAGGTGATGCCCCCCGAGGCGCTGCGGGCCTGGATGGGGGACTACTTCGAGCTGACCGAGCTGCACGTCCGCCCGGACGCCCAGGGCCGCGGGCTGGGGGAGGCCCTGCTGCGCCACGTCCTCGCCGAGCCCGCTCCGGCGGCGAACGTGTTGCTGTCGACGCCCGAAGGCCCGAGCCGTGCGTGGCGGCTGTACCTGCGGGTCGGCTTTCAGGAGCTGCTGCGTGACTACCGCTTCGCCGGCGACCCCCGCCGCTTCGCCGTCCTCGGCCGCCACCTTCCCCTGTAGCCGACAGGCCCTGTAGCCGACTGCCCGCGGCCCGCCTGCTCCGTCGTCAGGCGCGCAGGCGCAGGCCCTTCGGGGTCACCCGGAAGCCGGCGTCGCGCAGCACGGTGGCCAGGGGGGTGTGCAGGGCGGTCTCGCCGTCGGCGCGCTCGACCGCGAGCGAGCCGAGCCAGCCGTCCTGGACGGCGCGGGCCAGCGCCCGTGCCGCGGCGGACAGCGTCGCGTGGTCCTCGGTGAACGACAGCAGCGAGCGCCCGCCGCGTTCCACGTACAGCGCCGCGGCGCCGTCGACCAGCACGGCGAGGGCCCCGGCCTTGCGCGCCGGCCGGTGCTTGGTGCCGCCCAGTGCGTCCGGCCAGCGCAGCGCGGCGCCGTACGGCTGTGCCGGGTCGGCGGCGGCGAGCACCACGGCGGTCACCCCGCTGCCACGCTCCTCGCCGGCCGGCCGGGACATGGCACGCAGCCGGTCGATGGCGCCGGGCACCGCGAACTGCGCCGCTCCCAGGCCGTCCACCACGTACCCCCGCCGGCAGCGCCCGGACTCCTCCATGGCGCGCAGCACCTTGTACACCGCCGCGAACCCGCCGGTGACCCGCTCGGTGTCCAGCGCACCCCGGGTCAGCACGCCGTGCCGCTCCAGGAACGCCTCCGCGCGGGCGTGCGCGCGCCGGGTCAGGTCCTCCTCGCGGCCCGGCGCCAGCCCCCAGCGTCCCGCGGCCGTCGGTGGCCCCGACCGTGAGGGCGCACCGGGCCGGCCCACCGCGGACGCCCGCAGCCGGGCGTA
>DASWTI010000370.1:0-7947 GCA_036402215.1 Pseudonocardiaceae bacterium
TGCGCCCCGGTGCGGGTCGTGCTGGGGGCCCGGGCCGCCGAGGCCGTCGCGCTGCTGCCGGACCCGGCGCTCGCCGTGGTCGCCGAGGACTGGGAGCGCGGCATGTCGGCCTCGCTGCGCGCCGGGCTCACCGCGCTCACCGGGCTCACCGGCCCACCGGCCGAGGCGGTGCTCGTGCACCTGGTGGACCTGCCGGACGTCGGCGCCCCCGTGGTGGCCCGGCTGACCGTGGGGGTCACGGCGACCACCGTCGCCAGGGCCACGTACGGCGGGCGGCCGGGACACCCGGTGGTCATCGGGCGCGCGCACTGGCCGTCCGTGCTCGCGGTGCTCCGCGGCGACCGCGGCGCGCGGGACTGGCTGGCCGGACGCCCCGACCTGGTGACCGTGGAGTGCGGTGACCTGGCGGGCGGCGCCGACGAGGACACGCCGGACGGTTCTCCGGCGTAGCGTCTGGGCCATGTGGGACGCGGACTCGCCGGAGGCGCTCGCCGGTGCGCTGGAGACCACCGGTTACCTGCCGGACGAGGGCATCGCGACCGCCGCGTTCCTCGCGCTGCGCATGCGGCGGCCACTGTTCTGCGAGGGCGAGCCGGGCACCGGCAAGACCGCGCTGGCCACCGCGCTGGCCACCGCGCTCGGCGTGCCGCTGGTCCGGTTGCAGTGCCACGAGGGCATCGACGCCGGGCAGGCGCTGTACGACTGGGACTTCCCGCGTCAGCTCCTGCACCTGCGTGCCCTGGAGGCCGGTGCCGACGGCCCGCTGGACGTGGACGCCGCCGAGGCCTCGCTCTACACCCGGCGCTTCCTGCTGGCCCGGCCGCTGCTGCGCGCGCTGGAGGAGGCCCCGTGCGTGCTGCTGGTCGACGAGATCGACCGCGCCGACGACGAGTTCGAGGCGTTCCTGCTGGAGGCGCTCGCCGACTACACGGTGAGCATCCCGGAGCTCGGCGAGGTCCGCGCCGCCACCCCGCCGCTGGTGGTGCTCACCTCCAACCGCACCCGCGAGGTGCACGACGCGCTCAAGCGCCGCTGCCTCTACCACTGGCTCGACCACCCCGACCTGCCGCGCGAGGTGGCCATCCTGCGCCGCCGCCTGCCGGAGGTCTCGCAGCGGCTCGCCGAGCAGGTGGCGCGGGCCGCCCGCGCGCTGCGCGGCCTGCAACTGCTGAAGCCACCCGGCGTGGCCGAGTCCCTGGACTGGGCGAGCGCGCTGGTGGCCCTCGGCCGCGACGAGCTGGACGCCGACTCCGCCGCGCTCACCCTCGGCGCCGTCCTCAAGTACCGCGAGGACGCCGACCGGCTGCGCGAGGCCGGCCTCGCGGTCCTACTGGCGAGCTGACGCCCGGCCGGGCACGGTCGTCGCCCGGCCGGCCGGCTGTTCGCCGACGCGTTCGGTCTTGGCCCAGTCGTCGCGGCCGAGGGCGTACCTGATCAGCCCCAGCCAGGTGCTGACGATGCCCATCATCAGGAAGAACGGGTAGCACAGTCCGGCGGCCAGGCACCGCGACAACGGTTCGTCGCGCAGGTGCAGGCGGTGCCACAGCCCCCACGCCAGGCCCGGCAGGAAGATCATGACCGCCCAGACGGCCACCGCGTACGGGACGCTGTCGCCCACGGCCACCAGGCCGCCGAACCCACTGCCGGTGACCAGGCCGCTCACCACCGCCGCGACCACGGCGAGGAACAGGATCGAGAACGGGGCGGTGAGCCACGGGGCCACCAGGTAGGCCAGGTAGTCGATCAGGCCGATGCTGCCGACCTCGCGGGACCTGGCCAGGCTGCGGACGTACCGCGAGCACTGGAGGTTGCCCTGGGCCCAGCGGGCACGCTGACGCAGCAGCGGCCCGACGCGGACGACGGCCTGCTGGTCGATCACGGCGTGCGGGGTGTAGCGGACGCGCACCCCGGCCAGGTGCAGCCGTAGCCCCAGTTCGAGGTCGTCGACGAGGCAGTTCGACCAGGGCGACCGGCCGAAGCGCATCAGGTCCGGCAGCCGGACGAACTGGCCGTTGCCACCCATGCCGACCGAGTCCACCAGGTCGCGGAAACTCTGGGCCGCGTTGGCGACACAGCCGAACTCGATGTCCTGCAGCAGGCCGAGCAGGGGCCCGCGGTTGTGGATGCGCACCCGGCACTGCAGCGCCCCGACCTCCGGGTGGGAGAAGTAGTGGTCCACGACGTCCCGGACGACGCCGGGTCCGCCGCGGCCGTCGCCGTCGACGACACCGATGACCGTCGTGTCCGCCTCACCGGAGGCCAGGGCCCGGTCCCGGATGACCCGGTACGCCTCGTTGAGCGCCTCGCCCTTGCCCTGACGGGCGTGCGGGCGCTCGCGGCGGATGACCACCAGCCGCGGATCGTCGATCGCGGCCAGCACGTCCGGCGTGCCGTCCTCGGAGGCGTCGTCGACGACCATCACCCGCACGGGCGCGTCGGCGGAGTCCCACGCCAGCGCCGCGTCCACGGTCCGGCGGATCACCGTGGCCTCGTCGCGGGCCGGGATGACGATCCAGTACCGCCGCGGGGGGCCGTCGAGCCGCCGGGGAACCCGCCGGGGCACCCAGGCCAGCAGGGCCATGGCGATGTTGACGGCCGGCCAGCTCACCAGCAGCACCAGCATGAGTACCGACGCCGCCTCGAACCGGATCACGGCCCGTCCACCTCGGTGGCGCGGTGCCGCAGGCGGGCCTGGCGCAGCGTGCGGACCGCGAGCGGCATGGCCAGCACCGCCACGATCGACACGACGGCCACCGTCCAGCTGCCGAACGCGGACACGCCGGCCGTCACCGGAACGGCCACCGGCAGCAATCGGGTCGAGTACATGCGTTCCTACCTCTCCACGGCGAAGGCGGCGTCGTGCAGGCTCACGTACGTCTCGCCGTCGGTGGTGAAATCGGGGACGTCCTCCTCGCCGATGTAGAGATCGATGTGCGAGTCGCCGCCGCGGCCGGGGGTGAACCGGTCCCTGATCTGCCAGCGTCCGGCGGTGAGGGTTCGGCAGGCCCCGGCGGGGACCGCCCGGCCGCTCTCGTCGGTTCCGCAGTCGACCAGCCGCAGCCGGGTGCCGTCCGGGATGCCGTCGGCCGCCGCCGAACGGAACGGTTCGAGCACCCCGCCGTGGGCGTCGCGGGGGGCGTCGTCGAGCCAGTACTCGATGTCGTACGACCAGTTCAGGTACCGGCCGGCGTGCTCCCCGCTGGTGATCCGGCCGGTGCCCTCCTCGCGCACCGCGTCGGCGAAGCCGCGGGGATAGCTGCCGAGGGTCTCGTCCCGGGTGGCGCAGCCCCGGGTCCGGCAGCCCTTCACCTCGCCCAGGGGGCCGTCGTGGAAGGACTCCACGGCGGTGTAGTACACGGTGACCAGCCAGCGTCTGTCCTCGACGAGCTCCGCCGGCGGTGGCTGGCCGCAGGCCGTCAGGCTGCTGCCGGCACACAGGGCCACGGCCGCCAGGTGCACGGGTAGCGGTGATCTCGTCATCGGGCCGCCACCTCGAGGACGTCGTAGGGCGAGACGAACCGGTACCCGAGGGCCGCGATCCCGTCGACGATCCGCGTCAGCAGCTCCACTCCCAGGTAGGGGTGGTAGAAGGTGCTGGCGACGGCGTCGCGCACCACGCCGATGGCCTCGGCGTTGGCCAGGACGTCGTCGGCGGTGTGGGCCGGGTTGGCGTTGAAGGCCTCGGTGATGCTCCACAGGTTCTCCGGGACGACGACGCTGCCGTACACGTCGCGCACCGGGTAGGGGAAGTACTGCTGGAACATGTCCCCGGGCGGACCGCTCTCGTCGGCGCAGTCCCCCCGCGGGCACATGCCGGTGAAGTAGCTGCCCTGGTCGTAGCGCACGCCGAACATGTCGTGCACCGCCCGGTAGTCCGTCGCCGAGGCCGTGTAGTGCGGAAACTCGAAGATGTCGGGATCGGGCAGCCCGACCCGGACGAACTCGCCACGACCGGTGGACAGGCGCCGGCCGGCCCACTCCGGGGAGTCCTCGGGCACCGGACCGTCGAGCCGCACGACGTTGCTCTCGTCCAGCCGCGCCCGGTAGAACTCGAAGTCCTCGGCGCTGGTGCCGCTGTACGGGTTCCGGCTGTCCTCGTGCTGGTGGCTGTAGCCGTGCATGATCAGCGTCGCACCGCGGTCGCGGGCGTACTTCAGCGCCTCCACCAGCTGCGGCCGGTCCACGAGCCGGTAGGCGGTGGGACGGCCCCGGTTCGCCGAGCCGTGGGGATCGCGGTAGTAGGGGTAGACGGCGAGCGTGAACGGGATCTGCCGGCCGTGCAGGAGGTCGGCGATGGCCGTGATGTCCTCCGGATCGCTGTTCGGGCCGACGTCCTCGATGCGGACCAAGGCCCGCTTGCGGGCCGGGGCGGCCGGCGCGACCGTCTGCAGCACGAGGTCCGCGGCGGCCAGGTAGCGGTCGCCGGGTTCGGCGTAGGCCAGCGCCACCTCGCCGACGTAGGTCAGGTTCTCCGCCCGCACCGCCCAGGGCATGGTGCCGCCGTCGGCCCGCCTGGCCAGGCCAAGCACCGTGGCGGCCCGGTCGTCGTTCACCTCGATCCGCGCCATGGTCTCGTTGCCCTCGGCGCGGCGCCGGAGCAGCCGGCCGTTGTACTCGACCCCGGGAACCTGGGCCTCTTCGTAGCCGGCCAACGTCCAGCCGAGGCGGCCGGCCAGGCGCCGGTCGGCGGCGAAGAACTGCTCGATGCCGAAGCCCATCCACAGCACCGGGACGTCGCCGTTGATGACGTCGGACACCAGGCCGGCCGGGATCGGCTCATCGCCGGTGGCGACGTGGATCATCGCCTGGTACCGGGAGAGGTCGCCGTCGCGGTACCGCTCGATCGGACGCAGTTCCCAGGCGCCGCCGCGGGAGGCCAGGTTGGCCATCTGGATGCCGTACTCGCGGCTCAGGGCCGCCTGCGGGCCGTCCTCGCGGTAGAGCACGAGGGTGCGCCGCGCCGGGTCGCCGCCGGGACCCGGCGTGCCGGCCGGGCCCGCGAGCTCCGCCAGCCGCGCCGGACCCGTCAGCGGCGTCGCCGGTGACGACTCGACGACGGGTCGCGTGGCCAGGTGGCGCACCACCGCGAACGGCAGCGCCACGATCGCGCCGACCACGACGACGAACACCACCAGGCGCACGCCGGCCGGCCAGCGGTGACGGGAGCCGCCCGCGGCGGCCGTCACGATGCCACCGCCGCCGGCGCCACGCCGAGGTCGTCGGGCGGGAGTGCAACGAACTTCTCCGGCGGGCTCACCTGCAGGCCCAGCTGCCAGGCGATGGCCTGTTCGACCCGGTACCGGGCCCGGCCGTCGCCGAACGGGTTGTCCCCGCGCCGGGCGGTCCGGGCGCGGTCCCCGTCGAGCCGTGCGTTCGCCGCCTCCCTGATGGCGTCCGGGTCGGTGCCGACGAGCGTCGCGAAACCGCTCGTGACGGCCTCCGTGCGTTCGGTCACGTCCCGCAGCACCAGGATGGGCACGCCGAAGCTGGCGACCTCCTCCTGGATGCCGCCGGAGTCGGACAGCACGAGCGTGGCGCACTTGAGCAGCCGCAGCAGGTCCACGTACCGCAACGGGTCGGTCACCAGCACCCGGTCCAGGTCGCCGAGCACCCGCCGCACCTCGTCGCGGACCGCCGGGTTCGGGTGCGTGGGCAGCACGACCTCGACGTCGGGCACCGTCCTGGCCAGCTCGGCGACCGCGGCGAGCACCCGGCGCATCGGCTCTCCCCACGACTCACGCCGGTGCACGGTGGCGAGCAGCAGGCGGCACCGCTGCCGGCTCGCACGGTCGACCACCTCGGCCACCCGCTCGTCGGCGAACAGCGCGCGGCACGCCGAGACGGCCATGGCCGCGTCGACGATGGTGTTCCCGACGGTGATGACCCGCCCACCGCCGATGCCCTCGGCGGCCAGATTCCGCTCGGCCAGCGACGTGGGGGTCAGGTGCAGCGTCGCGATCCGGGCGACCAGGCACCGGTTGCCCTCCTCGGGGAAGGGCGCGGTGAGGTCGCCCGAGCGCAGCCCGGCCTCCAGGTGCACGACCGGGATGCCCCGCCAGAACGCGGCCAGCGCACCGGCCAGGGTCGTCGCCGTGTCGCCCTGCACGACGACCGCCGGCGGCCGCAGCCGGGCGAACAGCTCGTCGAGCCCGGCGATCAGCCGCCCCACGAGCTCGGCCTGACCACCCCCGTCCCGGGTCAGGCCGATCGTCGCGTCCGGTCGCAGGCCGAACACGGACAGCGCCTCGTCGAACATCGTCGGGTGCTGGCCGGAGGCGACGATGAACGGGCGCAGCCGGCCCACTTCGTTCATCGCCGCGGCGACCGGACCGAGCTTGAGCGCCTCGGGACGGGTTCCGCCCACCAGGCAGATCGGACCGAGCCGCTCCTCGCCGGGACAGCCACGACCAGGGGGAGCGGCGCCGTCCCGGAAGAGCGAGTAGGGCCGGGTCGGCCAGTCGAGACCGTCGTTCCACGCCGGAACAAGACCTGGGCTCACAGCTCCGACCTCGCCTTCGTGTCCGGAACGACCTCTGGAACCCGTGTTCGGGTCGTCGCTCGGAGATCCGCGAAGCCGGGAGCCCCCTCGCCCGGGGACCGCCGGCCCGGGTTTGCCATCACGGCCTGTACCCACGGTGGGAGACCTCAACCGGCCATTCACCCTTTGGTGGGATCAGCGACTGGCTCGAATCACTGAACGTGTCTGCCCGGGGACCAGTAGTTTCCGCTTCACCTGGCCTGATGCGGGGTACAGGGGCTGACGTGGAACGTCGGCATGTTCCCGAGGCCCGCGGTGCCCTCGACGGCAGCCTGATCGCCGGGCGCTACCGGATCCTGCGCCCGGTCAGGTCCGGCGGCACCGCCACCGTGTGGGCCGCGATCGACGAGGTGCTCGGGCGCGAGGTCGCGATCAAGGAGGTGTCGGTGCCGTCGTATCCCGGCGGCCCCGACCGGCACGCCGTGCGTGAGCAGACGATGCGCGAGGCCCGGGCGGCCGGCCGGGTGAATCACCCCGGCGTCGTGTCGGTGCACGACGTGGTCGAACACGACGGGCGGCCGTGGATCGTCATGAGCCTGATCCGGGCGCCGTCGCTGGCCGAGGTCATCGACCGCGACGGGCCGTTCGACCCGCCGGGCGCCGCGCGGATCGGGCTGCAGCTGCTCGACGCCCTGCGTGCGGTGCACGGGCTCGGGGTCATCCACCGCGACGTCAAACCGTCGAACGTGCTCCTCGAGGACGAGCACGCCGTGCTGACCGACTTCGGCATCGCCACCATCGCCGGCGAGGCCACCCTCACGCCCGCCGACACCGTGCTCGGCGCCCCCAGTTACATCGCACCGGAGTGCGTCCACGGCCGCCCGGCCTCACCGGCGTCCGACCTGTGGGCCCTCGGCGCGACGCTCTACGCGGCCGTCGAGGGCCGTCCGCCGTTCCGCCGCGAGACCGCCATGGCCGCGCTGGTGGCCGCGGCGACGTGCGACCCCGACCCCCTGCGCCGCGCCGGCGCCCTGGGGCCGTTGCTGGGTCGCCTGCTCCGGCGTGACCCGCGGCTGCGGCCGGACGCCGACCACGTCGAGCGCGAGCTCCGTCGCGTGGCCGGCCTGCCGTCCGCCGCGTCGGCCGTGCCGGGGGCGGGAGTTCCCGGCCTTCACCTGGTGGACGAGCACACCATGCCCGCCCGGTCCCGCCCGCCGGCGTCGTCCGGTCTCGCCCGCCGATGGGCCGTCGTCGCGGCCGCGATCGGGCTGCTGGCGCTCGCCGTCGCGTTCGGGCTCGACCGCGACGAGCCCGGTGGCGGCCCGCAGCCCGATCGGCAGGCCTGGTCGGTGGAGGGTCTGCCGGCGGACCGGTCGCCGGCCGTGGGGCCGGGCGGTGCCCCGACCGCACCGGACGGTGGTCCGGCCGCACCCGATGCCACGGGTGCGGCGATCGCCCGGCCGGCGGGT
>DASWTI010000371.1:0-4349 GCA_036402215.1 Pseudonocardiaceae bacterium
GGCCACGGCGGCCACGGCGCCGGGGCCGGGGCCGGGAACAGCGCCGAGGGCGGTGGGGGCCGCGGCGCGGCGCTTCCGCCGGCGACGGCGCCGCCGTTCGACGTGCTCGCCCCGCATCACGTCGAGCATGTCTTCGCCACCTGGTACGCCGGCGACCGCCGCTCCGACATGCTGCTCGTGGTCGACGTGTCCGGTTCGATGGCCGCGCCGGCGCCGGGCACGGCGACGCCGCTCATCGACGTGGTGCGGGAGGGCTGCGCCCAGCTCGGCGCGCTGCTGCCCGACGACTCCGAGCTGGCCGTCTGGGAGTTCGGCTCCGCGCTCGCCCCGCCGTTCGACCACCGCGTGCTGCTCGACCGGCACGAGCTCGACCCCGCCCATCGGGCCGCGCTCGGCGGTGTCACGGCGGCGCTGGCCGCGCGGCGCACGGGCACCGGCCTGTACGACACGCTGCTCGCGGCGTACCTCGCGGCCCGGGACGGCTACCGCGACGGCGTCCCCAACCACGTGCTGCTCTTCACCGACGGTCGCAACGAGGACGACCCCGGCTCGATCACCGCCGAGCAGCTCACGGCCGCCCTCACCGCCGCGGTGGACCCGGCGCGACCCGTGCAGCTCACCGTCGTCACGTTCGGCCCGGAGCCGGACACGGACCTGCTGACCAGCGTCCTGGCCCCGGTGGACGCCTACGTCGACCCGCTCACCACCGCCGACGAGGTCCGCGCCGTCTTCATCCACGTCGCCGCCGGCGGCCTCCACCACTGACCAGCCGGGCGCCACGGCCAACCTGCCACTGTCCGTGCCAGGAACCGCCGACGGACGCAGCGATGTCCCGAGCCGCGTGGCCCGCACCACGGAACCCCGTCGGCCGTGCCCGGCACCGCGGCCGCCCGCGCCGCAGGGGACGGTTGGCGGACGCACCACGGCACCGCCGTCGCCCACGCGCCCCTGCCGCGTCCGCGGCGGCCGAGGTCACGTCGCTCCGAGGCCGGTGAGCGACCGCACCTCCATCTCCGCCTGCCGCAGCCGCGAGTTGTCGTCGCGCGACAACACCGTGCCGAGGAAGCCCAGCAGGAACGACAGCGGGATGGACACCAGCCCGGGATTGGTGAGCGGGAACCAGGCGAAGTCCGCGTCCGGGAAGATCGACGTGGACCGCCCGGACACCACCGGCGAGAACACCACCAGCAGCAGGCAGGACCCCAGGCCGCCGTAGATGCCCCACAGCGTGCCCGTCGTGTTGAACCGCCGCCAGAACAGCGAGTACAGCAGCGTCGACAGGTTGGCCGACGCGGCGAACGCGAAGGCCAGCGCCACCAGGAACGCGATGTTCTGGCCGTTGAACAGGATGCCGCCGCCGATCGCCAGCAGCCCGATCACCAGCGCGGTGAGCCGGGCGACCCGCACCTCGGCCGCGGCGTCCACCATGCCGCGCCGCAGGATGTTCGCGTAGACGTCGTGGGCGAACGAGGCGGACGCCGTGAGCGTCAGCCCGGCCACCACGGCGAGGATCGTCGCGAACGCCACCGCCGCCACCACGCCGAGCAGCACCGCGCCGCCCACCTCCAGCGCCAGCAGGGGCGCCGCCGAGTTCTCTCCGCCCGGCGCCGCGGTGATGGTGTCCGAGCCGACGACCGCCGACGCGCCGTACCCGATCACCAGCGTGGCCAGGTAGAAGATGCCCATCAGCGAGGTCGCCCACACCACGGAACGCCTGGCCTGCACCGCGTCCGGCACGGTGTAGAACCGCATGAGCACGTGCGGCAGCCCGGCCGTCCCCAGGATCAGCGCGAGCGACAGCGACACGAAGTCCAGCTTGGTCAGCGCCGTCGCCCCGTACGCCGCCCCCGGCTCCACCACGCGCTCGCCGATCGCGTTGTTCTCCGCAGCGGCCGTCAGCAGCGCCGACACGCTGAACCCGAACTTCCCGAGCAGGAACACCGTGAGCAGCGTGACGCACAGCAGCAGCATGGTGGCCTTCACGATCTGCACCCACGTGGTGCCGCGCATGCCACCGACCAGCACGTAGAACACCATGACCAGCCCCACCACCGCGATCACCAGCGACTGCCCGGCGCGGCCGGTGACGCCGAGCAGCAGCGCGATCAGCCCGCCGGCGCCCGCCATCTGGGCCAGCATGTAGAACAGCGAGATCACCAGCGTGGACGTCGCCGCCGCGGCCCGCACCGGGGGCTGCCGCATCCGGAACGACAGCACGTCGCCCATGGTGAAGCGGCCCGTGTTGCGCAGCAGCTCCGCGATCAGCAGCAGGTTCACCAGCCAACCGACCAGGAAGCCGATGGAGTACAGGAAGCCGTCGTAGCCGCGCACCGCGATGGCCCCGGCGATGCCCAGGAACGAGGCGGCGGACAGGTAGTCACCGGCCAGCGCCATGCCGTTCTGCGCCCCGGTGAACCGGCCGCCGGCGGCGTAGTAGTCGGCGGTGCTGCTGGAGCGGCTGCTCAGCCGGTACACGGCGAACAGCGTGACGGCCACGAACAGGCCGAACACCACGCCGTTGACCAGTGGGCCGCTCACGACGCCTGCTCCCGCGCGTGGTGGGCGGCGCGCACGAGGGCCACCTGCGGGTCGATCCTGGTCCGCGCGTACCGCACGTAGGCCAGCATGATCAGCACCGTGCTGGCGAACTGGCCGACGCCGAGCGCCAGCCCCACGGTGATCTCCCCGGCCAGCCGGCGGCTCATCAGCTCGTGCGCGTACGCGGCGAGCAGGACGTAGGCCAGGTACCAGCCGAGGAACACCGCGCTCATCGGGAACACGAACCTGCGCAGCCGCCGCCGCAGCACGGCGAACTCCGGGCTGCGCTGCACGGCCAGGTAGTCCAGCCGGTGCGGTTCCGGCGGGGTGGCCGGCCGGTGCACCCCGCCGAAGCTGGGGGGATCGGTACCTGGCGGGCCGGCGTCGGGCGGACCCGGGCTCGGGGGACGGTGATCGGCGACGGTGGTCAAAGGCGCTCCCGGGAGAACGGTTCTGTCGGGCGTGCGGGATGCTAGCCAGCAATGGCGACAGAACGCCGGGAAGAACGCGGCGAGGTGGCTCGTGGCGCCGTCACGGATACCCTCGAAAGAGGGATCAAGTCATCTCAATCGAGTGGATATGACCGGCGTTTCGCGGCTATTCCGAATGCATTGCGCAACCTTCCGCCGGGTCCGCGCTCCCCGTCGGGCGATTGTTTGACAAATCTTTGGTGCGCAGCGTCGCGCTTGATGATCTTACCGGGTGGCCAGGGCCTCGACTTGTCCACAGGCAGGACGATCAACGCAGCTCAGCGGCGGTGCGGAGTCGCGATTTCGGTGATCGCGCACGGCCAGCGAGAATCACGCGGTCACCCGTGCTACTGCGGAGCGGCGGACCGAAGGGCCGCCGGACGTCGCGGGGAAGGACCGCGTGATGACACCAGTCCAGTCCTTGTCCACCCGATACCCGACCTGGTCCGCGCTGGTCCGTTGGCGCAACTGGCGACTGCCGGTCAAGCTGGCCGCCGTCACCGCTGTTCCCGTTCTGCTCGCCGTCGCACTCGGTGCCCAGACGGTGCACTCACAGGTGGAGCGCGCCGCATTGTTCGAACGTTCCGACCGGCTGGTCGCGGTGGGCGACTCCGTGCTGCGGCTGGTGTCCGCGTTGCACGACGAACGCGAGGCCACCGTGCGCCGGCTCGCCGGGGCGGTCACGCCGGCCGCCGGTCCGGACGAGCTCGCCGCCGCGCGCGCCACGGTGGACACCGCGCTCACCGGCTTCCGGACGGTCAACGCCCGGCTCACCCGGGCCGGCGAGTCCATCGGTGCGCGCCTCGACGCCGCCACCCGCCAGCTCGCCGACCTGCCGCGACTGCGCGACCGGGTGAGCGCCGGGCTCGGGCTGCAACCGGTCGCCGCGATGGACGAGTACGGCACGGTCGTGGACCGGCTGCTCGACGTGCACCGCGCGCTGGCCAGCGACATCGCCGATGCCGGGCACGCCCGCGCGGCCACCGCCCTGCACGACCTCGCGGTCACCGTGGACCAGCTCCGGCTCCAGCAGGCGCTGGTCACCGTGGGCCTCGCGGCGGGCTCGCTCGGCGCCTCCGACCTGGACGCGCTGCGCGCCGCGCACGTCCGCGCCGTGGACACGGTGGACGACTTCCGTGCCACCGCCGGCCCGGCCCAGCTCGAGGACCACCGCGCCACCGTCGCCGGGCCCGAGGTGGACGCCCGCGAGGAACTGCTCGGCCAGGTGCTGGACCTGCGGCCCGGCGAGGCGCTGCCGATCGACGGGGCGGCCTGGGCGGCGGCGTCCGGCGCGACCATCGGCCGCACCGCCGACGTGGCCACCCGGCTGGGCGCGACGCT
>DASWTI010000372.1:0-1685 GCA_036402215.1 Pseudonocardiaceae bacterium
ATCGGCGGCACCGGCGGCGTCGGGCAGCGCCCGGGTCTCGCGCGGCGGGGGAATGGCGACGCGGGTGCCGTCCGGCAGCACCGCGGCGTGCGGCACCAGCGTGGCGTCCACGAAGCCCGCGGTGAACACCCCGTACGGCGAACCCTCGCCGGGCGGCGCGGTCAGGTGGAAGCCCGGGTAACCGGCGAGCGCCAGCTCCACCGCGGCCCCGGAGAACGCGCGGCCCACGGCGGCCGGGTCGGGGTCGCGGGCCACGCAGCGCAGCACGGCGCTGGCCCGCTCCTCGGAGTCGGCGTCCGCGGCGTCGGTGCGGGCCAGCGTCCAGGTGAGCTCGGCCGGCCGGGTGCGCAGCGCGGCCTCCAGCTGGGCGCGGGTCAGCGCGGCCTTCTCCTCGATGTCCAGCCCGGTGAGCACGAACTCCACCTGGTTGCGGAAGCCGCCGAGCGAGTTGAGCGAGACCTTGAGCGCCGGGGGCGGCGGCTCACCGCGCACGCCGGTGATCGCCACCCGGTCGGGGCCGGCCTGGGCGAGCGCGACGGTGTCCATCCGCGCGGTGACGTCCGGGCCGGCGTAGCGGGCGCCGGTGATCTCGTACAGCAGCTGTGCGGTGACCGTGCCGACGGTGACGGCGCCGCCGGTGCCGGGGTGCTTGGTGATGACGCTCGACCCGTCGGCGGCGATCTCCGCGATCGGGAAGCCGGGGTGCCGCAGGTCGACGCCCTCGGCCAGCAGCTCGGTGAAGAACGCGTAGTTGCCGCCGGTGGCCTGCGCGCCGCACTCGATGACGTGGCCGGCCACCACCGCGCCGGCCAGCGCGTCGTGGTCGGCCGGCGTCCAGCCGAAGTGTGCGATCGCCGGGCCGACGATCACCGAGGCGTCGGTGACCCGGCCGGTGACGACCACCCGGGCACCGGCCCGCAGGCACTCCGCGATGCCGAAGGCACCGAGGTAGGCGTTGGCGGTCAGCGGCTCCCCGAGGCCCAGCTCGGCGGCGCGCCCGCGCAGGTCGTCACCCTCGACGTGCGCGACGGCGACGTCCAGGCCGAGGCCGCGGGCCAGCTCGCGCACCGCGTCGGCGAGGCCGGCCGGGTTGAGCCCGCCGGCGTTGGAGACGATGGTGACGCCGCGCTCCACGGCCTCGCCGAGCGAGCGTTCGAGCTGCCGCAGGAAGGTCCGCGCGTAGCCGCGCGACGGGTCCTTCAGCCGGTCGCGGCCGAGGATGAGCATGGTCAGCTCGGCCAGGTAGTCGCCGGTGAGCACGTCCAGGGGGCCGCCGGTGAGCATCTCGTGCACGGCGGCGAGCCGGTCGCCGTAGAAGCCGGAGGCGTTGCCGACCCGCAGCGGCCGCGTGGTCACGAGGCCACGGCCGGCTCACGGCCCGGTCCGGGCGGGCCGGCGAACGCCTGCGCGATGTCCAGCCAGGCGTCGGCGTCCGCGCCGGTGGCCACCAGGTCGAGGTCCGCGCGGTGCGCCCGCTGGGTGGCCAGCAGGCAGAAGTGCAGCGCCGGCCCGGTCACCCGCTGGGCGGCGTCCGGCGGTCCCCACGTCCAGTGCTCGCCGGCCGGCCCGGTCAGCTCGACGCGGAACTCCTCGGCGGGTGGCGTGCGGCCGCGCACCAGGAACGCGAAGTCCCTGGCCCGCACGCCGAGGTGCGCCACGTGCCGCAGACGCCCGGGCGGCGCGTG
>DASWTI010000373.1:0-5021 GCA_036402215.1 Pseudonocardiaceae bacterium
AGCGCCCCGGCGATGCCGTCCACCAGCCGGCCGAGGGCGGCCCGCGTCTCGTCGGCCGACATCGGCAGGTACGCGGTCGCGGCCAGCGCGGTGGCCCACTCCCGCGCCAGCGCGAGCCGCTGGGCCGCGCTCCGCGTCGACGTCATGTCCTGCCCGGGGTTCGGCGGCCGTCCGGCCGACGTGCGATGGCCCCCAAGGTTATCGCGGTGGGACGGCGCCGGGGACGCGCCCGACGCCGGCGTGGATCTGGTCACGTTCCGGCCGGTCGGCCAGATCGGCGGCGCTGTCCGGCCGCCAGAGCGCGGTGCTCACCACGCCGGGCTCCACCAGCTCCAGCCCCGCGAAGAACTCGGTGAACCGCTCGCGGGAGCGCGGGTGCACGGGGTCCTTGGTGTGCCGCATCACCTCGACCATGGCCGCCACCTCGGCCGGCCTGGTGTCCGCCGTGAAGTGCGAGAGCGCCACCAGGCTGCCCGGGGCGAGCACCGCGCGGTAGCGGCCCAGCAGCGCGTCCGGGTCGCGGGAGTCGGGGACGAAGTGCAGCACGCCGACGGCGAGCAGCCCGAGCGGCCGGGAGAAGTCGATCAGCCGCCGGGTCTCGCGGTGACGCAGGACGGCGTCCGGTTCGGTGAGGTCGGCCTGGACGGCGGCGGCGCCCGGGTTCCCCTCCAGCAGCAGCGCGCTGTGCGAGACGGCCACCGGCTCGTTGTCCACGTACACCACGCGGGACTCCGGCGCGGCGCGCTGGGCGATCTCGTGCACGTTGCCCACGGTGGGGATGCCGGAGCCGAGGTCGAGGAACTGCCGCACGCCGGAGGACACCATGAACAGCACGGCGCGGCGCAGGAACGCCCGGTTGAGCCGCGCGATCTCCCGCGAACCCGGCAGGACGGCGGCGAACCGCTCGGCGATCTGCCGGTCGGCGGCGAAGTTGTGCGCGCCGCCGAGCAGGTAGTCGTAGATCCGGGCCGAGCTGGGCAGTTCCTGGTCCACGCCGTCCGGGATCCAGGTGATGCTCTCCGTCACGAGGGCCTCCGGTCGCGCCGTCGCCGACTGTGCGCGCGAGGCTACTCCAGGTCGCGGACGGGCGACCCCGGCCGGGTGCGGCTACGAGGCGTCCCGGCGGACGGTGGCCAGCACCGCCTCGCTGATCTCCGCGAGCTGGCCGACCCGCTCCGGCGTCAGCGCGTCGAACAGGAACCGCCGCACCGCGTCCACGTGACCGGGGGCGGCCGCCTCCAGCGCGGCGCGGCCCGCCTCGGTGAGCACCGCGAACTGACCGCGGCGATCGGTGGGGCAGTCCTCGCGGCTGAGCCGGCCGGTCTCCTCCAGGCGCGCGGCGGCGTGCGAGAGGCGGCTGCGCGAGATGAGCATGGCGTCGGCCAGCTCGCTCATCCGCAGCCGGCCGCCGGGCGCCTCGGACAGCCGCACCAGGATCTCGTAGTAGGCGTGCGGCATGCCGCAGTCGCGCTGCAGCTGCCGGTCCAGGGCGTCGAAGAGCAGTCGGGAGGCGTGCAGGTACGCGCGCCAGGCGGCCTGCTCACGATCGTCGAGCCAACGGGGGGCGGCACCGGTCACAGGTCCCATCATAGCGCTTTGGTTGGACTCTCAACTTCTTGGCCGTACCATGGGAGCCATGGCAATCACCCGCCTCAACCACGCCGTCCTGTACGTGAGCGACCTGGCACGCAGCGTCGACTTCTACTCGCACGTGCTCGGCTTCCGCCGCATCGACATGACCCCGGACCGCTTCGCCGGCGCCGCGTTCCTGCAGGCTCCCGGCTCCACCAACGACCACGACCTCGGCCTGTTCGAGCTCGGCCCCGGGGCCGGGCCGTCCGCCGCCGGCCGCGCCACCGTCGGGCTGTACCACCTGGCCTGGGAGGTGGACACGCTCGACGAGCTGGAGCGCACCGCGCAGGCGCTCGCCGAGGCCGGCGCGCTGGCCGGCAGCTCCGACCACGGCACCACCAAGAGCCTGTACGGCCGTGACCCGGACGGCCTGGAGTTCGAGATCGTCTGGCTGATCCCCGCCGACCTCATCGACGAGGACGCGCTGGCCGCCCGCAAGCGCATCGGGCCGCTCGACCTGGGCCGCGAGAAGGCCCGGTACGGCGGCACCACGCGCGGCGGCGTCGGGGTGTCCGTCCCCGCCTGAGCCGATCACCGGCCGTCCCGGTGACCACCGGGCGGTGACGGTGCGCGCTCGCCCCGTCGCGCCCCGTCCACGACTTCGCACCGTGATCGCCGGAGGTCGGGGGGCCCGTGGACGTCCCTCGGCCGGTCGTGCACAGTGGTGCGCACGGACGGCGGCGGTGACCGGCGGCGACGACGCCACCGGGACCGCCACGAGCACGGGAGCACGCGCACGTGGCAGGACGGCACAGCTCGGGTCGGTCGGCCCCGCGGATCGCCGCGCCGCTGCCCCTCATGGCCGGTCTGCTGGTGCTCGTCGTGGTCGCCTGGTTCAGCTTCCAGTACCTGTCGGACACCCTCGGCCGCATCGGCTGCGTCAACCCGGCGACCATCGACGTGGCCGCCGAGCCGGCCGTCGCGCCCGCGCTCGCCGACCTGGCCGCCGAGGTCGAGGAGCGGCGCCAGGACACCCCGGAGGACTGCTACCGGCTGCAGGTCGTGAGCCAGGACTCGAACACCGTGGCCGACCGGCTGTCCGGCGCGACCGGCGGTGTGCAGCCCGACGTCTGGGTCCCGGAGTCCACCTTCTGGCTGCGCCGCGCCCGGTCCGGCGGCGCCATCGACGTGCCCGAGGCCGGTGCCACGCTGGCCACCTCCCCGGTCGTGCTCGCCGTGGCCGACCCGGCCGCGCGCCGGCTCGGCTGGCCGGACCGCACGCTCACCTGGGTCGACGTCATCGGTGCCACGCCGACCGCGGAGGCGCTGCGGGTCGGCCTGCCGGACCCGGCGCGCAACCCCGTCGGCCTGTCCACGCTGGTCGGCGTGCGGGCGCTCACCGCGGGACCGGCCGGCACGCCGCCCAACCAGGTGGCCGCCGCCCAGGTCGCCGCCCTGCGCCGGCTCTCGCCGAACGTGACGACGAACGCCGCTGACCTGTTCGAGCAGCTCGCCCCGGCGTACGACCCCGGTGCCATCGCCACCGCCGTGACCGCGTTCCCGACCAGCGAGCAGGCCGTGCTGCGGCACAACAACACCAACCCCGAGCAGCGCCTCGTCCCGGTGTACGGGGACGGCACTGTGCCCGCCCTGGACTTCCCGTACGTGGTGCTGCCGACCGCCACCCCCGCCGAGCGCACCGTCGCCGAGCGGTTCCTGGAGACGCTGCTCGACCGGCCCGCGCAGGCCGCCCTGCAGGCCCGCGGCCTGCGCTCCCCGCAGGGCGAGGCCGGCGCCGACTTCCCGGTGACCGACACCGGCAACCCCGGCGAGGTGCCGCCGACGCCGATGCCCGACCCGGACACCTCCAACGACGTGCTGCGGGTCTGGTCCGCCGTCAACCGCTCCGCCCGGATGCTCACCGTGGTGGACATCTCCGGGTCGATGAACGCGCAGGTGCCCGGCACCGGGCTGACCCGCGCCCGGATCACCGCCGAGGCCGCCAAGCAGGGGCTGGGCCTGTTCAAGGACACCACCGACATGGGCCTGTGGGTGTTCTCGAACAACCTGGACGGCGACCAGGACTACCGCGAGCTCGCCCCGATCGGGCCGATGGCCACGGAGCGGGCGAAGCTCATCGCCCTGGCCGACACCGTCCCCGGCCTGGTCGCCGGCGGCAAGACCAACCTGTACGACACCCTGCTCGCCGCGTACCGGACCGTGGCGCAGGGCTGGGACCCGGCGCGGCTGAACCTCGTCCTCATCCTGACCGACGGTCGCGACGACGACGTCAGCGCCGTGACCCGGCCGCAGCTCATCGAGCAGCTCACCGCGTTGCAGGACCCCAAGAAGCCGCTCCGGGTGATCTTCGTGGGCCTCGGGCCGGACGTGGACGCCGGCGAGCTGAACGAGATCGCCGAGGTGACCGGCGGGAAGGCGTTCACCGCGCCGAACCCGGCCGGCATCCGGGACGTGTTCGCCGCGGCGCTGGCCGAGCTGACGTGCGTGCCGCCCGAGTGCACAACGCAGTAGACCGACCACGGCCCGGGCGGCACGGGCGACCCGGACGTCGTGGCGGCCGGGCGGACCCCTGCCCACCACCGGTTACTGTGCGGCCGTGACGTCGTTCGAGCAGGCGTGGGCGATCGCCGAGCCGATCCCGGGGTGGCTGACCAGGGAGCAGGCCCGGATGCTGTGGGACGCCGCGCACCGGCTGCGGGCGGGGGCGCGGATCCTGGAGATCGGCAGCCACCAGGGGCGCTCGACCGTGGTGCTCGGCTGCGCGGCGCGCGACCTCGGGCTCACCGTGATCGCGGTCGACCCGTTCGTCGAGGGCCGGTTGTTCGGCGGGGTGCCGACGCGGGCGAAGTTCGAGAAGAACGTGGCGGACGCCGGGCTCGCGGACGTGGTGGAGCTGGTCGCCGAGTACTCCACGAGGCTGCGCCCGGCCTGGACCCGGCGGATCGACCTGCTGTACGTGGACGGCAAGCACGACTACTGGACGTTCACCGACGACCTGCGGTGGTCGGAGCACCTGACGGACGGCGGCGAGATCCTGGTGCACGACTGCTTCTCGTCGATCGGGGTGACCTCGGGCGTGCTGCTGCGGGTGCTGCCCGGCGCCCGGTACACGTACCTGGACCGCCGGGGCTCGCTGGCGCGCTTCCGGCTGCGGCCGCCGGCCTGGCGGGAGCGGCTGCGCATCCTGCGTGAGCTGCCCTGGTTCCTGCGCAACGTCGGCATCAAGGTGCTGCTGCGGCTGCGGCTGCGCCCGGTGGCCAGGGCCCTCGGGCACGCCGGCCCGTACGACCCGTTCTGAGCCGGGCTCAGTGGGCGTGGCCGGTCCCGGCCACGGCGGGCGCGGGGGTGGACACCGGCGGCAGCGGCGGCGGCCGCAGCGACGACGTCCCCAGCCCGTTCGGCCCCACCGGCACGGACGAGACCGGCGG
>DASWTI010000374.1:0-3300 GCA_036402215.1 Pseudonocardiaceae bacterium
GTCCGTGGTGCGGCTGGCCCGGCGCGCCGGGCTGGCCCTCGGCGTGGACATGGGGCGGCGGCACGTCCGGGTGGCGGTGGCCGACCTGGGGCACGAGGTGCTGGCGGAGCGCACCACGCGCCACGGCGTGGACTCCGGCGACGACCCGCTGGCGGCGATGGACCACGCCGCCGAGCTCATCGGCGCGGCGCTCGGCGAGCTGGGCGCCGGGCACGACGACGTGGTGGGCGTGGGCCTCGGCATTCCGGCGCCGATCACCCGGGAGGGCCGCATCGGCTCCCCCACGCTGATGCCGGCCTGGGCGGCGCTGTCGCCGGCCGAGGAACTGGCCGCGCGGGTCGGCATGCCGGTCTGGGTGGACAACGACGCGAACCTGGGCGCGCTCGGCGAGTACGTGTGGGGCGCCGGCGAGGGCTGCGACGTGCTGGCGTTCATCAAGCTGGCCACCGGCATCGGCGCCGGCATCGTGATCGACGGGCGGTTGTTCCGCGGCGGCATCGGCACGGCGGGCGAGCTGGGGCACGTGACGCTGGACGCGCGCGGGCCGGTGTGCCGGTGCGGCAACCGCGGCTGCGTGGAGCTGTCGGCGGGCGGCCGTGCGCTGCTGGACAACGCGCGGCTCACGCACCCGGAGATCGGCGACCTCACCGAGCTGGTGGGGCGCGCGGAGGGCGGTGACCCGGCCTGCCGTCGGCTGCTGTCCGACGCCGGCACCGAGCTGGGGATCGCGCTGGGCAGCCTGGTGAACCTGGTGAACCCGCGGCGCATCGTGCTCGGCGGCGACCTCGGGCGGGCGGCGCTGATGATCGAGCCGCTGCGCCGCGGGCTGGCGGACACCGGCATGCCGGCCGCGGTGGCGGCGGCGGAGGTGGTGCCGGCCAGGCTCGGTGAGCGCGCGGCGGCCCTCGGCGGCGTGGCGCTGGTGCTGAAGGCCGCCGAGCACGCCGTCTCGCACCACGCCGCCGTGCCGTCCTGAGCCGGGCGGACCTCGGAGCCGGGCGGACCTCTGCCCTGGCCGGACCGTCGGACCTCTGCCCTTTCGGACCTGCCGGCTCGTCCGGCCGGGCGGCGAGACTGCGCTCGTGCGCGCATCGGTCCTGTTCGCGGCGGTCGCCGCCGGTCTCGTCGTCCTCGTCGCCCCGCCGTCCGGGGCCGTCGCCGATCCCGTCGGCACCGGCGCCGTCGTCTCCTTCAACGTCAACCTGATCACGGTGTCGGCGTACCCGGGGCGGGCCAACAACATCCAGGTGAGCCGGGACGCCACCGGCTGGCTGATCAGCGAGCGCGGCGCCCTCGGCATGGCCGCCGGGACGGGCTGCGCCGCCGCCGGGACGGGCACGGTCCGCTGCCCGTTGTCGGGCGTGACCGCCCTGCGGGTGAACGCCGGGGACTGGGACGACCGGGTGGTGGTGCTGGACGCGATCACCACGCAGCTCAACGGCGGCGACGGCAACGACACGCTGACCGGCGGTTCGGGGCAGGACTTCCTGGTCGGCGGGTACGGCGCGGACGTGACGAGCGGCGGCGCCGGGCTCGACACCGTGTCCTACGAGGACCACGGCGGCTCCGTGCGGGCGAGCATCGACGGCGTGAGCGGTGACGACGGCGAGGCCGGCGAGCACGACACGATCGCCACCGACGTCGAGAACCTGTGGGGCGGCTCCGGCTGGGACACGCTGACCGGCAGCGACGCCCGGAACTTCCTGTACGGGCTGGGTGGTTACGACTCGCTGCGCGGCGCGGGCGGCAACGACCACCTGGACGGCGGCGAGGGCAACGACACGCTGGACGGCGGCCCTGGCGCGGACTCCATGTTCGGCCACAACGGCACCGACACCGCGGACTACTCCGCGCGCACCGCGGCGGTCTCGGTGACGATCGACTCCGTGTCCGAGGACGGCGAGGCCGGGGAGCGGGACCGCGTGGAACCGTCCACCGAGAACGTCACGGGTGGGGCCGGCGGCGACACGCTGATCGGCAACGAGCTCCGCAACGTGCTGCGCGGTGGCGCGGGCGACGACTGGCTGTTCGGGCGCGACGGGGACGACTCGCTGCTCGGCGAGGACGGCGGCGACCGGCTGTACGGCGAGGCGGGCGACGACTGGCTGCCCGGTGACCGGTCCGGCGGGCCGCTCGGCACCGACGTCGTGGTCGGCGGGTCCGGCGTGGACTCCACCGCGTACGAGGGCCGGACGGTCGGCGTCATCGTGCTGCTGGACGGCCTGGCGAACGACGGCCAGTACGGCGAGGCCGACCACCTGCTGACCGTGGAGAAGGTGACCGGCGGGCGCGGCGACGACCTGCTGCTCGGCGGCCCGGGGGCGGAGACGCTGTCCGGCGGCGACGGGCGCGACTACCTGGACGGCGCCGGCGGGGCCGACGTGCTGCTCGGCGGCTACGGGGAGGACACCCTGTACGGGCTGGACGGTGACGACCGGCTCGACGGCGGCGGCGGGGTGGACGACCTGGACGGCGAGGGTGGCACCGACCGCTGCGAGGCGGCCGACGGCGGGCTGCGCGCGGGGTGTGAGCTGTCACTCTAGGAGAGGCATAAGACCTCACCCATTTGTATGCACTTTGGCGCTTACATCGCTTTCATGCGCCGGACAGTGACATCTCGCCGGGCATGGGACGACAAACGGGTGTGGAGCACACCCTCAGCGTCGTCATCGCCGTGGCCGCCCTGATCGGTTTCGCCGCCTACTCGGCGGCCACCCTCGCGGCGCTCGGGTCAGCCCGGCGCCGGCTCCCCGCGGTTCCGCTCGCCCGCTCCCCGCTGCACCCGGCCACCGCCCCACCCCTGTCCGCCGCCACGGCCGTGCCCACCACGGTGCCCGCTCCGGTGGGCGCCGCGGTGTCCATCACAGCGGTCGCTCCCGTCGCTCGCGCCGGCACGGCCGTGTCCCCGATCGTGGCCGCGCCCGCCGTTCCTCTGGTTCCGGAACTGCCCGCGCCCTTTCCGGGGCCGGCCGGAACCGGCACGCTCCCGGCACCCGACGTCCGCATCACCCCCGCCACGCGCGCGGCGTCCGACGGGCACCCGGCGCCCGCCACGCTCCTGGCTGGCGGGCCGTTCCTCGGCAGCCGCGGCCGCCTGACGCTCGGCCCGCTCGACTCCGCCCCGCTGGCCCCGCCCCGCTCCGCGCCGGACACGAGCACGGGCACGGGCACGGGCACCGGCACCGGCACCGGCACCGCCACTGCCGAGGCGCGGTCCCGGCGCATCGAATCGATCGACGCCCTCGAAGAGGCGCTGATCACCTGCGACGTCGGCGTCGCCGCCACCGATCGGATCGTCGA
>DASWTI010000375.1:0-3378 GCA_036402215.1 Pseudonocardiaceae bacterium
GCGGCGAGCCGGACGCGGCGCTCGCCCTGGCCGTGCACGCACATCGTCTCCGGGGCGGGATCGCCGCCATGGCCGCGGCGCTGGACGGACTCGACGCGCTGGTGTTCACCGGAGGCGTGGGCGAGCACGACGCCGCGACCCGGGCCGAGGCCTGTGCCGGGCTGGGGTTCCTCGGCGTGCGGCTCGGCCCCGACGACCCGGCCGCGCGGGGCGACCGGGACGTCGCCGCGCAGTCCTCGGCGGTGCGGGTGCTGGTGGTGGAGTCCCGGGAGGACGTCGAGATTGCCCGCCGGACGCGCCGGGCCCTCGGCCACTCAGGCTGACGGCGCGCCGGGCCGGCCGAGCTCGTGCGCCACCCCGGTACGCGCATAGCGCTCCATCAGGTCGTCCTGGGTGAGGGCGTGCGCCACATCGCGGAGCGCGTCGGGCACCACGGCGGTGGCGGTGAGCCGGTCCGGCACCACCAGCACCGGGCGGCCGGCGCGGACCGCGCACACGGCGCCGTACTCGCGTGCGGTCAGCTCGGCGCCCGGACCGCGGACGTCGACCACCACGTCGACGTCTCCGGTGGGAGCATCGAGCGGGCAGCGCCCGCCGGGGGCGAGGGCACGGCAGTAGCCGACCTCGTCGTGGCAGCGGGTGACGCGGACACCGGCGGTGGCCAGCCGGTTGGCCAGGGCCTCGCCGGCCCCGAAGTGCGCCTCGGTGATCAACATGTGCATCGTGGCCTCCCTTTGTCGTCGCCCCCGTTCAGAATGACCAGGTGCCGCGGCCCGGTCGGCGGGGCGGAGGTCGCGCTCCGCCGGGACCGACGTCCCGCCCGGCGTAGGTCGTCAGTGCTCCGGGGCGGGACGGACAACCGGCGGCTCTGTACCGCGCCGCGCCCCGTACCAGGCGCCGTAGGCCGCCACGGCGGTCGACATCCGTCGGGAAGATGCGGTCCTCCCCGACGGGCCACCAGGCCGGCCGCGGTGAGCTGGTCACGCAGCTCCTGCTTGACGCGCGCCATGACGAACACGATGCCTCACCGCCGCAGCTCCTCCCGTACGTCCACCGAGGTGACGTCCACCTCCACGTGGGCCTCGGCGTTGAGCAGGAACTACTCGGCGGGCGTGGGTGCCGGCGGCTTCCACCGCGGCGAGGGCGCGGCGGTGGAAGCCCTCGGCGTTGAAGAACACGAGCGGTGCGTCGTAGCGGTCCGCGACCAGCCGGGCACCGGCGTCGCCGTCGGGTGGTCATCGATGTCGTGCATTACCGGCCATGCCGGGCACGTGGCCGAGGACGCCGTCGGGCGGCGACGCGGCGCAGCAGAGGACGGACACCACGACCGCGGCAAGCACCCCGTACAGGACGCCCAGGGTGAGCACCGGGACGGGTGGTGGTCACTGCGAGGGCCAGTTCGCTGCGGTGGACGGCGGCGAACCGGCAGAACTCGGCGGGCCCGACGAGCCGCAGCACGGCGTAGATGAGAAGCGGCCACTGCCCAGAGCCCAGTGACCGGCAACCCGGCGACCTCGGCGCGGGCCATCACCTGCGGCACCAGGTACGCCGCCGGCGAGGACGTCCCTCCGCAGACCCGGGAACCGCTCACGGCGCCCGGCCAGTGGCCGGCTCATCCCGACAGGAGCCCGGGTCCGGCCGTGAGGGTGCCAGCCGGACCCGGGCGGTCCAGGGGACGGGGCAGCCGGGCCGGGCGGCACCGCCGGCCGACGGTGCCGGTCACGCCCGGACGGGGCGGGCCACGATCACCGTGCCGGTGGCGTGGTTGAGCACGGCGCGGCTGGTGGAGCCGAGGAGCATCCCGGTGAAGCCGCCGCGGCCGCGGCTGCCGACCACCAGCAGCTGCGCGGTGGCGGTGCGGTCGAGCAGGGCGAGGTCGGCACGGCGGCGCACCACGACGCGCTCGACGCCGACGTCCGGGTACTTCTCCTGCCAGCCGGCGAGGCGCTCGGCGAGCACCCTGGTCTCCTCATCGACCACCTGGCGCACCCGCTCGGGGTCCTCGGGCAGCCCGATCGGCAGTCCCTCGTCGAGGAGTCCGGTCCAGGCGTGCACGGCGACCAGCGGGACGCCCCGGGTGGCGGCCTCGTCGAAGGCCACGGCAACGGCCGCCTCGCTCACCGGGGAGCCGTCCACGCCCACCACGACGGGCGCGGTCCCCGGGGTGCCGTTGTCCCGGACGACGGCCACCGGGCACGGGGCGTGCGCCGGGACGGCGGCGGCGACCGAGCCGACCAGCAGCCCGTCGAAGCCGTGCCGGCCGCGGTGGCCGAGCACCAGCATCCGGGCTGTGGCGGCCTCGTCGAGCAGGCCCTGTACCGGGTGGCCATAGCGGAGGGCGCCGCGCACCTCGACGTCCGGCCGCGCGGCGCGCACGACGGTCACGGCGGCGCGCAGGTCGTGCTCCGCCTCGGAGAGCAGGGCGTCGTTGACCGTGGTCGACGTGGCCAGCGGCGGGTAGTAGAGGTACGGCTGGTAGTAGCAGTGCACCAGGTGCAGCGGCAGGTGGTGCCTGGCGGCCTCGTCGGCGGCCCAGAGCGCTGCCCGGGTCGCGGCGTCGGAGCCGTCGACGCCGGCCACGACGCGGTCGGCACGGGGGTGATCGCGGTGTTCGCTCATGGTGCCGACGCTAGGCGGCGGGAGGCCGCCACGACCTCGTCCCGCGGTCCCGCGCCCATGGCCCGGAGGTCCCGGCCGTCGCGGGACTTGGGGGCCGCGGCAGCTCGCCCCCGGCCCGGAGGTCCCGCCCGCCGCGGGCCCTCGGTCCCGCGGCACCTCGTCCTCGTGCCGCGGCTCCCCCGGGTGCGGGACCCGTCCGGGTGGTGGACGCCGCCCGGCCGCGGTCCGCTCATCGGCCGGGGCCGGCGTCGTCGGGGTCCGGTGGGTCACCGGGCGTCACGTGGACGGCGGTCACGCCCGGCACGGCACCGGCCAGGGAGGCGGCGGTCCCCGGCCCGGAGCCGTGACCGGCCAGCGTGACCAGACCGGCGTCGGCCACCACCGTCCAGTGGCCAGGACCGTCCAGCAGCGCGAGCCGGCGCCGGACCTCGGCCGCCAGCCCGGCGTCGTCGCGGCCGAGGCAGCGCACCAGGTCGCGCCGGGTGACGATGCCGGCCAGGATGTCGCCGTCGAGCACCGGCAGCGCCCGCCGCCCGTGCTCGACCATGAGCGCAGCCACCTCGGCCAGGTCGGTGCCCGGCCGGACCGTCACGACCGGCACGGTCATCACCTCGCCCACCGCCCGGGGCGGGTCCGGGCGGTCCGCCGCCGGCCGGGATCGCGGGTCCGGCCGGACCCGGCCGCGCAGCACGTCGGCCTCGGTCACGATGCCGACCAGCGCGCCGTCGTCGTCCACCACCGGCAGCGCGGTGAAGCCCC
>DASWTI010000376.1:0-14674 GCA_036402215.1 Pseudonocardiaceae bacterium
CAGCCCGGCCAGGCCCAGCCGGGCTTCGGCGCCCCCGGTCAGCCCGGCGGCCCCGGCGCCCCGGGTCAGCAGCAGTACGGCGCCCCGGGCCAGCAGCAGTACGGCGCGCCCGGCCAGTACGGCGGCCAGCCCGGCTACGGCGGCGCCCCGCAGCAGTACGGCGGCCAGCCCGGCTACGGCCAGCCGCAGGCCTACGGCCAGCCCGGCTACGGCGGCCAGCCGGCCGTCCGCGGCGACCTCGCCGAGTGGAGCCAGCGCGCCATCGGCGGCCTGATCGACTACGGCGCCCCGCTCGGCGGAGTGCTCGTGCTGAACTTCGTGTTCGCCTTCGTCGGCAGCACGATCCTGTCGCTGCTCGGCACGCTGCTCTGGCTCGCCGCCATCGCGTTCGTCATCTGGAACAGCTACCAGGGCGGTGTCACCGGCCAGACCATCGGCCGCAAGTACGCCAAGGTGAAGCTCATCAAGGAGGAGACCGGGCAGCCGGTCGGCGGTGGCATGGGCGTCCTGCGCTACATCTGCCACGCACTCGAGGTGGGCGTCGGCTGGTTCGCCCCGCTGTTCACCCCGAAGAAGCAGACCTTCGCCGACATGATCCTAGGAACACTGGTGGTACGCGCCGATGACCAGCAGCACTGACCCCCGCACCCACGGCTTCGCCACGCGGGCCATCCACGCCGGGCAGGACCCGGACCCGGTGACCGGCTCGGTCATCGTGCCGATCTACGCCACGTCCACGTACGCCCAGGACGGCGTCGGCGGGCTGCGCAACGGCTACGAGTACTCGCGCACCGGCAACCCGACGCGCACCGCGTGGGAGACCTGCATCGCCGCCCTGGAGGGCGGTCGCCGCGGCCTCGCGTTCGGCTCCGGCATGGCCGCCACCGACGCGGTGTTCCGCGCGCTGTGCCGGCCGGGCGACCACATCGTGCTCCCCGACGACGCCTACGGCGGCACCTTCCGCCTGGTGGACAAGGTGCTGCGGCACTGGGGCATCGAGCACACCGCGGTGCCGCTGTCCGACCTGGACGCGGTGCGCGCGGCGGTGCGCCCCGGCAGCACCAAGGTCATCTGGTGCGAGACGCCGACCAACCCGCTGCTCGGCATCGCCGACATCGCGGGTCTGGCCTCGATCGCGCACGACGGCGGCGCGCGGCTCGTCGTGGACAACACGTTCGCCACGCCGTACCTGCAGACCCCGCTGGCGCTCGGCGCCGACGTGGCCATGCACTCGACCACGAAGTACCTGGGCGGCCACTCCGACGTCGTGGGCGGCGCGCTCGTCACCGACGACGAGGAACTGGCCAACGACCTGGCGTTCCTGCAGAACGGCGCGGGCGGCGTGCCCGGTCCGTTCGACGTGTTCCTGACCATGCGCGGCGCCAAGACCCTCGCGGTGCGGATGGACCGGCACTGCGACAACGCCGAGCGCGTCGTGGAGGCCATCGCCGGGCACCCGCGCGTCGAGCAGCTCTACTACCCGGGCCTGCCGGACCACCCGGGCCACGAGGTGGCGGCCAAGCAGATGGCGCGCTTCGGCGGCATGGTCTCGTTCCGGGTCAGCGGCGGCGAGCAGGCCGCGTTCGACGTGTGCGCGCGGATGCGGGTCTTCACCCTCGCCGAGTCGCTCGGCGGCATCGAGTCGCTGGTCGAGCACCCGGGCCGGATGACGCACGCCTCCGTGGTCGGCTCCGCCCTGGAGGTGCCGTCCGACCTGGTGCGGCTGTCCGTGGGCATCGAGGACGCCGACGACCTGGTGGCCGACGTCCTCGCCGCGCTGGGCTGATCCGGGCGGATCCGGTGGCCGCCGTGCGCGTCACCCGGGCGGAGGTGCTGGCCCAGCGGGTCGTCGCCCAGGGCCTGGATCGCGCGCCCGGCGGCCTCGACCGGGTGCTCGCGCTCGGCCTGCAGGACACCGGCGGCCGCTCGGCCCGGCTGGCCGCCGTGGCCCGCTCGGCGGACGGCGCCGACGTGCTGCGTGACGCCGTCACCGACGAGGCGGCCGAGCGGGACGTCACGCTCGCCTGGACGACGCGCGGGGCGCCGCACGCGCACCGTACGGCGGACCTGCCCGCGCTGATCGGCGCGCACTGGCCGCTGTCGGACGCCGACGCGCTGTCCCGCGTGGGCTGGCAGCGGCAGCGCGTGCTCGCCGTCGGCATGGGCGCGCTGACGGCGCTGTCCGAGGTGGCGCACGCGATGCGTGGCGTGGTCACCGGAGTGACGCCCAAGGGCGAGGCCAGCGCCGCCGTCACCGCGGCCGTCCCGGACCCGCTCAGCGCCTGGTGCGAGCCGTGCGGCGTGCGGCACGTCTTCGAGTCGCTGTTCCGGCTGGCCGCGCTGCCGGCCGGGCTGCGCCTCGAACCGGGGCGCACCCCGGCGCACCTGGCACCGATCGCCGGGCGGCCGTCGGTGCCGGAGCGCCCCGAGGGCACCGCCGAGCTGGTGCGCGCCTACCTGCGGGTGCTCGGCCCGGCCGGCCGCGGCGACGTGGCGGCCTTCCTCGGCACCACGCAGACCGAGCTGCGCCGCGCCTGGCCCGACGACCTCGTCGAGGTGGACGTCGACGGCCGCACCACCTGGATCACCGCGGACCGTGTGGACGCCTTGGAGGAGGCCCCGCCGCCGCGCCTGGTGCGGCTGTTGCCGCCGTCGGACCCGTGGCTGCAGGCGCGCGACCGTGAGCTGCTGCTGGACCGGCCGCTGCACCGCAGGCTCTGGACGGCGTTGCACCAGCCGGGCGCGGTCCTGGTCGACGGCGAGCTGCTGGGCACCTGGCGCGCCACCGGGAGCGGCCGCTCGCTGCGCGTCACGGTGAACACGTGGGCCGGGCTCACGGCCGCCAACCGGGACGCCGTCGCCGAGGAGGCCGGGCACGTGGCCGCCGTGCGCGGCGCGGAGAAGTCCGAGGTCGTGTTCGAGTAGCGGCCCGTACCCGCCCGTTCGTGCCGCCTCTGGCGTGCTACGGCCGCAGGTCGGCCTGCGGGTCGGCGGGCGCCGGGCCGACAGGCAGGTCGCCGGGCTCCACACAGCCGCCCACGAGCTCCATGCCCTGGCCGGTCGTCACGTAGTGCCCGGGCTCCTCGCAGCCGGCCCGCTCCACGGTGAACACCGCCGCCCCGGCCAGCAGCACGGCCGCCGCGGCGGTCGCCACGACGGGCGCGAGGGCTGCGCGACGCATCCTGACCTCCCCGGGAACCCGACGCCCCACAGCCTACCCCGGTGACCAGGAACACGTCCCACGGAACACCGGCGGGCGTGACACGATGCCCGGCATGGACCTGGTCGGCATCGACGCCATCCGCGCGGCGCGGGAGCTGCTCGCCGACGTCGTCCGGCGCACCCCGATGGAGCACTCGCGGGTGCTGGAGGACCGCGCCGGCGGTCCCGTGCACCTCAAGTGCGAGAACCTGCAGCGCACCGGGTCGTTCAAGATCCGCGGCGCGTACCTGCGCATCCACGGCCTGAGCGCCGAGCAGCGGGCCTGCGGCGTGGTGGCGGCGAGCGCCGGTAACCACGCGCAGGGCGTGGCGCTGGCCGCCAGCATGCTGGGCACCAGCGCCACGGTCTTCATGCCGGCCGGCGCGCCGCTGCCCAAGCTCGCCGCCACCCGCAACTACGGCGCCGACGTGCACCTCGTGGGCGATGTGCTGGAGGACGCGCTGACCGCCGCCGTGGAGTTCGCCGAGCGCACCGGCACCGTGTTCATCCATCCCTTCGACCACCCCGACGTGGTGGCCGGCCAGGCGACCGTCGGCCTGGAGATCCTGGAGCAACTGCCCGAGGTGCGCACCGTGCTGGTGGCCACCGGCGGCGGCGGGCTGGTCGGCGGCGTGGCCGCGGCCGTCAAGGCCACCCGGCCGGACGTGCGGGTGATCGGCGTGCAGGCCGAGCAGGCGGCGGCCTGGCCCGGCTCGCTGGCCGCGGGCCGCCCGCTGCGGCTCGACTCGATGAACACCATGGCCGACGGCATCGCGGTCGGCCTGCCCGGGGACGTCACCTACGCCCACGTGTCCAAGCTGGTCGACGACGTGCTGACGGTGAGCGAGGAGGCGCTGTCGCGGGCGCTGCTGCTGTGCCTGGAGCGGGCCAAGCTGCTCGTGGAGCCGGCCGGGGTGGCCGCCGTGGCCGCCGTGCTGGACAACCCCGGGCGCTTCGAGACCCCGCTGTGCGCGGTGCTCTCCGGCGGCAACGTGGACCCGCTGCTGCTCTCGCACGTCATCCGGCACGGCATGGGCGCGGCCGGCCGCTACCTCTCGCTCGGCATCGTCATCCCGGACCGTCCCGGCTCGCTCGCCGGGCTGCTGCACAAGGTCGGCGAGCTGGGCGCCAACGTGGTCGACGTCTCGCACGCGCGCTTCGGCCGCAAGCTCGGGCTGGGCGAGGTCAACGTCTGGCTCTCGCTGGAGACGCGCGGCAACGACCACTGCGCGCAGGTCGTCCAGGCCCTGCGCGCCGCCGGCTACCGCACCGGCTGATCAGAGGTTGCCGCGACGGGCCTGCTCGCGCTCGATCGCCTCGAACAGCGCCTTGAAGTTGCCCTTGCCGAAGCCCAGCGAGCCGTGCCGCTCGATGAGCTCGAAGAACACCGTGGGCCGGTCACCGATCGGCTTGGTGAAGATCTGCAGCAGGTAGCCCTCCTCGTCGCGGTCGACCAGGATGGCCCGCCGCCGCAGCTCCTCCACGGGCACCCGCACCCGCCCGATGCGCTCGCGCAGCGCGGCGTCGGAGTAGTAGGAGTCCGGGATGTCCAGGAACTCCACGCCGGCCGCGCGCATGGCGTCCACCGTGGCCAGGATGTCGCCGGTGGCCAGCGCGATGTGCTGGCAGCCCGGCCCGCCGTAGAACTCCAGGTACTCGTCGATCTGCGACTTGTGCTTGCTCACCGCCGGCTCGTTGAGCGGGAACTTCACCCGGTGGTTGCCGTTGGCCACCACCTTGCTCATCAGCGCCGAGTACTCGGTGGCGATGTCGTCGCCGACGAACTCCGCCATGTTCACGAAGCCCATGACGCGGTTGTAGAAGCTCACCCACTCGTCCATGCGGCCGAGCTCGACATTGCCCACGCAGTGGTCGATGGCCTGGAACAGCCGCCGCGGCGCGCCCGCCGGCCGCACCACGCTGCCGGCGCGGGCCACGTAACCCGGCAGGTACGGGCCGGCGTAGCGGGAGCGGTCGACGAGCGTGTGCCTGGTCTCGCCGTACGTGGCGATGGCCGCGAGCCGCACCGTGCCGTGCTCGTCGGACACGTCGTGCGGCTCCTCCAGGATCACGGCGCCGGCGCCGCGGGCGTGCTCGATGCAGCGGTCCACGTCCACCACCTCGAGCGCCAGGTCCACGACGCCGTCGCCGTGCGCCCGGTGGTGGTCCAGCAGCGGGCTGTCCGCCGTGACCCCGCCCTTCACCACGAAGCACGCCGAGCCGGAGCGCAGCACGAACGCCTTGTGGTCGCGGGTGCCGTGCTCGGGCCCGGTGTACGCGACGAGCTCCATGCCGAACGCCTGCTGGTAGAACAGCGCGGTCTGGGTGGCGTTGCCCACCACGAACACCACGGCATCCATGGCGCGCACCGGGAACGGGTCGCGCGACGGGTCGTGCTCGACCAGCCCGACCAGCTGCTTGAGCTGGTCCAGGCCGACGTCGTCGAGGTCGTCGATGGTGGTCATGGCTGCCTCCCCGGGTTCGTGGTCGCGCACCACCAGCTTGCGGCGACCGGTCAACCTGGGCAACCGATCGCGCTTCCACTGCACAAGATGTACAACCCAGGCGGCGTCCCGCCGGTCATACCGGGCAGACTGTCCAGGTGGACGAGCTCGACGCGCGGCTCCTGCTGCTGCTCACCGACGAACCCCGGCTCGGCGTGCTGGAGTGCTCCCGCCGGCTGGGGGTGGCCCGCGGCACCGTGCAGGCCCGCCTGGACCGGCTCACCGGGCGCGGCGTGCTCACCGGCTTCCCGCCGGCGGTGGATCTGGCCGCCATGGGCTACGGGCTCACCGCGTTCGGCGTCCTGGAGATCGCCCAGGGCCGCCGCGGCGAGGTGGCGCAGCGCCTCACCGCCATCCCGGAGGTGTGCGAGGCGCACGCCACCACCGGCCAGGGGGACCTGCTGGTCCGGATCGTGGCGCGCTCCAACGACGACCTGCAGCGCGTCATCGATGCCGTGGTCGACGTGGACGGCGTGCAGCGCATCTCCACGTCCATCGCGCTGTCCACGCCGGTGGCGCCGCGGGTCCGCCCGCTGCTGGCCCGCCACGCGGGCGTCGGCGATCACGCCAGGAATGGTCGCCCGTTCCCGGCGTGATCACCGCGTGATAGATCGGGGGTATCAGCCCTTGAACGGCTGCGCGCGCACGAGTGTGACCTTCATCGTGCCGCCGTTGGGCAGGTTGTACTCACGGGTCTCGCCCTCCTTGGCGCCGAGCAGCGCCTCGCCCAGCGGCGAGTTGGGGGAGTAGACCTCCAGGTCGCCGTGCGACCCCTCCTCGCGGGTGGCCAGCAGGAACGTCTCGGTCTCGTCGTCGCCGTCGTACCGGACGGTCAGCACCATGCCCGGTGCCGCGATGCCGTCCTCCTCGGGCGCCTCGCCCACCTTGGCCGTGTGCAGCAGCTCCTGGAGCTGGCGGATGCGTGCCTCCTGGCGGCCCTGCTCCTCACGCGCGGCCTGATAGCCGCCGTTCTCCCGCAGGTCCCCCTCCTCGCGGCGGGCGTTGATCTCCGCGGCGATGACGGGACGCTTGGCGATCAGGTCGTCCAGCTCGGCCTTGAGCCGGTCGTACGCCTCCTGGGTCAGCCAGGTCACCATTGTCTCGCTCACGGTCACCACTCCTCGTGTCCACATGCCGAACCGCCCGCGACCTGCCCCATTACTGGTGGTATGCCCGAACGGAAAAACACGGCCCTCCAGGGGCCGTGCGTCGAAAGTCAAGGGTAACACGATTAGGACCCTGCGTCGCCAGTTCATTTGGTCCGCGGGCGGTCGTTCCGCATGGTATTGCCGCTGGTGACGGTCTCAGCCGGTGATCATCCGGTGGTCTGTTCGAGGTATGCCGGAACGTCATAGGAGCAGCCGAATACCTCGCCGGTGACCGGGCGTCGGGACGTCCTGAGCACCGTCTCCGCGACTACGCTCCGGTCACCGGGGGCGACGAGGACCTCTTTGCGGCCGGTCTCGTCGCCGTCCTCCGATCGAGCGCGGACGATGCACACGGCAGGCTGGTCCGGTCGCTCCCTGACGATCTGGAACGTCACCCGGACGGTGCTGTCGTCGATGACCTCGAACGCCGTCTGGCGGCCCTCGACCGGTGGCGGCCCGAGGGAGCGGAACGAGGACACGGCGACGGCGACGCCGGCCACCACGACGACCGCGAGCAGCGCCGCCGGCAGCCAGCGTGGGGCGCGGCGCGAACCGTAGCGGTCCGGCCGGACCCGGGCCGGGGTGGTGCTCAGCGGTACCTCCGTTGGTCGATCGTCGGCCCGGTTGAGCACAATGGGCCGTGGAGAGCAGTGAAGACCGTACGCGGTGAGAGGAAAGGGCGGCGATGCCGAGCCAGGCGCTGCGTCTGATGTCCGTACACGCACACCCGGACGACGAGTCCAGCAAGGGTGCGGCGAGCACCGCCCGCTACGTCGCGGACGGCCATGAGGTGATGGTCGTCACCTGTACCGGTGGGGAGCGCGGCAGCGTGCTGAACCCCGCGATGGACCGGCCGGAGATCCTCACCGACATGCCGGCCGTGCGCCGCGCCGAGATGGCCCGCGCCGCCGAGATCCTGGGCGTGCGGCACCACTGGCTCGGTTTCGTGGACTCCGGGCTGCCGGAGGGCGAGCCGATGCCGCCGCTGCCCGAGGGCTGCTTCGCGCTCGTCCCGCTGGAGGAGTCCACCGAGGCGCTGGTCCGGGTGATCCGCGAGTTCCGCCCGCACGTCCTGGTCACCTACGACGAGAACGGCGGCTACCCGCACCCGGACCACATCCGCTGCCACGAGGTCTCGGTCGCCGCGTTCGACGCCGCGGGCGACCCCGACCGTTTCCCGGACGCCGGCGACCCCTGGCAGCCGCTCAAGCTGTACTACACGCACGGCTTCTCGCGCCGCCGCATGCAGGTCTTCCACGAGGCGCTGCTCGCCGAGGGCCTGGAGTCGCCGTACACCGAGTGGCTGGCCAAGTGGGACCCGGCGCACGGCGACGTGATGGACCGGGTCACCACCCGCATCGAGTGCGGCGACTACTTCGAGGTGCGCGACGAGGCGCTGAAGGCGCACGCCACCCAGATCGACCCGACGAGCCGCTGGTTCGCCGTGCCGATGGAGATGCAGCGCCGCGTCTGGCCCACCGAGGACTACGAGCTGGCCCGCTCCCTGGTGGACACCACGCTCCCCGAGGACGACCTGTTCGCCGGGGTCCGGGACCGGGTGACGGCATGATCGTGCACGGCCTGCCCGCCGCCCCGGCCCACACCACGGCCGGGGTGGTGGCCCAGCAGCAGCCGGCCCCGGACGATCCGGGCGGCCGCGGCGAGGACTTCGGCAAGTCCTCGCCCGTCGGCCTGGTGGTGCTCATCGCCTTCGTGATCGCCGTGGTGCTGCTGGTCCGCTCCATGAACAAGCACCTCAGGCGCGTGCCCGAGTCGTTCGACCCCCCGGAGCCGGAGGGCACCCCGTCGCCGGACGCCCCGCCGGCCAAGGACCGGCCGGACCGGGACACGCCCTAGCCCTCCAGGTCCACGACCCCGGCGAGGCGGCACGGCCCCTTGCGCCTGCGTTCGCCGGGGCGGGGTGCGAGGCTGGTGCCATGGCCAACCGGCTCGCCTCGTCGACCAGTCCCTACCTGCGCCAGCACGCCGACAACCCGGTGGACTGGTGGGAGTGGGGCGAGCCGGCGTTCGCCGAGGCCCGGCGGCGCAACGTGCCGGTGCTGCTGTCCATCGGGTACGCGGCCTGTCACTGGTGCCACGTGATGGCCCACGAGTCCTTCGAGGACGAGGACGTGGCCGCCGTGATGAACGCGGACTTCGTCAACATCAAGGTGGACCGCGAGGAGCGGCCGGACGTCGACGCCGTCTACATGTCCGCCACGCAGGCCATGACCGGCCACGGCGGCTGGCCCATGACGTGCTTCCTCACCCCGGCGGGGGAGCCGTTCCACTGCGGCACCTACTACCCGCCGCGCGGCCGCTCCGGCATGCCGGGGTTCCGTGAGCTGCTCGCCGCCGTCACCGAGGCCTGGACCGAGCGCGGAGACCAGGTGCGCGGTGCCGCCACCCGGATCACCGAGCAGCTGGCCGCCCAGGACTGGCGGCTCACCCCCTCGCCGGTGGACTCCGGCGCGCTCGCCGCCGCGGTCGGCCAGCTCGCCGGGCAGTTCGACGGCGCGCACGGCGGCTTCGGCGGCGCCCCCAAGTTCCCGCCGTCCATGGTGCTGGAGTTCCTGCTGCGTCACCACGAGCGCACCGGTTCCGAGCGCGCCCTGGGCATGGCCGATGCCACGCTCTCCGCGATGGCCCGCGGCGGGCTGTACGACCAGCTCGCCGGCGGCTTCGCCCGGTACTCGGTGGACGGCGAGTGGGTGGTGCCGCACTTCGAGAAGATGCTGTACGACAACGCGCTGCTGCTGCGGGTGTACGCGCACCGCGCGCGGCTCGGGTCCGGGTTCGCCGCGCGGATCGCCACCGAGACCGCCGGGTTCCTGCTGACCGCCCTGCGCACCCCGGAGGGCGGGTTCGCGTCCTCGCTGGACGCCGACGCCGATGGCTCCGAGGGCTCGACGTACGTGTGGACGCCCGCGCAGCTCACCGAGGTGCTGGGCGCCGAGGACGGTGCCTGGGCGGCGTCGGTGTTCGGCGTGACCGCGGCCGGCACCTTCGAGCACGGCTCCTCGGTGCTGCGACTGCCGGCCGATCCGGCGTCCTGGGAGCGCTTCGACGGCGTGCGTGCCCGGCTGCTCGACGCCCGCGCGGCCCGGCCGCAGCCGGCCCGCGACGACAAGGTGATCACCGCCTGGAACGGCCTCGCGATCACCGCGCTGGCCGAGGCCGGCGCCGCCCTGGGCCACCGCCCCTGGGTCGACGCCGCGTCCGAGGCCGCGAGCCTGCTGCTGCGGCTGCACCTGGTGGACGGGCGGCTGCGCCGTGGCTCCCGCGACGGCGTGGTGGGCGCCGCGGCCGGCGTGCTGGAGGACCACGGCTGCCTGGCCACCGGCCTGCTGGCGCTGCACCAGGCCACCGGCGAGGGCCGCTGGCTGACGGCCGCCTGCTCGCTGCTCGACGTCGCCCTCGCGCACTTCACCTCGCCCGCGGGCGAGGGCCGATTCCACGACACCGCGGACGACGCCGAGCGCCTGGTCGCCCGCCCCGGCGACCCCACGGACAACGCCTCCCCGTCCGGCGCCGCCGCCCTCGCCGAGGCCCTGCTCACCGCGTCGGTGCTGACGTCGCTCGACCGCGACGCCCGTTACCGCTCCGCCGCCACCGCTGCCCTGTCGGCTGTGGGGGCGCTGGCCCGTCAGGCCCCGCGCCACGCCGGCCACTGGCTCACCGTCGCCGAGGCCGCCGAGCACGGCCCGCTCCAGGTCGCCGTCGCCGGCCTGCCCTCCGACCCCCGCGCCGCCGAGCTGCTCGCCACCGCCCGCCGCGCCGCCCCCGGTGGCACCGTGGTCGTCGGCGGCATGCCCGACCTGCCCGGCGTCCCGCTCCTGGCCGGCCGCCCCCTGATCGCCGGCGCCCCCGCCGCCTACGTCTGCCGCGGCTTCGTCTGCGACGCCCCCGTCACCGCCGCCGACCACCTGCGCAAGGCCCTGGCCACCACCCCCTGAGCACGGCCGGCACGCCAGGCCCCGGCGCGCCGGGAGTTCCGCGCGCATCGGGGCGCCGGGTGCTCCGAGGGCGCCCCGGCCCGCATGCCGACCGCGCACCGGCCATCTGCCTCCATGGCGTCCGGCCCTCCGGCCCCACGGGCCTGGCGCCCATGCCCCTCCCCGAGCCGCTGACCCCCAGTCGCCGTGACTCCTACCCCGCCGAATTCCTCCCCGCTCGCGTCCGCCCTCGGCGAAACCGGAACTCCTGCCGGCCGCTCCGCGTTGACTGTGTAGTGATGTAAGCAAGCTTACGGAGGAAGCGACATGCGCGGAGGACTACTGATGGTGGGACGAGGACATCGAGGGTGGCGCGGCCACGGCCGGGGCCACGGGCGCGGCGGCTGGCAGCAGGCCGACCTGCCGCCGGCCGGGGACGCCGCCGCCTGGTTCGGCGGGCGGCTCCCGGACGGCTGGTTCACCGGCGCCCCCGAGGTCACCGTGGACCGCGAGGAGATCACGGTCGTCGGCGAGCTCCGGCCGCTGGACGGCGACTTCGAGGACGACGCGGCACGGGCCGCCGCCGAGGCCGGGCGGATCGCGCGCTTCCGGGAGGAGACCCGGGAGGAGCGGATCGAGATCGCCCGGCAGGCCGAGCACCGCTACGGCCGCAAGGTCGCCTGGGGCGCCCGCCTCGGCGGCACCGAGGAACTGTTCACCACGATCTCGGTCCCGGTGATGACGCGCCTGCGCCAGTCCGAGCGGATGGTGCTCGACACGCTGGTCGACGCCGGCGTGGCACGGTCACGGTCGGAGGCGCTGGCCTGGGCCGTCCGCCTGGTCGGCGAGCACGCGGAGGACTGGCTGACCGAGCTGCGCGACGCCATGCGCACGGTGGACGACCTGCGCACGCGAGGCCCGGAGCTGTAGCGGCACGCGGGGGCGGCGTCACCGGGCGCCACCAGGCGTCACCGGGCGCCACCCGGACCACGCGGCGGCGCGCCGTCCCAGCGCCGTCCCCGCGCCACGCTCACCCGAACAGCACCAGCCAGATCGCCACGTGATGACACACTGCCGCGACCACCGTGGCCAGGTGGAAGAACTCGTGGTGCCCCCACACGGCCGGCCACGGGTCCGGCCAGCGCACGGCGTAGCAGACCGCGCCGAGCGTGTAGAACACCCCGCCGACCAGCAGCAGCGCCAGGGCGGCCGGGCCCGCGTACGCCAGGAGGTCGGGCAGTACGAACACGGCCACCCAGCCCAGCGCGATGTAGAGCGTGATGCTCAGCCAGCGCGCCGAGTGCGGCCACACCAGCTTCAGCGCCACCCCGGCCACCGCGCCGCCCCACACCACGGCGAGCACGACGGCGCCGGTGCGCGGCTCCATGGCGACCAGCGCGAACGGCGTGTACGTGCCGGCGATGAACAGGAAGATCATCGAGTGGTCCAGGCGCTTCATGAGCGCCCGGGCGCGCGTGGTCAGCCAGTGCCGCCGGTGGTAGAGCGCGCTCACCCCGAACAGGCCGAGCACCGTCGCCGAGTACACCGAGGTGCCGATGGCGGCGCGGGCCGACACGGTGGCCGCCGTGAGCACCACCAGCGTGGTCCCGGCGGCGATCGCGACGAAGAACGACCAGAGGTGCAGCCGCCCGCGCATCAGTGGCTTGGTGAGAACCGCGGTCGTCATGCCTCCGAGGCTAACCAGCCGATGGTTACGACCGGGTGACCAATGGGCTGCGCCGCTGGTGCGGCGGTGATCACTTCCGGGGTGCGGCGTATCCTGCCGGGTCGTGGGCCGCCTGCGAGACCTGCTCTACCTGGCGTACGAGGGATCGTTGCGCCGTCAGCTCATGGGCGCCGACCGGCCACGGCATGTCGGGGTGATCCTCGACGGCAACCGCCGCTGGGCCCGCGAGGAGGGCTTCCGTGACGTCAGCCACGGCCACCAGGCCGGCGCCGACAAGATCGGCGACCTGCTCACCTGGTGCAACGAGGCGAGCGTCGAGGTGGTCACCCTGTGGCTGCTCGGCACCGACAACCTCAAGCGGCCGGCCGAGGAGCTCGGCCCGCTGCTGCGGATCATCGTGGGCGCGGTCGACGAGCTCACCGGCCCGGCGATGCCCTGGCGGGTGCGCGTGGTGGGTGCGCTGGACCTGCTGCCCAGCGACGCCGCCACGCAGCTGGCCTCGTTCGCCCGGCGCACCGAGGGCCGCACCGGCATGCACGTCAACATCGCCGTCGGCTACGGCGGCCGCCAGGAGATCGCCGACGCCGTGCGCAAGCTCCTCCAGCAGCACGCCGAGGCCGGCACGACCATCGAGGAACTGGCCGAGGTGCTCGACGTGGAGCACATCGCCGAGCACCTGTACACGTCCGGGCAGCCCGACCCCGACCTGGTGATCCGCACGTCGGGGGAGCAGCGGCTCTCCGGGTTCCTGCTCTGGCAGTCGGCGAACTCCGAGTTCTGGTTCTGCGAGGCCTACTGGCCCGCGTTCCGCCGGGTGGACTTCCTGCGCGCGCTGCGGGACTACGCGGCGCGCCACCGCCGCTTCGGCTCATAGGACAGCCGTCCCGCGGAGTAGTGCGCCACGGGCCCGCGCGTCGGTAGGGTCGCCCTGGTGGATCTCGTACGGGAGTACCTGCTGCTCGGGCTGCGCTTCGACCGTCTGGTCGAGGGTTTCGTGGACGCCTACACCGGCGATCCGGCGTTGCGCCGGCAGGTGGACGACGAGCCGGCTCCTGATCCCGCCGCGCTCGCCCGGCGCGCCGCGACGCTGCGCGCGGAGCTGCCCGGGAGCGGCCTGGACGCCACTCGCCAGCACTTCCTGGAGACGCACCTGACGGCCCTGGAGTGCTCCGGGCGCTCGCTGGCCGGGCAGCCCATGGGCTTCGTGGACGAGGTGCGCGCCTACTTCGACGTGGAGATCGAGCCGGGCGACCCGGACGTCTACCGGCAGGCGCACGCCGAGGCCGACGCGCTGCTGCCCGGCGACGGGCCGCTGGCCGACCGGCTCGCCGCCATGCGCACCCGCGACGAGATGCCGCCGGAGAAGCTGGAGCCGGCGGTGCACGCGCTGTCCAGCGCGCTGCGCGACCGCGCCCGCACCGCGTTCGGCCTGCCGGAGGCGGAGACCGTGCGCTACGACGTGGTCACCGACAAGCCGTGGAGCGGCTTCAACTACTACCTCGGCGAGTACCGCTCGCGGGTCGCGATCAACGCCGACCTCGGACACCGGATGGCGCAGCTGCCGCACCTGGTGGCGCACGAGTCCTACCCCGGCCACCACACCGAGCACTGCCGCAAGGAGGCCGGGCTGGTCGAGCGCGGGCGCCAGCTCGAACAGACGATCTTCCTGGTGAACACGCCGTCCTGCCTGATGGCCGAGGGCCTGGCCGACCTCGGGCTGCACGCGCTGGTCGGCCCCGGCTGGGGCGCGTGGAGCGCGGAGATCCTGGCCGACCTGGGGCTGCGCAGCGAGGGTGAGCAGGCGGAGCGCCTGGAGCGCGCGCTCGGCCGGCTCATCACCGTCCGCCAGGACGCGGCGCTCATGCTGCACGACCGCGGCGCCGACGTCGACGAGGTGGTGGCCTACCTCAGGCGCTGGCTGCTGGTGGGCGAGGAGCGCGCCCGGCACATGATCACCTTCCTGTCGCACCCGCTCTGGCGGGCGTACACCACGACCTACGTCGAGGGCTACCGGCTGCTGCGCCGCTGGCTGGAGGCGCGCCCGGCCACGCAGCCGCTCACCGGCCGGTACCTGCGGCTGCTCGACGAGCCGCTCACCCCGGCCACGGTGCGCACCGAGCTGGCCACCGCCGGCGCCCCCGCCTGACCGGTGCCCGGGCGTGAGCCGGCGCCCGCGCCGGAGCGGGAGCCGGAGCCGGT
>DASWTI010000377.1:0-1998 GCA_036402215.1 Pseudonocardiaceae bacterium
GGTCCGCCCAGGCCGAGCGCGGCTCCGGCCGGTCGGCCGCGGCGGGGGCGGCGGCCAGCGCCGTCACCACCAGGGTGAGCGCCGCCAGCTCGGCGTCGTCCGGCTCGCCGCGGACCACGCGCAGCACGGGACGGTCGCTCACAGCGGGATGTTCCCGTGCTTCTTGGGCGGCAGCGTGGCGCGCTTGTCGCGCAGCATCCGCAGGGCACGCGCCACGTACGAGCGGGTGTACGAGGGCGGGATCACCGAGTCCACGTAGCCGCGCTCGGCCGCGATGTACGGGTTGGCGAAGGTGTCCTCGTAGTCCGTGATGAGCTCGGCGCGCCGCTGCGCCGGGTCCTCGGCCTCCGCCAGCTCCCGCCGGTACAGGATGTTGACCGCGCCCTGCGCGCCGGTCACGGCGATCTGGGCCGTCGGCCAGGCCAGGTTCACGTCGGCGCCGAGGTGCTTGGACCCCATCACCACGTACGCGCCGCCGAACGCCTTGCGGGTGATCACGGTGATCTTCGGGACGGTCGCCTCGGCGTAGGCGTACAGGATCTTGGCGCCGCGCCGGATGATGCCGTTCCACTCCTGGCCGGTGCCCGGCAGGAAGCCCGGCACGTCCACGAACGTCAGCACCGGCACGTTGAACGCGTCGCAGGTGCGCACGAACCGGGCGGCCTTCTCCGAGGCGTCGATGTCCAGGCAACCGGCGAGCTGCGTCGGCTGGTTGGCCACCACGCCCACCGAACGGCCGTCGACGCGCCCGAAGCCGACCACGATGTTCGGCGCGAACAGCTCGTGGACCTCCAGGAACTCGCCGTCGTCCAGCACCCGGGTGATGACCTCGTGGACGTCGTACGGCTGGTTCGCCGAGTCCGGTACCACGGAGTCCAGCTCGCGGTCGGAGTCGGTCAGCTCGTCGGCCACCGAGGTCCCGGTGACCGGCGGTGCGCCGAACTCCGGCGGGTCGGACAGGTTGTTCGACGGCAGGTACGACAGCAGCGCCTTGACGTAGCCGATGGCGTCCTCCTCGTCGGCCGCGAGGTAGTGCGCGTTGCCGGAGCGGGTGTTGTGCGCCCGCGCGCCGCCCAGCTCCTCCATGCCGACGTCCTCGCCGGTCACCGTGCGGATGACGTCCGGGCCGGTGATGAACATGTGCGACGTGCCGTCCACCATCACGGTGAAGTCGGTGATCGCGGGGGAGTACACCGCGCCGCCCGCGCACGGGCCCATGATCAGCGAGATCTGCGGCACCACGCCCGAGGCGTGCGTGTTGCGCAGGAAGATCTCCCCGTACAGGCCGAGCGAGACCACGCCCTCCTGGATGCGCGCGCCGCCGCCGTCGTTGATCCCGATGACCGGGCAGCCGGTGCGCATCGCCAGGTCCATCACCTTGACGATCTTCTCGCCGTACACCTGGCCGAGCGAGCCGCCGAACACCGTGGCGTCCTGCGCGAACACGCACACCCGGCGGCCGTCGATCGTGCCGTAGCCGGTGACCACGCCGTCGCCGTACGGCCGGTTGCGATCCATGCCGAAGCTCGTCGAGCGGTGCCGCGCCAGCTCGTCCAGCTCGACGAACGAGCCGGGGTCCATCAGCTGGTCGATCCGCTCGCGCGCCGTGCCACGCCCCTTGGCGTGCTGTTTCTCCACGGCGCGGGCCGAGCCGGCGTGCACCGCCTCGTCGTTGCGCCGGTACAGGTCGGCGAGCTTCCCGGCCGTGGTGTGGAGGTCCGGCGGCTCGGTGGGCGCGGGGCCCATCGGCTGGGTGGCGCTGCTCATGGCCGCCGAGCGTAGCCAGGCCACCGGCGCACGTCCCGCAACCGTGGCGACCCTCTCCGCCGCGTCCCGCGGGCCACGGCGCAGGATGGGCACGTGGACACCGAGGTGGAGCGCGCGCCGCTGCGGGTGGCCGAGCTGCGCGCGGCGCTCGGCGACGCCTACGCCGTGCTCGACGTGGTGGCCGGCACCGGCTCGACGAACGCCGACCTGGCCGCCGCCGCGCGGGCCGGC
>DASWTI010000378.1:0-2177 GCA_036402215.1 Pseudonocardiaceae bacterium
CGGCGGGCAGGTCGCGCTCCGGCGGCGCCTGCGGCAGGGCCGCGCACAGCGCCTCCACCACCGTCGGCAGCACGCTCGTCGAACCCGCGCCCAGCAACGCCACCGCAGCCGTCAGCGCCGTGCGCCACACCACCAGGTCCGACAGGTCGGCCACCGCGCCGGCCACCAGCCCGGCCGCGTCCACCGGCACCCCCGCGCCATTCGGCCCACCGGCCCCGGCCGCCCCCGCGCCGTCCGTACCGTCCCTGCCGTCCCTGTCGCCGGTCCCGCCCGTTCTGCCGTCGTCCCTGCCAGCGTCCCCGCCACCGGTCCCGCCCGTCCCGGCGTCTCCCGCGCCCGGCCGTCCCACGCCGCCGATCCACGGCGCCCAGGCCGGCATGGCCGCCCACGCCGCCCTGGCCACCACCTGGTCGCCCGACCGGCACAGCCCGGGCAGCACCGCGGCGACCAGCCGCCGGTGCCGCTCGGCCACCCGGTGCGGGTGCCCGGGGATCACCGCCAGCGTGAACTCCCGCTCGCCGTCCACGGCCGCCTCGCGCAGCACCTGCCAGGCCCGGGGGTCGTCCAGCCGCAGCCGTGCGGCCGCCACCGCGGCCACCCGGACGTCCCGGTGCTCCCCGGCCCGCCGCCAGGCCGCCAGCGTGATCCCCGCCGCGTCCGGCACGGCCAGCCGCGTCACCAGCCGCAGCCCCTCCTTGCGGCTGGTCACCTTCGCGGCGCCGGTCGCCAGCCACCCGATCGGCTCGGTCAGCGCGGACGGTGCGACGAACCGGCACACCCGGGCCAGCGTGTAGACGGCCACCCGGGCGCGATCGCTGCCGGCGTGCCGCAGCAGCTCCGGCAGCGCCTCCGCCGGCCGGTCGGTCCAGGCCAGCGCCGCCAGCGCCGCCTCGGCGAACGGCACCGCGGGGTCCGCCGGGTCCACCTGGTCCGCCGGGTCCACCGCCGCGGCGACCGGCAGGTACCGCCGCACCACCGTCGCCCCGAACTCCGGCACCCGGGCCGCCGCGTGGATCGCCCGCACCCGCTGGTGCACGGCCAGCGACCCGTCCGCCGCCAGCGCCGCCAATAGCTCCGCGTACGACTGCCGCGTCGCGGTCGGCCAGCGCTCCACGAACAGCGGGTCCAGCGGGATCCAGCGCACACCCTTGGTGATGAACCGGCCCGCCGGCGCCCGCCGGCCCAGCGCGACCGGCAGCAGGTCCGTGCGGTTCGCGCACAGCACCGCCCACACCGGGTGCAGCGTGACCGCCGAGGCGTCGACCCGCAGCACCTCGGCCACCCGCGCGCCGCGCCGCCCCGGGTCGGCGAGCCACAGCTCGGTGGCCTCCCGGAAGGTCGACGCCGTGCTGCGCGTGGCCACCGCGCCGCCCAGCAGCGCCTGCAGCCGCGGCACGCCCCAGGCCCGGCGGCCGAGCGCGCGGGTCACCGCGAACACCGGGTCCAGCTCCCCGCGCGCCGCGTCCGCCTCCAGCCGTTCCCGGACCACCGCGAACAGCTCGTGTTCCTGGCCGCGCCGCAGCGTGCGGTCCAGCCGCCCCAGCCAGGGCGTGCGGTGCCCGAACAGCCGCCGCAGCGCGCCGAACGCCCACCCGACCAGCTCCGGCGAGTCCACCCGGAGCTGGATCACGGTGACCGCCAGCGTCCGCAGCGCCGTTCGCGTGGCGTGCGAGGAGTCCCGGGCCTGCACCGCGTCCGTCACGAACCGGTCCAGCTCCGGCACCAGCTCCGGCCGCAGCAGCCGGGCCGGCAGCCGCCCCAGCGCGGACAGCACCCGCGAGCGCACCGGGTCCTGCTCGTTGGACAGCCGGGTCAGCCCGCGCACGGTCGTGGTCACCGCGCCGGCGTCGCCGGTGCGCGCCGCGCAGCCCAGCAGCAGCTCGTAGCCGAGGGCGCGTTCCTCGGCGTCGGTGCGCCGGGTCACCTCGGCGAGCACCGGCGCGGCCTCACCGAGCGGCAGGTACGCGGTGAGCCGCAGCCGCGCCCGCTCGTCCTCACCCAGGTGCGGCAGCCCCAGCATCCGCCGTGCCTCGCGCACCCGCCGCTCGCGCGGCAGCACGTCCAGCAGTGGCTCGCCCAGCTCCGCCCGCTCGGCCCCGGTACCGGCCACCGCCGCCTCGTACAGCTCCTCGCGCCGGCTCGGCGGCAGCGCGCGCAGCAGCGCCACCAGCCCGTCC
>DASWTI010000379.1:0-3183 GCA_036402215.1 Pseudonocardiaceae bacterium
GTGGACGCCGCGGCCGAGGCCGGCGGGCCGGCGCCGCTGCCGGGGCTCACCGCCGGCGGGGCGAGCGCGCCGGGCACCGAGGCACCGCTGTCGCTCATGCAGGAGCAGATCTGGTTCCTGGAGCAGCTGCGGCCCGGCAACATCGCCTACAACGCGCCGACCACCTTCCGGCTGCACGGCGACCTCGACGTGGACGTGCTGGAGCGCTCGATCAGCGAGATCGTGCGGCGGCACGAGATCCTGCGCACCACCGTGCACTCGCGCGACGGCCGCGCCGTGCAGCGCGTGGAGGCGCCGTACCGGATCACCGTGCCGGTGATCGACCTGCGCGGCGAGGACGACCCGTACGCGGCGTCCGAGGAACTGGTGACCACCGAGATCCGCACCGCGTTCGCGCTCACCGAGCTGCCGCTGCTGCGCTGGACGCTCATCCGGCTGGCCGACGCGGAGTGGGAGCTGGTGCTCGTGGAGCACCACATCATCCACGACGGCTGGACCTTCGCGGTGATCGTCAACGAGCTCACCGCGATCTACCCGGCGTTCGCCGCCGGCCGCCCGTCCCCGCTGCCGGAGCCGACCCTGCAGTACGCGGACTTCGCGCGCTGGCAGCACGAGGTGATCGGCAGCGACGCGATGACCGCCCAGCTGGAGCACTGGCGTGCCCGGCTGGCCGGTGCGCCGGACGAGGTGGACCTGCCGTACGAGCGCAGCGCGCCGGCCAACCCGGACTTCGTCGGCGCCACCTGCCGCGTGGAGCTGCCGGCCGACCTGTGCGCCGAGGCCCGCGCGCACAGCCGCCGCGAGGGCGTGACGCTCTACGCGACCATGCTCGCGGCGTACCTGGCGCTGCTCACCCGGCACTCCGGCCAGGAGGAGCTGAGCGTCGGCTCGGCGTTCGGCAACCGCGTGCTGCCGGGCTCGCAGGACATGCCGGGCATGTTCGTGAACCCCGTGGTGCTGCGCTGCGACACCAGCGGCGATCCGGCGTTCGCCGAGCTGGTGGACCGCTCGCGCGCCGTGGTGATCGACGCGCAGGCCAACCAGGACTTCCCGTTCGCCCGGCTGGTGCGCGAGCTGGCGCCGCAGCGCACGCCGGGGCGCAACCCGCTGTTCCAGGTGATGTTCAACTTCGACGACGCGCCGATCGCCCGGATGAACCTGGGCGAGGTGCGCGGCGGCGTGCTGGAGCGGTTCAACGGCACCGCGAAGCTCGACCTGGGCGTGCTGGTCATCCCGCGCTTCGAGCGCCAGGTGGGCGTGGCCGCCGACGACCGCGACCGGCGGATCACCATGGTGTGGGAGTACCGCAGCGACGTGCTGTCCGCGGACACCGTGCGCGGCCTGACCGAGCGCTACGAGACGCTGCTGCGCGCGGCGCTCGCCGACCCGGCGCTGCGGGTGAGCGAGCTGCCGCTGACGCCGCCGGCCGTGGTGCCCGCTCCCCGGGCGCCCGAGCCGGCCCCCGGCGTCGTGGAGCTGTTCGAGGGCTGGGCCGACCGCACGCCGGACGCCACCGCGGTGGTCGTGCCGGGCGGCGCGCGCGTCACGTACGCCGAGCTGGAGGCCACGGCCAACCGCCTGGCGCACGGCCTGCGGGCGCGCGGCGTGCGCGCCGGGGACGTCGTCGGCATCTGCGCGCACCGCGGCACCGAGATGGTCGCCGGGGTGCTGGCCGCGCTGAAGACCGGCGCCGCGTACGTGCCGCTCGACCCCGCGCACCCCGCGGCGCGCCTCGCCGAGGTGCTCGCCGACGCCGGTGCCACGGCGGTGCTGGTGCAGGCCGGTACCGCGCCGGAGCTGCCGGACCTGCCGGTGCTGGACACCGCCGACGCGGCGGCGTACCCCGCGGACCGGGTCGCCACCGCGGTGGACGCGGACGCGGCGGCGTACCTGATCTACACGTCGGGCTCCACCGGCCGGCCGAAGGGCGTGGTCGTCAGCCGCGCGTCGCTGGCCGCCAAGTACCGCGCCTGGGAGCACGAGTACCGGCTGCTCGACGGGCCGCGCACGCACCTGCAGCTCGCGGCGTTCCCGTTCGACGTGTGCACCGGCGACATCGTCCGCGCGGTGCTCTCGGGCGGCACGCTGGTGATCTGCCCGAAGGACGCGATCGTCGACCCGGCGCTGCTGCTGGCCACCATGCGCGAGCACGGCATGGACTGCGCGGAGCTGCTGCCCTCGGTGGCCCGGCTGCTCGCCGACCACGTGCTGGACACCGGCGCGTCGCTCGGCTTCATGAAGCTGGTGGCGGTGGGCGGCGAGGCCTGGACGCCCGGCGAGTACGCCCGGCTGCGGCAGGCGTGCGGGCCGGACACCCGGGTGCTCAACGTGTACGGCCTCACCGAGGCGACGATCGGCAACACCATGTACGAGCCGGCCGGGGTGCCGGCCACGCGCTCGCTGCCGATCGGACGGCCGCTGGCCGGCACCGAGGCGTACGTCCTGGACGCGCTGCTGCGGCCGGTACCACCCGGCGCGGTCGGCGAGATCGTGATCGGCGGGCCGGACCTGGCGCGCGGCTACCACGGGCGGCCGGACCTGACGGCCGAGCGGTTCGTGCCGCACCCCGGCGGGGGCGGGGCGCGGGTCTACCGCACCGGTGACCGCGGGCGGCTGCTGGCCGACGGGTCCATCGAGTACCTGGGCCGGGCCGACCAGCAGGTGAAGGTACGCGGCTTCCGGGTGGAGCTGGGCGAGATCGAGGCCGTGCTGCGGGCGCACCCGTCGGTGGCCGACGCGGTGGTCGCCGCCCCGGGCGACGCGACCAGCCGGCGGCTGGTGGCCTACGTGGTGCCGGCGGACGGCGAGACCGACCCGGCCGCGCTGCGGGCGCACCTGGCCACCCGGCTGCCGGAGCACATGGTGCCGGGCGCGTGGGCGGTGCTAGACGCGCTGCCCCGCACCACGAGCGGCAAGCTGGACCGGCGGGCCCTGCCGGAGCCGTCGGTGGCGGTGACCGGGCCGGCCACCGAGTACGTGCCGCCGGCCGCCGGCCTGGAGGACCGGCTCGCCGCGATCTGGCGCGAGGTGCTCGCGGTGGACCGGGTGGGCGCCGACGACGAGTTCTTCGCGCTCGGCGGGCACTCGCTGCTCGCCGCGCAGGTGAGCGCGCGCATCCGGGCCGAGCTCGGGGTGCCGCTCGCGGTGGGCGACCTGCTGGCCGGGCCGACGGTGCGGGCGCTC
>DASWTI010000380.1:0-9479 GCA_036402215.1 Pseudonocardiaceae bacterium
GTGAACGCCGCGTTCGCCGCGGCCGCCGCCGAGTTCGGCGTGCCGCGCGACCTGGTGGTCGCCGTCGGGTACGGCGAGACCCATCTCGACGGGCACGCCGGCGAACCCAGCCACGCCAACGGGTACGGCGTGATGCACCTGGTCAGCAACCCCACCCGGCGGACCCTGGAGCGGGCCGCGGCGCTCACCGGCCTCTCGGTGGACGCCCTCACGAAGGACACCGCGGCCAACATCCGTGGTGGCGCAGCGCTGCTGCGCGCCTACGCCGACGACCTGTCGCTGCCGGCCCGTGGCGACGACGTCGACGCCTGGTTCCCGGCGGTCGCCGCGTACGGCGGCGCCGGCGACGACCGGGTCGCCCGGATGTACGCCGACGAGGTCTACGAGCTGCTGGCGGCCGGCCTGCAGACCCGCACCCCGGACGGCGAGGCGGTGTCCTTCCCGGCCCGCTCCGTGAAACCGGACCGCGGCCGGTACGCCTCCGTGGTGCCGCTCGACGAGCTGCCGGCGAACTCCGTGCAGGGGCCGGACTACCCGGCCTCGCGCTGGGTTCCCGCGCACCCCGCCAACTACTCGGTGGGCCGGAGTGCGGTGATCGACCGGGTCGTCGTGCACGTCACCCAGGGCTCCTACGCCGGCACCATCAGCTGGTTCCAGAACCCGGCGTCCGGCGTCAGCGCGCACTACGTGGTGCGTTCCGCCGACGGTGAGGTCACGCAGATGGTGCGCGACGGCGACACCGGCTACCACGTGCGCAACTACAACTCGCGCTCGCTCGGCATCGAGCACGAGGGCTTCGTGAACAACCCGTCCTGGTTCACCGACGCCATGTACCGGTCCTCGGCGGCGCTCACCCGCTGGCTGACGGAGCGGCACGGCATCCCGCGCACCCGCACGCACATCATCGGCCACAACGAGGCGCCCGGTAACGACCACACCGACCCCGGCCCGCACTGGAACTGGGGCTACTACATGCAGCTCGTCACCGGCGGCGGCGCGTCCGGCGTGTTCACCGGTGGCCCGGCCGACTTCAACGGCGACGGCCGCGACGACGTCGTCACCTTCACCCACGGCTCGCTCGCCGACGTCTACGTCTCGCTCTCCAACGGCTCGTCGTTCGTCGGTTCCCAGCAGAAGTGGCACGACTTCTTCGCCCTCAACGGCGAGACTCCGCTCACCGGGGACTTCAACGGCGACGGCCGCGACGACATCGTGGTGTTCACCCACGGCTCCCTCGCGGACGTGCACGTGGCGCTGTCCACCGGGTCGTCGTTCGGGGCGTCCGCCAAGTGGCACGACTTCTTCGCGCTGAGCGGCGAGGTCCCGGCCGTCGGGGACGTGAACGGCGACGGGCGCGACGACATCATCACGTTCACCCGCAACTCGCTGGCCGACGTGCACGTGGCGCTGTCCACCGGGTCGTCGTTCACGGCCTCCGCCAAGTGGCACGACTACTTCGGCCTGGCCGGCGAGCACCCCGGCGTCGCCGACGTCAACGGCGACGGCCGGGCCGACCTGGTTGTCTTCACCCGTGGCACCGTCGCCGACGTGTTCGTGGCGCTGTCCACCGGCACCGGCTTCGGCCCCGGCGTCAAGTGGCACGACTTCTTCGCCGTCGGCGCCGAACAACCCCGCGTCGGCGACTTCAACGGCGACGGCGCCGCCGACATCGCCACCTTCACCAACAACGCCGCCGGCGACGTCTACGTGGCCCTCTCGGACCGCACCGGCGCCTTCGTCGGCACCACCGTCAAGTGGCACGACTTCTTCGCCCTCGCCGGCGAGTTCCCCTACACCGGCGACTACAACGCCGACGGCAGGGACGACATCGTGGTGTTCACCCACTCCTCGCTGGCGGACGTCTACGTGGCGCTGTCCACCGGCTCCACCTTCGGCGCCTCGGCCAAGTGGCACGACTTCTTCGGCCTGCCGGGGGAGACCAGCCTCTGACCGCGCCCGCCGCCCGTGGCCCGGCACCCGCCCCGCGCGGTGCCGGGCCACGGGACGTCGCGCCGCCTACTGGCGGTCCAGCCGGTGGAGCAGCGGCTCGCGGCTCGCCGGACGTCCGGTACTCGATGGCCGCGGGGCCCGTCATCCGGGCCGTCAACCACCTCGGCGTCGAGCACCGGCAGGCCGTCCTCCGAGCGCACATGCTTGCGTCCCAACGCCTTCACGCCCTGGTACACGTCACCGACGGCGGCCGGGACCGTGGGTGCTGCCCCGCCCCCGGTGCTCATCGACGGGGGCGGGGCAGCGGTCGTGGGGCCGGTCACGGCCGGTGGTGCCGGCCTACACGGTGGGCAGGCCGGGCCGGGGGAGTTGCGGGGCCGGGGCGAAGGAGTCGTGCCACCGCCAGCCGTTCTGCACGAAACGGGTGCCGTCGGACAGCGCGGCGAACACGTCGGCGGTGGTGCCGCCGGTGAAGGTCAGCGCGTCGGCGCGGCCGTCGGCGTCGAGGTCGGCCAGGCCGGGGGTCTCGGTGCCGACGGCGAAGGAGCCGTGCCAGGTGGCGGAGGCGCCGAACGAGGCACCGGTGGAGCGGGCCACGAACACGTCGGCGGCGGTGCCGCGGGTGAAGGCGACCAGGTCGTCGCGGCCGTCGCCGTCCACGTCGGCCAGGCCGGGGAGCTGGTCGCCGGCGGCGAAGGAGTCGTGCCAGAGCCAGCCGTCCTGGACGAAGCGCGAGCCGTCGGACAGGGCCACGTAGACGTCGGCGCCGGTGCCGCCGGTCAGGGTCACCACGTCGGCCCGGCCGTCGCCGTTGACGTCGCCCACCAGCGGGGCCTCGGTGCCGACCGCGAAGTGGTCGTGCCACTTCGACGACGGCGCGAAGGAGGAGCCGGTGGACAGGGCCACGTACACGTCGGCGAGCGAGCCGCGGGTGAACGTCACGATGTCGTCGCGCCCGTCCCCGTTCACGTCGGCGACGGCCGGGATCTCCGTGTCGATCGCGAAGAAGTCGTGCCACTTGGTGCCCGTGCCCAGCCCGGACCCGGTGGACAGCGCCACGAACACGTCGGCCGCCGCGCCGCGGGTGAAGGTGATCGCGTCGTCGCGGCCGTCGCCGTTCACGTCGCCGGTGAGCGGGATCTCGGTGTCCGCCGCGAAGAAGTCGTGCCAGCGCGCCGCCGCGCCGAACGCCGACCCGGTGGACGCCGCCACCAGCACGTCGGCGGCGGTTCCCCTGGCGAACGCCACGGCGTCGTCGCGGCCGTCGCCGGTCAGGTCGCTCACGGTGGGCACCGGCGTGGTGGCCGAGACGGTGGCCGAGGGCGCGCCGAGGTTCCCGGCGCCGTCCACCGCCACCACGCGGTACCACCAGCCCTGGCGGGCCGGGAGCGGGCCGTGCCGCAGCGTGGTGCCCGGGGTGGCGCCCACCAGGTTCGCGTCCGCGATCGGCACCGTCGCCGAGCGCGCCCCGTACACCCGGTACCCGCTGACGCCGCTGTTGTCCGCGGCCGGCGACCAGGACAGCGCCACCGCGTGCTCCACCGCCGCCGCGCGCACGCCCGGCGGGGCGCCCGGCCCGGTGGTGTCCGCGTACGGCGGCACCAGCGAGTCCACCACGTACGAGGCCGCGGCCCAGGCCGGCGCGCCCGCCACCGGCCGCAGCGTCACCGTCACCGCCGTGCGGCCCGCGGTGGCCGCCCGCGGCAGCACAAACCCGTCGGACAGCCAGCGCTGCGTGCCGTTGCCCAGCGGCTGGTGCCAGGCACCCGCGTCCACGCCGTCCACCAGCACCCTGGCCGACTGGAACGCCGCCTGCTGGTCGGACACCCGCCGCAGCAGCACGCCCTGGTTGTCGCCGCGCACCGCCACCCGGAACGAGACCTGCCCGGAGGTGGCCCGCACGTCGTCGGACACCAGCACGTCGTCGTGGTCGCCCTCGTGCACCGACGAGAGCGCGTACGCCGAGGCGGCGCCGGACTCCGCGTAGGCGTGCGCCTGACGGCTCGCCGCGTCGCCCGCGTCGATCGCGTCGGTGCGCGCGGTGGCCACCGTGGGCTGCGTGTACAGGTACGCCGTGCTGCCGTACGTGGCGTCGTGGTCGTTCTGCGGGCCGTGCTCGATGCCGAAGCGCAGGCCGGTCCGGTAGGCCACCGCGTCGGTGATCATCAGCCGGTACACGGCGTCGCACTCGACGGCGCAGCCCCCGGCGCGCACCTCGTGGCGGGTGTTCCCGGTGAACGGCGCGGAGAACTCGCCGCGGTTGAAGTACCAGCCGGCCTCGTAGAAGTCCTCCGAGCCGGTGCCGTACCAGGCGGGCGTGGCCTCGCCGTCCACGTACACCCGCTCGTCGCCCTCCAGGTAGCCGCGGGTGTTGCCCGTCGGCACCCGGCCCTCGGCGGTCTGCGTGACGCCGACGAACTTGCCGCGGCCGGCCCGGTCGGCGAACAGCCAGTCCGCGCCGGGCGTGGTGGCGCCGCGCCGCGAGACGGTCGTGAAGTACCCGGCGCCGCCGCCCGGCGCGAGCTCCGAGGCCCAGCGGGCCTCCGGGGCGCTCGTGAGGGCCGTCTCGACGCCGCTCACCGTGCCGCCGGTGCGGTTCACCAGGGCCACGGAGGCCTGCTGCCGCAACGGCATCGGCCACCAGGCGCTGTACCAGCCGGTGGCCGGGTCCATGGCGAACATCAGCGAGCGCACCGTGGCCTGGCCCAGCCCGCTGCCGAAGAACTCGCCGATCGGCGAGTCCACCGTGGTCCGGCCGTCCGCCGTGACCACCAGCCGCAGCCCGGCCAGCACGGCGTCGGTGCGCTGCGCGGACGGCAGCCGCAGCCGCAGCCCGGTCACCGTCGCCGGCCCGGTGACGCCGCCCAGCGACGCCTGCCCGCCGGCCGGCACGGTCAGCGTGGCGGTGCGCGTCGTGGCGTCCGGCCTGGCCGGCTTGGGGTCCCGGGTGCCGGCGGCGCGCAGCACGGCCAGCACGTCCTCGGCGCGGTCGGCCGGGTCGAACGTGGTCACGCCGGTGGCGTCCGGGAACTGCCGGTAGCCGACGTGGTGGAACAGCGGGTTGTTCCGCACGGTGACCCGCATCGAGGCGCGGTACGGCATGGGCACCTTGACGTACACGCCACCGGACGCCTGGTCGGCGTTGGCCACCAGCGGGTACTGGAACGGGGCGCCCAGCGCGCCGTTCACGACGTCCCGCAGCGGCGCGTTCACCACCGCGCGGCCGTCCAGCTCGATCAGCAACTGCCCGGTCGCGGTCACGTCGCCGCCGTCACGGGTGAACCAGAGGGAGTTGAGCTCCCCCGCGCCCTGGTCCTCGGCGATCACGCAGCCCGCCGCCGAGGTGCGCAGGCACGAGAAGGTGCCGCCGAACCCGTCGTTGTTGCTGCCGTCGCGGGCGAAGCTGGAGAACTGGCGGGACCGCACGCCGCCCGGCGCGAGCAGCGGCAGGTCGTCCAGCCGCCGCAACGACTCCCACCCCACGGCCCCGTTGGACCGCGTCCCCACGCCGGCGGGAGCGGCCGGCCCGGTGACCCCAGTGGGAGCGCCCGGTCCGGTGACCTCAGCAGGAGTGGCCGGCGTGCCGGCCCCAGGGGGAGCGGCCGGCCGGGTGGTCCCAGCGGGAGCGGGCGCCCCGGCCGCCGCGGCCGTCACGACCGGCGGCACCCCTGGCGCGGCCGCCCCGGCCGGAACCGGTCCCAGCAGCCCCGCGGCGATCACCAGGCCGGACAGCGCGCACGCCCGTCGTGAAACCCGCATCCCGTGCCCTCCCAGGACGACCGCCGGTCAGTAAACGATTACCTGAACACCCACGGTCAGTCTGCGATCGCGCAGCGGTACCGGTCAATCGGCCGTTCGGCCGCGAACGTCCGCCGCGTGCTGCTGCCCCGCCAGGAAGTGCGCCACGTCCACCGTGGCCGGGTACAGCGCGCGGTACCGGGCGTGGAACTCGTCGTGCACCGCGGCGTTCGCCTCGTCCACCGGGATCACCGTGTCGATCGGGTTCCACCGCCCCGGGTCCACCTCGCACCCGGTCGCCGCCGCGGCCAGCATGGCGTCGCCGAGGCAGGCGCCCACCGTGTGCCGCGGCACCTGCTGCTCGGCCCGGGTCACGTCGCTCACGATGCGCGTCCACAGCGAGCCCGTGGTCCCGCCGCCCACGGCCACCAGCCGGGTGGCCCTCCCGCCGGCCTCGCGCATCACGTCCAGGTTGTGCCGCACGCCGTGCGCCACCCCTTCCAGCGCCGCGCGGTACAGCTCGGCCCTGCCGTGCGCGAGCGTCAGCCCGGCGATGACCCCGCGCGCGTCCGGGTCGAACAGCGGGGTCCGCTCGCCCGCGAAGTACGGCAGCAGCAACAGCCCGCGGCTGCCGGCCGGCACCTCGGCCGCCTCCCGCGTTAGCGTCGCGAAGTCCGCGCCGGTCAGCCGGCGCAGCCAGTCCGTCACCGCCCCCGAGGTCGCCATGCCGGCGGCCAGGCTGTACGTCCCGGGCAGCACGCCGCGCGTGGTCCACAGCCCGGGGTGCGGCGCCGGGTCGGTCAGCACCTGCACCAGGAACATCGTGGTGCCGTACATGACCATGGTGTCGCCGGGCGAGCGCACGCCCACGCTCACCGCCTCGGCCCAGGCGTCCACGGTCCCGGCCGTCACCGGCAGCCCGGCCGGCAGCCCGGTCTCGCGCGCGGCCGCCGCGGTCACCGTGCCCACCACGTCGCCCGGCCAGGCCAGCGGCGGCAGCTCCAACCCCGGTGCGCACGCGGCCGCCCAGTCGGTGGCCCACGCCGCCGCCCGCAGGTCGTACATGGGGTCGCACTGGCTCGCCGAGTGGTGGTCCAGCACGTACTGCCCGGTCAGCCGGTGCACCAGGTACGAGCTCGCCATGAACAGCCGCGACGTCCGCGCCCACACCCGCGGCTCGCGCTCCACCAGCCAGCGCGCCTTCGGCCCGACGGCCTGGCTGGACAGCGCGGTGCCGCCGCGGCGCAGGATCTCGGCCGCCCCGAGCTCCGCGGTCAGCGCGGCGATCTGCTCGCCGGCCCGGGTGTCCACCCCGTACAGGATCGCCGGGCGCAGCGGCCGTCCGGCGGCGTCGGCGGGCAGCAGGCACGGGCCGATGCCGCTCACGCCGAGCGCCTCCACCGGCCGCTCCGCGACCGCCGTCAGCCGTCGCGCGAGCAGCGTGAAGTCGTTCCACCACACGGCATCCGCGTCGTGCTCCACCCAGCCCGGCCGCGGCGTGGACACCTCGTGCGGCACGGTCTCGGTGGCCACCACGGCCCCGGCCCGGGAGACCAGGACACCCTTGGAGCTCGCCGTGCCGATGTCGATCCCGAGGAACACCCGATCAGCCCCGGGTGAACTCGTCGAGCGTGATGTCCAGCAGCTCGCACACGGCGCGCAGCTCGGCCCGCCGGTCGCCCGGGATCGCGTGGATGTGGTTGGCGCCGAACCGCGACAGGAACACCTCGGCCGGGGCGTCCAGCCGGGCGAAGGCGTGCGGCCACTCCGGCGTGGACTGCTTGCACAGCGCCTCGGTGGTGGCCTCGTCGTAGTTCTCGAACTCGCCCAGCATGAGCTGCAGCCGGTAGCGGCCGTCGTTGCGGGTCAGCCGCCCCAGCGTCATGGTGCCGGGGGCCGCGATGTGCTGCACCGACGCGCCGCCCGCCGGGAAGAAGAACACCTCGGGGTACAGGTTCACCCGCGCCAGGTTCTCCGCCGGGTCGTCGCTGCGCGCGGCGTACCAGGTGGCGTGCTGCCCGGAGTTGCACAGGTCCCAGATGTCGCGGTCGCCGTGGTAGTGCCGCACGTCGGCGAACAGCACCGGCGTCCCGCTCAGGTGCTTCATGAGCTGCATGGTCAGCGCGCCGTCCATGTCCGCCTCGGTGGCGCACACGTGCGGCTCCTTCGGCCCGTTCCAGTCGTACGGGTCGTTGAGGAACGCCTCCGTGACGTCCATCGTGGCGAAGTACTGGGTGAGCTCCGGCTGGCCCTTGATGCCGGTGAAGTCCAGGTTCCACTCGGCGATCAGCTCGCGCATCGCCAGGTACGAGCCGATCTGGCGTTCCAGCAGCTCCGGGGTGAGCTTGGCGCCGTCGTAGTGCACCGTGGCGTGCCGTTCCAGCCACTCCCTGGCGTGCTTCTTCTCGGCGGCGTCGGCCAGCTCGGCGCGCCGCACGATCTCCCACTGGTCGATCTCCTCGACGTCCACGCCGAACTGGCGCTGCCACTGGTCGGTGTTGGCCACCGCCGTGTTCATGCCCATCGGCCGCCCGCCGATCCGGCCGAAGGTCGAGCCGCGCAGCGCCGACACCGCGCCGGAGGCCGCGGCCAGCGCGCCGATCCGGGCCACCACGGCCGGGTCGTCCGGGTCGCCCCAGAGCCGGGTGTGCGCGCGGCCCACCTGGTCCAGCGCGCCACCGGCGGCCAGCATGCCGACCATCCCGGGCTGCACCGGGTCGGTGTTCGCCAGCAGCACCAGCGGCCCGCGCAACGCCCCGGCGGCCAGCATGGTGAAGTGCGGGAAGGCCCACACGCAGTAGTGCAGCACCGTCAGGTCGACCCCGGCGGCCTGCACCTCGCGGGCCACCGAGGTGGCGAGCCGGTTGGCGGACACGGCGTCGCGGCCGCGCACGACCTCGTGGCCGGCGGCGGTGAGCGCGGCCACCAGCTTGTCCTCGTTGCCGCGGATGAAATCGGCGATGCCGGCGTGGACGTAGTCCCGGCCGTCGGAGATGTTCACCACGCCGATACGTGCCACGTGATCCTCCCGCAGGTAGCTCCGTGTCCCCGGAACGAGCGATTGGGTAATCGTTTTCTCCGAAGCTATTCTCGACCCCGCAGGGTGTCAATGGGCCGCAGAGCGGAGGATCCTCCCGTGCCGACGATCAGTGACGTTGCGGCGATGGCAGGCGTGTCCACCGCGACGGTGTCCCGCGCCCTCAACGGCAAGTCCAGCGTGTCCCCGGAGCTCGTGGTCCGGGTCACCGATGCCGCCCGGGCGCTGGGGTACCAGCCCAACGGCCCCGCCAGGAACCTGCGCCGCCAGGAGACCGCGGTGCTCGCCCTGATCATCAGCGATGTGGAGAACCCGTTCTTCACCGCGATCGCCCGCGGCGTCGAGGACGTCGCGCACGGCAAGGGCTACTCGGTGGTGCTGTGCAACTCCGACGAGAACGCGGACAAGGAACGCCGCTACATCGACGTGGCCATCCAGGAACGGGTGGCCGGGGTGATCCTGTCGCCCACCGGCACCGCCACCACCGTGGACCTGCTGGTGGCCAGCGGGACCCCGGTGGTGGCGGTGGACCGGCCGTTGCCGGACCGCGAGGGCGACACCGTGCTGGTGGACACCCGCCAGGCCGCGCGGGCCGCCACCGGGCACCTGATCGACCAGGGCTACGAGTGCGTCGGCATCGTCACCGGCCCGGCCGGGGTGCGCACCGCCGACGACCGGCTGGACGGCTACCGCGACGCGCTGCGCGCCGCCCGCCGCCGCACCGCGCAGCGCCTGGTGCGGCGCACCGAGTACA
>DASWTI010000381.1:0-7687 GCA_036402215.1 Pseudonocardiaceae bacterium
GCTGCGCGCCGGGTACCGGGACGTGCTGGCCGCGATCGCCGCGGACGACCTGGCGGGCGTGGTGGAGCCGGAGCTGCCGGTGCTCGGCCTGGCGGTGGTCGGGCGGCGGCTGTCCGACCTGGCCGACGCCGCCGTGGCAGCCGCGCTCGACGTGGCCGTGCGCGACGCAGGCGCCGACCCGGGGCTGGCCGTGATCGCCATGGGCAAGTGCGGCGCCCGCGAGCTGAACTACGTGAGCGACGTGGACGTGATCTTCGCGGTGGCGCACGAGGAGCAGGTGGCCGACGCCGCGCGGGTGGCGGCGACCACCATGCGGGTCGCCGGCGAGGCGTGCTTCCAGGTGGACGCCGCGCTGCGCCCCGAGGGCCGCCACGGGGCGCTGGTGCGCACGGTGGACTCGCACGTCGGCTACTACCGGCGGTGGGCGCGCACGTGGGAGTTCCAGGCGCTGCTCAAGGCACGGCCGATGGCCGGGGACCTGGACCTCGGGCGACGCTACGTGGCGGCGGTGACGCCGCTGGTCTGGCAGGCGGCCGACCGCGAGGACTTCGTGGCCGACGTGCAGGCCATGCGCCGCCGCGTCGAGGAGCACGTGCCGGCCGGTCTGCTGGACCGTGAGCTGAAGCTCGGCCGCGGCGGGCTGCGCGACGTGGAGTTCGCCGTGCAGCTGTTGCAGCTCGTGCACGGCCGCACCGACGAGTCGCTGCGCGTGCTGTCCACGGTGGACGGGCTGCGGGTGCTGGGCCGCGGCGGGTACGTGGGCCGCGACGACGCGGCGAACCTCACCGCGTCCTACGAGTTCCTGCGGCTGCTGGAGCACCGGCTGCAGCTGCAACGGCTGCGCCGCACCCACCTGCTGCCCGCCGAGGACGACACCGCGAACCTGCGCCGGCTCGCGCGGGCCTCCGGGTTCGGCGCGATCCGCCGCCGCGACCCGGTGGCGGTGATGCTGGCGGAGGTGCGGCGCAACGCGCACCGGGTGCGGCGGCTGCACGAGAAGCTGTTCTACCGGCCGCTGCTGGAGGCCGTGGCCAACGTGCCGACGGAGTCGCTGCGGCTCACCCCGGAGGCGGCGACCGCGCGGCTCAAGGCCCTCGGGTACACGTCGCCGGACGGCGCGCTGCGGCACCTGACGGCGCTCACCGCGGGGGCCAGCCGGGCGGCCGCGATCCAGACCGCGCTGCTGCCGGCGCTGCTGGACATGCTGGGCGACACGGCCGACCCGGACGGCGGGCTGCTCGCGTACCGGCGGGTGTCCGAGGCGCTGGCGACCACGCCGTGGTACCTGCGGCTGCTGCGTGACGAGGGCCAGGTGGCGCAGCGGCTGATGTTCCTGCTGGGCACCTCGAAGCTGGTGCCGGACCTGCTGGTGCGGGCCCCCGAGGTGCTGCGGCTGCTGGCCGACGACGCGGAGCTCACCGGGCGCTCGCACGCCGAGGTGGCCGGCTCGCTGCGCTCCGCGGTGGCCCGGCACGCGGACCCGGCGGCCGCCGTCACCGCGGGCCGCTCGCTGCGCCGCCACGAGCTGCTGCGGATCGCCGCGGCGGACCTGCTGGGGCTGCTGGACGTGCACCAGGTGTGCGCGGCGCTGTCCTCGGTGTGGACGGCGGTGCTGGCCGCGACGCTCGACGTGGCGGTGCGCGCCGAGGCCGCCCGGCGCGACGAGGAACCGGCGCGGATCGCCGTGATCGGCATGGGCCGGCTGGGCGGTGCGGAGCTGGGCTACGGCTCGGACGCCGACGTGATGTTCGTCTGCGCGCCCGCGGCGGGGGCACCCGAGCAGGACGCCGTGCGGTTCGCCACCGGCGTGGCCGAGACGGTGCGCAGGCTGCTGGCCGCGCCGAGCCGCGACCCGGCGTTGCAGGTGGACGCCGACCTGCGGCCGGAGGGGCGCTCCGGGCCGCTGGTGCGCACGCTCGGCTCGTACCGGGCGTACTACGCGCAGTGGTCCTCGCCGTGGGAGGCGCAGGCGCTGCTGCGGGCCACGTTCTCCGCCGGCGACGCGGAGCTGGGCGAGGAGTTCCTGCACGCCATCGACCCGGTGCGCTACCCCGCCGGTGGGCTGACGGCCGCGCAGGTCACCGAGATCCGCCGGATCAAGGCCCGGGTGGACACCGAGCGCCTGCCGCGCGGCGCCGACCCGTCCACGCACACCAAGCTCGGCCGCGGCGGCCTGTCCGACGTCGAGTGGACGCTGCAGCTGCTGCAGCTACGGCACGCCGGCGCCGACCCCGCGCTGCGCACCACGTCGACCGTCGAGGGCCTGCGCGCCGCGGCCGCCGCCGGGCTGCTGACCGCGGACGACGCCACCACGCTGGAGGCCGCCTGGGTGTCGGCGACGCGCACCCGCAACGCCGCCACCGTGGTCCGCGGCAAGCCCACCGACCAGATCCCCCGCACCGGCCGGGAACCCGCGGCGGTCGCCCGGGCCCTCGGCTACCCGGCCGCCACCGACCCCGGCGCCATGATCGACGACTACCGCCGCACCGCCCGCCGCGCCCGCACCGTCGTGGAGCGGGTGTTCTACGAGTAGGGGCCCGCGCCACTACGGACCAGCCGCTTCCGAGCCGGGTGCGAGGGCAATTATGATGGCATCATGAGTAAGACGCGCCAGATCTCGATCACTTTGCCGGAGGAGCTGATCGAGACGATCAAGTCCGCGGTCGAGCGTGGTGAGGCGCGGTCGGTGTCGTCGTACATCGCATCGCGGCTGGAGCCGGGGATGATCATGGATGCCCTGTTCGCCGAGTGGGACGCGGATCGTGGACGACCGGCCGCGGAGGTCCGGGAGTGGGCGGACGGCGAGTTGGATCGTGTCTTCGCCGAGCAGGCCGCCACGTCGCGTGAGGTGACCGGCGCGGCATGACCTGCTCGATCGTTCTCGATGCCGGTGCGCTGATCGCCGTCGAGCGCCGCTCGCCGCGGATGCAGGAACTCGTCCGCTCGGCCCGTGATCGAGGGGCGGGCCTGGTCATTCCTACGGCCGCGCTGGCCCAGGTCGCCCGGTCCGGTGGCCGGCAGGCGAACCTGCGCCGGTTCCTGGCCGACTCCTACCTGCGCTTCGCCGGTCTCGACTACCACGCCGCCCTTCGCGTGGGTGTCCTGCTGGGTGAGGCCGGCACTGACGATGTCGTGGATGCGGCCGTCGTCGTCTGTGCGCGTGAGCTGGGCCGGGCTCCGGTGATCACGTCGGACCCCGCGGACCTGCACAAGCTCGACCCGCGGCTGCCGCTCATCGCGCTCTGAGCCTGGCCGAGGTCCCCCGTCCGGGCACCTCGCTCCGGGCGGGTCGCGGTCAGGGGGCGTGCTCGCGCCAGAGGTTGGTGATGGGCAGCCGGCGGTCGCGGCCGAAGGCCTTGAGGGTGATCTTGGTGCCCGGCGGGTACTGGCGGCGCTTGTACTCGGCGCGGTCCACGAGCTGCACGACGCGGTCGATCTCGGCGGCCGGGAAGCCGGCGGCGACGAGGTCGGTGTAGCCGCGGTCGCCCTCGACGTAGAGGTCCAGGATGGCGTCGAGGAGCTCGTAGTCGGGCAGCGAGTCGCTGTCGAGCTGGCCGGGGCGCAGCTCGGCCGACGGCGGCTTCTCGATGGAGGCGGGCGGGATCGGCGGGGTCTCCCCGCGCTTCTCGGCGGTGTCGTTGCGCCAGCGGGCCAGCGCCCAGACGAGCGTCTTCGGCACGTCCTTGATCGGCGCGAAGCCGCCGACGGCGTCGCCGTAGATGGTGGAGTAGCCGACGGCCAGCTCGGACTTGTTGCCGGTGGCCAGCACCAGGTGCCCGTCCTGGTTGGACAGCCCCATGAGCGTCACGCCGCGGCAGCGGGCCTGGACGTTCTCCTCGGCCAGGCCGCGGAGCCCGAGCCGGCCGACGAAGGCGTCCACCATGGCGCCGATGGGTTCCGTGGTGAAGTGCAGGCCGGTGCGCCCGGCCAGGTCCGCGGCGTCCGAGCGGGAGTGCTCCGAGGAGTACGCCGAGGGCATCGAGACGCCGTGCACGGCGTGCGGGCCGAGGGCGTCGACGGCGAGCGCCGCCACGACGGCGGAGTCGATGCCGCCGGACAGGCCGAGGATCACCGAGCGGAAGCCGTTCTTGCGCACGTAGTCCCGCAGCCCGGTGGCGAGCGCGGCCCAGACCTCGGCCTCGTCGGACAACGGCTCCGGCAGGGGCGGCGCGGGACGGGACGGGGCCCCGGGCAACGGCTCGGGCAGCAGCGGCACGCGCCGCACGTCGAACCCGCCGATCGCGCCCTCGCGGTGCCCGGTGCCGGCCGTCAGCTCCAGGTCCAGCACGCTCAGGTGCTCGACGAACTGCGGGGCGCGGGTCAGCAGCTCGCCGCCCGGCGTCATGACCATGGAGTCGCCGTCGAACACCAGCTCGTCCTGCCCGCCGACGAGCGCCACGTAGGCCATGGGCGCGCCGGCCTCGGCCGCGCGGCGGGCCACCAGGGCACCCCGCGTGTCGTCCTTGGCCCGCTCGTACGGCGAGGCGTTGAGCACCACGACGAGGTCGCAGCCGGCCTCGCCGAGCGCGGCCACCGGCCCGCCGTCCTGCCAGATGTCCTCGCAGATGACCACGCCGACGTCCGCGCCGTGCACCCGCACGATCGGCAGGTGGGTGCCGGAGCGGAAGTAGCGGAACTCGTCGAACACCCCGTAGTTCGGCAGGTGGTGCTTGAAGTAGCGGGCGACCACCTCGCCGCCGTGGATGACGGCGGCGGCGTTGCGCACGCCCGCGTCGTCACGGTCCAGGTAGCCGACGACCACCACGGCGTCGCCGCAGCCGGCGTCCACCAGGCGTCCCGGCAGCGCGTCCAGGGTCTGCCGGGAGGCCGCGGCGAACGACTCGCGCAGCGCCAGGTCCTCCACCGGGTAGCCGGTGATCACCAGCTCGGGGAACACCACGAGGTGCGCGCCGTCGGCCACCGCCTCCCGGGTGCGGTCGAGCACCAGCGCGGCGTTGCCCGGCAGGTCACCGACGCGGGCGTTCACCTGGGCCATGGCGAGACGCAGTCGAGGCATGCGCCCAACCTACGGTGTCGTCCGGGTGCGGCGACACGGGCCGTGGCACCATCGGCCAGGTGATCCGAGTCCGGGCGGCGCTCGCCGTGGTGTCCCTGCTGGCGGTGTCCGGATGCTCCTCGGTGGTCCCGGGTTCCCCGGTGGCCGGCGTCCGGTTCGAGCAGCGCGGCCCCGCCGGCGCCGTGCCCGACGGCCTGGACCGGTTCTACGGCCAGCGCGTCGCCTGGTCCGGCTGCGAGCCGTTCGCCCAGGCCCGCGAGGAGCGCGTGCTGTTCCGTGCCCCGGGGCTGGAGTGCGCGCGGGTCGAGGTGCCGCTGGACTACGCGGAGCCGGACGGCACGACGGTGCGCATCGGGCTGCTGCGCCGGCCGGCCGACGACCAGGGCGCGCGGATCGGCTCGCTGCTGGTGAACCCCGGCGGGCCGGGCGGCTCCGGCATGGTGGCGGCCGCCTCGCTCAGCTCCGCGATCCGGGACACCGACCTGGGGCGCCGCTTCGACCTGGTCGGCTTCGACCCGCGCGGCGTGGGCGCCAGCGAGCCCGCGATCCGCTGCCTCACCACGGAGGAGCGGGACGCGGAGCGACTGGACAACGATCTGGACACCTCGCCGGCCGGGGTGGCGGAGACCGAGCAGGAGGAGAAGGAGTACGCGGCCAGGTGCGCCGAGCGGGTGGGCACCGAGTTCCTGGCCACGGTCGGCAGCCGTGACGTGGCGCGGGACCTGGACGTGCTGCGCTCGGTGCTGGGCGACGAGAAGCTGACGTACCTGGGGTTCTCCTACGGCACGCGGATCGGCACCGCGTACGCGACGCAGTTCCCGGCCGCGGTGCGGGCCATGGTGCTGGACGGCGCGCTCGACCCGGCGCAGAACCCGGTGGACGAGGTGGTCGCCCAGGTCGGCGGCTTCCAGGGGGCGTTCGAGGCCTACGCCGCGCACTGCGCCGCGCGCCGCGAGTGCGCCCTGGGACCGGACCCCGCGCGGGCCTCGGCGCGGTTCCGGGAGCTCGTCACCCCGCTCGTGCGGGAGCCGGTGCCGGTCGGCGACCGGCGGCTCTCCTACGACGACGCCATCACCGGCGTGATCGCCGCGCTGTACGACGACCAGCTCTGGGAGCTGCTGGACCAGGGGCTGTCCGAGCTGGCCGGCGGCGAGGGCCGGGTGCTCATGCTGCTGGCGGACAATTACTACGGCCGCAGCGGCGGCGAGTACTCCACGCTCACCGACGCCTTCACCGCGATCCGCTGCGTGGACGACCCGCCGCTGCTGGACCCGGCCGCCGCGGCCGAGGCGGACCGCCGGGCACGCGCCGCGGCACCGTTCCTGGACGACGGCGCGGCGCCCAGCCCGGCGCTCGACGTGTGCGCCTTCTGGCCGGTGCCGGCCACCGGCGCCACGCCGGGGCCGGTGTCCGCGCCGGGCCTGCCGCCGGTGCTGGTGATCTCCACGACCGGCGACCCGGCCACCCCGTACCAGGCGGGCGTCGGCCTCGCCCGGGCGCTCGGCGGGCGCCTGCTCACCTACGAGGGCACCCAGCACACCGCGTTCCTGCAGAACGTCGAGTGCGTGGACGAGGCCGCGATCACCTACCTGGTGGACGGCACGCTACCGCCGGAGGGCACCCGCTGCAGGTGAGCGCCGAGCGCGGCCACCGCGCCGAGCAGGCAGATCAGGCCGGCGGCGAGGAAGGTCTCGCGGTACTGGGTGAGCAGCGCGGCGTCCACCGCGCGCTGGTACTCGGCGAGCCGTAGCGCGTACTCCTCGGGCGGCACGCCGAACGGCAGCGGGGTGTCCAGGTCCGCGGTGAGCGAGCGGAAGCGGTGCAGCCCGTACCCGGCGAGCGCCGCCACGCCGACCAGCATGCCGGTCATCCGGGCGACCACCACGCCGGCCGAGGCCACGCCGTGCTGCGCGGCCGGGACCGCGCGCAGCGCCACCGCGGACAGCGGCGCGATGGTGAGGCCGATGCCGAGCCCGGCGATCACCAGGTCGGTGTCCAGCCGCGGCAGCCCGAGCACGTGCCGCGCGTCCAGCACGTCGGCCGGCCAGCGGGAGATCAGCGCGTAGCCGGCCGCGGCGAGCAGCAGCCCGCCGGCGACCACCCAGCGCTCGGCGATCCGCCCGGCGAGCAGCCCGCCGAGCACGGCACCCACCGGCAGCGCCACCAGGAACCGGGCGAGCAGCGCGGTGCCGCCGACGGCGTCGCGGTCCAGCAGGGTCTGGGCGAACACCTGCACGTCCACCAGGGTCACCAGCAGCGCCGCCCCGGCCGCCGCGCTCGCGGCGAGCGCCGCCAGGTAGGCCGGCATCCGCACGCCGGTGGGGTCCAGCAGCCGGGTCCGCGCGCGCCGCTCCCAGGCCAGGAACGCGCCGAGCAGCAGCACTGCGGCCACCACGCACGGCCAGCCCCACGAGGGCAGCACGCCGGTGTCCGGGTCCGGGTTGTAGAGGCCGACGACGGCCAGGCCGAGCGCCGCGGCGAGCAGCGCGCCGCCCGTCAGGTCCACCCGCCCCGGGGCCGCGGTGCCGCGCCCGGCAGGCACGGTGAGCTGCACGGCCACCGCGGCGGCCAGGGCGAGCGGCAGGTTGATCCAGAACACGCCGCGCCAGCCGCCGAGCAGCGCCGCCAGGCCGGCCCCGTACACCGGCCCGAGCACGCTGCCGAGCTCCT
>DASWTI010000382.1:0-9491 GCA_036402215.1 Pseudonocardiaceae bacterium
CGCGGCCCGGCCGGCGTCGAGCTCGGCGTCGCTGGGGTTCGGTGGCGGCGGCGGGACGGCGGCGGCGGGACCCGCGCCGAGGGACAGCAGCGCCATGACGAGGGCGGTGACGAGCACCGCGCCGTGCGAACCGTGCCGGAATCTCACGGGGCCATCTCCCAACCCACGGCCGTTCCCCTGTTCGGCGGTACCGGTGGCACCGCGTCAGGACCGTGTCAAGCGAAAACGCTGCTGCACTGTGCCACTCCAGCCCCACGGTTGGCCAGCGTCACCAGCGAGAACATCAGGAACATCCACCACATGAGTCACGACCGGCGCGCCGGGCCCACAGTGGCGGCGTCACGGATCGTGAGGGACCCGCTCGTCCGGACGGCCCAGCGCCGCCGCTCGTCCGCAGCCGGTCGCGGCGGCGGAAAGCCGGTGCGCACAACGAAAGCGGGCCTCACCCCGGGGTGGGGTGAGGCCCGCTTCCCGTGAAGGCGCCGGGGTCAGACGCCGATCCGGGCCCACGGGCCCCAGATGGCGAAGGTGAGGCCGCGCGAGGCCTGGATGTTGACGAACAGCGTGTGGCCGTCCGGGCTGAAGCAGGAGCCGGCGAACTCGTCGTCGAAGCGCGGGTTGCCGCTGGCGCCGACCAGGCGGTTGAGCGCGATGTCGAACAGCCGCCCGCCCTTGGTGAGGCCCCGCAGGTAGTTGTTGTTGACGTTGTCCTCGCAGACCACGAGCGTGCCGCGCGGGCTGGTGGTCACGTTGTCCGGGAAGTCGAGCACGTCCGGCCCCGGCGACTCGTAGACCAGCGAGAGCGTGCCGGCGCGGGTGTTGTACGCCCACACCTGGCCGGAGCCGTTGCCGTAGCCGTCGGCGATCGGACCGGTGGACGCCTCCGCCGGGCCACCGCCCTGGGTGGAGCAGAAGTAGACGACGCCGTCGTCGTACACCGAGCCCTCGAGCCGGGAGAAGTAGGCCGCGCCCTGGGCCCAGCCCTGCCGGGCCACGTGGGTCAGCGCGACGTTGTTGGGGGTCGGCGCCGGCTGGCCGGGCGTGTACGGGAAGGTCGGCGCCGGGTCCTCGATGTCCACCCACTCGACGCGGTACGAGGCGCGCGGGCGCTGCGCAGCGGCGAGGTCGAGGTTCGGGCGGCCGCGAACGGCGAGCATCTGCAGCCGGCCCTCGTTGTCCAGCCGCCCGGTGCGCATGGGGTTGCGCCGCGGCTTGTAGCGGTAGAAGCCGGACGGGAAGCCGAAGTTGTCCTCGGTCAGGTAGAGCACGCCGTCGCGCGGGTCGAAGGCCACCGACTCGTGGGCGAAGCGGCCGGCGCGGGTGATCGGCATGGCGTCGGAGCGGCCGTCGACCGGCACCTCGAAGACGTAGCCGTGCGGCTTGGTGAGCGCGGTGTTCGGCGCGCCGGTGAAGTCGGGGCCGACGTCCGGGCCGTTGACCGTCTCCTCGCAGGTGATCCAGGAGCCCCACGGCATCTCGCCGCCGGAGCAGTTCATCTGGGTGCCGTTGAGGCTGGTGTACGAACGCACCACCTGGCCGTACCTGGTGACCTCGACGGTGGTGGTGCCACCCTGGGCCATCGGGTCGTAGGCGCGGGAGGGGTCGCCGAACGCGCGGCCGGGGCCGTTGACCTCGTGGTTGCGCACCAGAATGTAGTTGCCACCGGGGCGGCCGCCGCCGTGCCGGCTGTCGCGCCGGGGGGCGTGGAAGGCGCCCATGCCGTCGTGCCGGCCGGGCAGGGTGGTGCCGTCGTCGAGCACCACCGGGGTCTCGGTGTCGTGGAAGGAGCGGTAGCGGAAGCCCTCGGGCAGCCAGAGCCGCACGGTGCCGTCACGCTCGTCGGGTATGGCTCGCAGCTCGCGGAACGAGCCGCCGTGGCGCGGGTTCGGGTCGGCGCCGGCGACCCCCCGGTTGACGAAGCCCAGGAACGGGCCGCCCAGCAGCGCCGCGGCGGCGCCACCGCGCAGCACGGAGCGGCGGTCGACATCGGCCATGACGATCTCCCCGGTGGTGGTCGGAGCAGGTGTACGACGGTGAGGATCACCGGCGAGGGTGAACGGTCGCACCAGCCGCACCGCTTCGCAACCGTCAGTTCGGCTGCCGTTCACCGGGCGGAACGCACAGCGTGGGCAGTACCTCGGCGAGCGGGCCGCGCACGACGGCGGTGGCCAGGCCGTCGTACGGCGTGGGTTCGGCGTTGCAGATGACCACCGCGGCGCCGGCCCGGGCCGCCACGCCGACCAGCCCGGCGGCCGGCTGCACCCGCAGCGACGTGCCCGCCGCGAGCAGCAGGTCGCAGTCGCGTGCCGCCTCCCCCGCGGCGCGCAGGACGCCCGGGTCGAGCCGCTCGCCGAACGAGATGGTGGCCGACTTGAGCACGCCGCCGCAGCGCACGCACGGCGGGTCGGCCTCCCCGGCCCGCACCCGTCGCAGCGCCTCGGTCATCTCCCCCCGGGCGCCGCAGGACAGGCAGCGGGTGCCGGTGATGGTGCCGTGCAGCTCCACCACCAGCGCCGGGTCGGTGCCCGCGCGCTGGTGCAGCCCGTCGATGTTCTGGGTGAGCAGGGCGCGCAGCCTGCCCTGGCGCTGCAGCCCGGCGAGCGCGTGGTGGGCGGCGTTCGGCTCGGCCCGCCAGGCCGGGTGCTCGGCCCGCCGCCGCCACGACGTGATCCGCAGCTCCGGGTCGTCGCGGTAGGCGGCCAGGCTGGACAGCCGCTGCGACGCCGGGTCGGTGGTCCAGAGGCCGTTCGGCCCCCGGAAGGCCGGGATCCCGGAGTCGGTCGACACACCCGCCCCGGTGAGCACGGTGATCCGCCGCGCCGCACCCACCAGCCGGGCCGCCTCGGCGGGATCGGGCAGCTCCGTCGAGCCGCCTCGATGGGGTTGGGCACCGTCCGTCATTCCTCCACGGTGCCAGACGGGCCGATCGGCCAGGGGCGTTACGCCGTCCGGGCGACGGCCGGTCGGGGACGCCTGTCAGGATGGCCCCATGACGTCGGCGTACCCGCCGGCGCGGACCGCACCGCGACGGGCGCGGGTGGGCCAGGTCCTCGGGGGGATCGGGGTGATCGCCATGCTGGGCGGCACCTTCCTGCCGTGGCTGGCGTCGGGGACCGCGCTGCGCAACAGCTACCAGGCGATGGCCGTGGCCCGGCGGCTCACGCCGCTCGGCGACGGCGCGGCCGGCGCGCTGGTGGCGGCCTGGCCGGCGTTCGGGGGCATCACGGCAGCCGCCCTGGTGCTCTACGTAGTGCGGCTGCGGCGCCTGGCCGCGATCGCAATTTCATTACTTGCCGTGTTGGCGGGAACCATAGCTACTTCGTTCGTGGTCCTACTGCCGACCGGCGAGTTCACGTTGCGTGTGGTTCTCGTCGGTCCCGTGGTGACGGTGACGGGCGCGGTCCTCGCCATCGTGGGCGCAGTGACGGTGACGGCGAGAACGGCGCCAGGGGGCGGCGTGCAGAGCAGGAGGATCCAGTGAGTCAGCCCAACGACCCGTACGGGCAGGGCGGCTGGGGGCAGCAGCCCCAGCAGCAGCCACCGACCCAGCAGTACGGGCAGCAGACGCCGCCCGGCGGCTGGCAGCAGCAGCCACCGACGCAGCAGTACGGGGGCCAGCAGTACGGCGGACAGCCCGGCCAGGACCAGGGTGGCCAGTACGCCGGTGGCCAGTACCCCGGCGGCCAGTACCCCGGGACCGGTCCGCAGCCGACGCAGCAGTACGGCGGGCAGCCACCGACGCAGCAGTACGGCCAGTTCGACCCGCAGCAGTACGGCCAGGCAGGGCACGCCGCCCAGGCGCAGCCCACCCAGCAGCACGGCCAGCCCCAGCAGTACGGCCAGCAGCAGTACGGCCAGCCGTCGACGCAGCAGTTCGGCGCCCAGCCGAACCCGACGTCGCAGTTCCCGCAGCAGGGCGACCCGTACCAGCAGTACGGCCAGCAGGGCGCGCCCCACCAGGGCCAGTACCCGGGCACCGGCCCGCACGGCATGCCGCAGGCGCAGTACCCGACCGGTTACGGCCCGGCGCCACGGCCGCAGAAGCGCACCGGCATGCTGGTCGGCTCGCTGGTCGCGGTGATCGCGCTGGTGGCCGCCGGCATCGGCACCTACTTCTTCGCGTTCAGCGGCACCGCCGCCGGCGCCCCGTCGCCCAAGGAGGCGGCGACCAACCTGCTGAGCGCGCTCAGCGAGAACGACATGGTGGGCCTGCTGGACGGCCTGGCGCCGGCCGAGGGCGCGATCGCCAAGGACTACCTGCAGGACAGCGTCACCGAGCTCAAGCGCCTCGGCGTGCTCAAGAAGGACGCCACGCCCGAGCAGATCACCGGCGTCGAGTTCAAGGCCGAGAACCTGGTGTTCGACGAGGCCGGCGAGGAGAAGGTCAACGACCGGCTCACCATCGCCAAGCTCACCGACGGCACCCTGACGATCAGCTCGGACTGGTCGAAGGTGCCGCTCACCGAGGAGTGGCTCAAAACGGTCTTCCCGGACGGCGTGCCGGAGAACGAGACCGAGACGATCGACATCGGCGACGAGATCGCCAAGGACAACGACGGCGAGCCGATCCGCATCGCGACCGTGAAGGTCGACGGCGAGTGGTACCCGAGCCTGTTCTACTCGATCGCCGACGCGGCGCTGCGCGAGGAGGGCAAGTCCTGGCCCGCGCAGCCGATCGCGGCCAACGGCGCGGACTCCCCCGAGGCCGCGGTGCGCGCCATGCTGGACGCCGCGCTGGAGTCGGACGTCAAGCGGGTCATCGAGCTGACCCCGCCGGACGAGATGGGCGCGCTGCACGACGCCGGCCAGCACCTCGTCGAGGCCGCCGCCGGCGAGGACCCCACGGGCATCACGATCACCGAGCTGAAGACCCAGGTGGAGGACGTGACCGGCGGCAAGCGGGTCACGCTCACCAAGCTCGCCGCCGAGAACGAGGACGGCGACACCCTGGGCCTGGAGATCAAGGGCTCGTGCGTCACCGTCACCGAGAACGACGAGACCCAGGAGATGTGCGGCAAGGACCTGGCCGAGATGGTCGCCGAGCTCACCGAACTGGGCGGCAGCTCGATGACCGAGGACCAGCTCGGCGCGATCGAACGGGTCACCGCCGGCTACCTGGACTCCGGTGTGGTGGCCGTCGAGGTGGACGGCAAGTGGTACGTGAGCCCGCTGCGCAGCATCGGCGACATCAGCACCGGCTTCCTGCGCAAGCTGCAGCCCGGTGACCTGGAGGCGCTCATCGAGCTCTTCGCCTGACCCGCGCGTGCGGGCCGACGGAACGGCGGTGACCTGGGGGTCACCGCCGTTCCGCGCGTCCACCCCCGTGTGGACAGACCCTCGCACGCGAGGACCCGGCCGCCCACCGCAAACAGGACGGGCGTACTGTTAGAAGGGAAACGGGCCGCGCGAGCGGCCGGGGGCCGGGTGGGGAAGACTCGGGCCCGCGCCCATCACATCAGGAGATCGTCGTGACAGCGAACAGCGTGAACAGCTTCGGAGCCCGGGGCACCCTCGACGTCGGCGGCACTTCGTACGAGGTGTTCCGGCTGTCCGCGGTGGACGGCGCCGAGCGGCTGCCGTACAGCCTGAAGATCCTGCTGGAGAACCTGCTGCGCACCGAGGACGGCGCCAACATCACCGCCGGGCACGTGCGCGCGCTGGCCGCCTGGGACCCCGAGGCCGAGCCGGACACGGAGATCCAGTTCACCCCGGCGCGGGTGATCATGCAGGACTTCACCGGGGTGCCGTGCGTGGTCGACCTGGCCACCATGCGCGAGGCGGTGATCCGGCTCGGCGGTGACCCGGCGAAGGTCAACCCGCTGGCCCCGGCGGAGCTGGTGATCGACCACTCCGTCATCGCCGACGTGTTCGGCCGGCCGGACGCGTTCGAGCGCAACGTGGACCTCGAGTACGAGCGCAACCGGGAGCGCTACCAGTTCCTGCGCTGGGGCCAGGGTGCGTTCGACGAGTTCAAGGTGGTGCCGCCGGGCACCGGCATCGTGCACCAGGTGAACATCGAGCACCTGGCCCGCGTGGTGATGACCCGCGGCGGCCAGGCCTACCCGGACACCGTGGTGGGCACCGACTCGCACACCACGATGGTCAACGGGCTGGGGGTGCTGGGCTGGGGCGTCGGCGGCATCGAGGCCGAGGCGGCCATGCTGGGCCAGCCGGTCTCCATGCTCATCCCGCGCGTGGTCGGCTTCCGGCTGCACGGTGAGCTGCCGGCCGGCGCCACCGCGACCGACCTGGTGCTGACCATCACCGAGATGCTGCGCCGGCACGGCGTGGTGGGCAAGTTCGTCGAGTTCCACGGCTCCGGCGTGGGTGCCGTGCCGCTGGCCAACCGGGCCACCATCGGCAACATGAGCCCGGAGTTCGGCTCCACGTGCGCGATCTTCCCGATCGACGCGGAGACCGTGGACTACCTGCGGTTCACCGGCCGCTCCGCCGAGCAGGTGGCGCTGGTCGAGGCGTACGCCAAGGAGCAGGGCCTCTGGCACGACCCGGACACCGAGCCGGTGTACTCCGAGACGCTGGAGCTCGACCTGGGCAGCGTGGTGCCGTCGATCGCCGGGCCGAAGCGGCCGCAGGACCGCATCGCGCTCACCGAGGCCAAGGGCGCCTTCCGCGGCGCGCTCCCGGACTACGCGACGTCCGGCGACGGCGTGGAGTCGAGCGTGGACGAGAGCGTCGCCGAGTCCTTCCCGGCGAGCGACCCGCCCGCGCCGACCGGAGGCAACGGCGACTCCGGGCGGCCGCACCTGGTGTCGGCGGCGGCCGGGGCCGGCGGGCGCGCCTCGGCGCCGACCGCGGTCACCGTGGACGGCGCGGAGTTCGAGCTGGACCACGGCGCGGTGGTGATCGCCGCGATCACCTCGTGCACCAACACGTCGAACCCGTCGGTGATGCTGGGCGCCGCGCTGCTCGCCCGCAACGCCGTGGACAGGGGCCTGGCCCGCAAGCCGTGGGTGAAGACCACCCTGGCGCCCGGCTCCAAGGTCGTCATGGACTACTACGAGCGCGCCGGGCTGCTGCCGTACCTGGAGAAGCTGGGCTTCCACCTGGTCGGCTACGGCTGCACGACGTGCATCGGCAACTCCGGGCCACTGGCCGAGGAGATCTCCGCCGCGGTCGCCGAGCACGACCTCGCGGTGGTGGCGGTGCTGTCCGGCAACCGCAACTTCGAGGGCCGGATCAACCCGGACGTCAAGATGAACTACCTGGCGTCCCCGCCGCTGGTGGTGGCGTACGCGCTGGCCGGCACGATGGACCACGACTTCGAGAACGACCCGCTGGGCACCGACGGCGACGGCGAGCCGGTGTTCCTGCGCGACATCTGGCCGAGCCCGGCCGACGTGCAGGAGGTGGTGGCGAGCGCGATCTCGGCCGAGATGTTCACCACCGACTACGCCGACGTGTTCGCCGGTGACGAGCGCTGGCGGTCGCTGCCCACGCCGACCGGCTCGACGTTCGAGTGGGACCCCGAGTCGACGTACGTGCGGCGCCCGCCGTACTTCGAGGGCATGGGCATGGACCCCGAGCCGGTCACCGACATCAGCGGCGCGCACGTGCTGGCGCTGCTCGGCGACTCGGTGACCACGGACCACATCTCGCCGGCCGGCGCGATCAAGGCCGACTCCCCGGCCGGTCACTACCTCACCGAGCACGGCGTGCAGCGCAAGGACTTCAACTCCTACGGGTCGCGCCGGGGCAACCACGAGGTGATGATCCGCGGCACGTTCGCCAACATCCGGCTGCGCAACCTGCTGCTGGACGGCGTGCAGGGCGGGTTCACCCGCAACTTCCTGGCCGGCGGCGAGCAGACCACGATCTACGAGGCCGCGCAGGCGTACGCCGAGGCCGGGGTGCCGCTGGTCGTGCTGGCCGGCGCCGAGTACGGCTCCGGCTCCTCGCGGGACTGGGCGGCCAAGGGCACCGCGCTGCTCGGGGTGCGGGCGGTGATCGCCGAGTCCTACGAGCGCATCCACCGGTCGAACCTGATCGGCATGGGCGTGCTGCCGCTGCAGTTCCCGAAGGGCACCAACGCCGCCGGCCTGGGGCTACGCGGCGACGAGACGTTCGAGATCACCGGCATCACCGAGCTGAACGAGGGCCGGGTGCCGGAGACCGTGCACGTCAAGGCCGGCGCCGTCGAGTTCGACGCGGTGGTACGCATCGACACCCCGGGCGAGGCCGACTACTACCGCAACGGCGGGATCATGCAGTACGTGCTGCGCAAGATGATCCGCTCCTGAGTACCGCGCTGCTGCTCGCCGGGCTGATCGTGGTGGTCGGCTCGGTGGTGCAGGGGGTCGTGGGCCTCGGGCTCAACCTGGTCGCGGCGCCGCTGCTGGTGCTGCTGGACCCGGCGCTGGTGCCGGTTCCGATGCTGCTGGTGGCGGCGCTGCTGTCCGGGCTCACCATGATCCGCGAGCGGGGCCATGCCGACTGGCGTGGCGTGGGCTGGGCGCTCGCCGGCCGCACGCCGGGCACCGCGATCGGCGTGCTGGCCGTGGTGGCCCTGCCGGAGCGCTGGTTCGGGCTGGTGGTGGGGCTCTCGGTGCTGGTGTGCGTGGGCCTGTCGGTGATCGCCTGGCGGCCGCGGCCCACGCCGCGCTCGCTGCTGGTGGCCGGCCTGGCCAGCGGCGTGACCGGCACGGCGGCCTCGATCGGCGGGCCGCCGGTCGCGATCGTGTACCAGCACAGTGACGCGCCGCAGGTGCGGGCGACGCTCGGCGCCTACTTCGCGATCGGCTCCGTGGTGTCGCTCGGCGCGCTCGCGCTGGCCGGGGAGGTGGGCGGCGCGGAACTGGTCGCGGCGGCCTGGCTGGCGCCGTTCCTGCTCGGTGGCTACCTGGTGTCCGGCCCGGCGCGCAAGCTGCTGGACGCGAACCGGCTGCGGCCCGCGCTGCTCACCGTCTCGGCCGGCGGGGCGCTGCTGCTGGTGGTGCGCGCGCTCGTGTGAGCCCGCACGGCGGCCGCCCTAGGCTGCCGCGGTGGACTGTGTCTTCTGTGCGATCGTCGCGGGCACCTCGCCGTCGAGCGTGGTGTACGGCGACGACCGGGTGCTGGCGTTCATGGACATCCGCCCGGTGGTGGCCGGGCACCTGCTGGTGATCCCGCGGCGGCACGCGGTGGGCCTGGCCGACCTCGACCCGCAGGACGGCGAGCGGGTGTTCCGGGTGGGCCAGCGGCTGGCCGCGGCGATCCGGGCGAGCAGCCTGCCGAGCGCCGGCATCAACCTGTTCCTGGCCGACGGGGTGGCCGCCGGCCAGGAGGTGTTCCACGCGCACCTGCACGTGCTGCCGCGCAACCCGGGCGACGGGTTCGGGCTGCGCCTGTCGTGGCGGCACCCGCCACGCGCCGAGCTGGACACGAACGCCGCCGCGATCCGGGACGCGCTGGGCTGACCCCGGCAGGCCGGCGCGTGCCGGTCCCACCGGGGTCGCGTGGCGGCATGCGTCCGGTCCCGCCGCGTCGCGGCGCGG
>DASWTI010000383.1:0-19341 GCA_036402215.1 Pseudonocardiaceae bacterium
GCCTGGTGGCCGGCGAGGCGGCCGCGCTGGGCCTGGACCCCGCCGGCGCGCCGGCCGAGGAGGCGCTGCTGCCGGACCTGACCGCACGGCTGGAGCTCGGCAGCGTGGCCTGCGCCGCGCTCGCGTCCCCGGCGGCGCGGGCGCTGTTCGCCGAGGTCACCCGGCCGGTGACGGTGACCGGGGACGAGCTCGCCGCGTACCACCACCGCAACCCGTGGCGGTTCGCCCGCCTGGTGCCGGACGCCCACGGCTGGCTGCGGCTGCCCGCCGAACCGCCACCCCTCGACGAGGTCCGCGACGCCGTCCGGGAGCACCTGCTGGGCGCCGCGCGCCGCCGCGCCTTCCGCACCTGGCTGGACGCCCGGCACGCCGCGCTCGTGGAGCTGGCCACGGGCTACGAGCACCCCGGCGACCCCCGCCAGCCCGACAACACCCACCGCCACTAGGCGCCGGTCAGTGGCCCGCCGAGGAGCACCGGCAGGTCCCGTCCGCCACGTGACGACACCACTACTGTTGGGCCGTTCGAGTAGGGCCGGGCTCCCGAGAGAGTGGACATGGGCGAGCTGACGCTGGCGTTGGACATCGGCGGCACCAAGATCGCGGCGGCCCTGGTCGACCCGGCCGGCGCCCTGGTCCGGACCACGGTGGAACCCACGCCTCCCGACGACCGTTCCGCCGAGGACGTGTGGCACGTGGTGGCCGGGCTGATCGCCGGCGCGGTGCGCGAGGCCGGGCCGCCGCGCGCCGTGGGCATCGCCTCGGCCGGCCCGGTGGACCTGGCCGCGGGCACCGTGAGCCCGATCAACATCACGCCGTGGCGCGGCTTCGCGCTGCGCGACCGGGTGCGCGCCGCGGTTCCCGGGGTGCCGGTGCGGCTCGCCGGGGACGGCGTGTGCATGGCGCTCGGCGAGCACCGCCGCGGCGCCGGGCGGGGTGCGGAGTTCCTGCTCGGCATGGTGGTCTCGACCGGGGTGGGTGGTGGGCTGGTGCTGGACGGCGCCCCGTACGACGGCCGCACCGGCAATGCCGGGCACGTCGGGCACGTGGTGGTCGAGCCGGACGGCGAGCCCTGCCCGTGCGGGGGCCGGGGCTGCGTGGAGACGGTGGCCGCCGGCCCGCACCTGGCGCGCTGGGCCCGTGCCCACGGCTGGACCGTCCCGCCGGACGCCGACGCCCGGCGGCTGGCCGAGGACGCCGCGGCCGGCGACGAGGTGGCGCTGCGTGCCTTCCGCCGCGGTACCGACGCGCTGGCCAGGGCGATCGTCTCGGTGGCCGCGGTGTGCGACCTGGACCTGGTGGTGATCGGCGGCGGCGTGGCCAAGGCCGGACCCGTGCTGTTCGACCCGCTGCGCGCCGCCCTGGCCCGGTATGCCGGCCTCGGCTACCTGGCCGGGCTGCGGGTGCTGCCGGCCGAGCTGGGTGGCGACGCCGGCCTGATCGGCGCCGCCGCACTCGCCGAGAGCTGACGACCAGGACACCGGCGTGCCCCGCCCGCTCGGGGAGCGGACGGGGCAGCGGCGTTGCGGTGGGTCAGGCCGTCCCGTGCGGGCAGCCGCAGGGCAGCACGACCAGCGGACCGTTGATCACGACCAGGTTCTCGGCGTTCTCCAGCACCTCGACCACCACGCCGTTCAGCACGTCGATGTCGATGTCCTTGAGGCCGATGTTCAGGTCGTCGAGCACCTGGGCGAGCACCACCAGGTCGTTGTGGCTCAGGTTGCCGATGACCGGGATCAGTACCTTGACGTCGTTGCCGTCGATGATGCCGTTGTCGTCGACGTCGATCTCGCACACGATCACGTTCACCACGCTGCCCGTGTTGTAGCAGTGCGAAGGGGGCGTCGTGGCCTGGGCGGTGGCGGTGCCCAGCAGCAGGGTGGCCATCATCGCGAACAGGGCCGCGACAGCGCCCATCGTCTTCTTCACCGTTTTCTCCCGTTTCTTCGACGTAGCACGAGTATTCATGGCCCCATGGGCCGAACTTCCCGGAATCGGCGCCTCGGGCTATCCGGCGCCGCATGGACAGGTTGCACGAATTGCCAGGCCATCGCCAGGGGAAACAGCAACGTCAACCCCCTCGGAGGCATCCTCGGAGCCATTCCATACGAAGGGTATCGGCCCGGTCCGACGTTGGGGTACGGCCCGAAGTCGCACTTCACGCCATACCACATTTCCGCCGGGCGTGCAGCAAGCAGATCGACCCAACGGCCGAACGACATTTTTACTTGCCTGCTGCAAGATGGCTCGTGTGACTCGTCGAAACAGTGGCGGCTCGACGCTGCCCCGCCTTCTCCCTCGCCAGGTCGAACCCGAACTGAGCGGCCACCTGTTGGAACATCTCGATATTAATACGGATGTGAGTTTCGCCGCGTTGGTCGCGTTCGCGGCGGTCGACGAGTTCGGTCACTTCGGGAAGGCGGCCCGATTCCTGGGCAAGCAGCAGCAGGGGCTGCGCCAGCACATCAGGAACCTGGAGGAGGCGCTCAACGTGCAACTCCTCGACACCGGGCCGGGCGGCGAGTACCGGGCCGCCGGGCCGATCGGCAACGAACTGCGGGACCGGGCCCGCCTCATGGTGTTCCAGTACGGCGCGATCTCGCGGCTCACCGACGACGCCGTCCGCGTGCAGTACCTGCCGCAGCACGGCTTCTTCATGGCCGCCGTGGAGGCCAGGCTGGACGGCGTGATGGACTTGAGACCGACCGTTCTCGGCGACGAGGACCGTTCGTACACCCGGTTCCACGACAACGTCATCGTGCCTCTGGCCGCCGGCATGATCGATTTCGCGATCGGCGTCCCGCCACCGCCGGAGAGCCCGCCGGCCGAGCTGCTCACCTCCTGCTACCTCCATTCGTCGAGGCAGGAGGCCATGATCCCGGTCCGGGACCCCCGGGACCGCGTGCTGCTGTCCGAGCTGGTCGCGGAACGTGCGATGCTGGTGCCGCCGATGGCCACCCGGTCCCGGGTCCGGCTGGAGGAGGAGATCCGCCGGGACGTGTGCGGCGATCCCGGCCCGGACAAACGCGTGAAGCGCGAGGCATTCGGCACGAAGGTGCTCATCCAGTACGGGTTGAAGGGCCTCGGAACGGTCGTGGTTCCGTCCAACATCGCCTACCCGTTCTACGCCGGAAACTGCTACGGGGGCCCGGCCGCCGCCGACTACAAATGGGTTCCGGTGTGCACGTCGTCCGGCCGCCCGCTCTACCAGGAGGTGTACGCCATTCACCGCAGGGCGCGGGACCGCCGTTCCGAGCGGATCAGGCGCATCCTCGCCCTGGTGCGGCAGGAGGTCGCGGAGCTGGGCCTGGAGCAGAACCGGCTCCGCGCCACCTCTCCCTGACCGCGGGCCACCCGGTTCACCGGGCGCCACGATGGCACCCGGCGAACCCGGGGGCGGTCAGCGCCGCGAGGCCAGCATCGCCTGCCGGATGCGCGCGTCGCCGTCGTCGGTGAAGTAGTCCTCCGGCGTGGTGGCGTCGCTCCCGTTGAAGGTCCGCAGCTGCCGCAGCACCAGGCTCAGCACTGCCGTCACCGCCAGGTTCACCAGCAGCGCCACGAGCCCGACGTAGATCGTCCTGGTGGAACCGTCGAACGGGTGCCACATGCCGAGGAACGACAGGTCGGCCAGCGGGTACGCCGAGCCGCCGAAGTGTGCCCGCCCGGACGCCGGGTTCGGGATGCCGTAGAGCATCCACATGCCGCACGCCATGCCGGCGAACCAGCCGACCACCAGTGCCTGCCGGTGCAGCCAGCGGGTGTAGAGCGAGATCGCCACCGCGGGCAACGTCTGCAGGATGATCACGCCGCCGATCAGCTGCAGGTCGATCGAGTACTGCGGGTCCACCCCCACGATGAACACGACCGCCCCGAACTTGACCACCAGCGAGGCCATCTTGGCCTGCCTGGCCTCCTGGGCCGGCGTGGCGTCGGGCCGCAGGTACTCCTTGAAGACGTTGCGCGTCCACAGGTTGGCCGCCGCGATGGACATGATGGCCGCCGGCACCAGCGCGCCGATGCCGATGGCGGCGAACGCCAGGCCCGCGAACCAGTCCGGGAACTGCTGGTCGAACAGCAGCGGGATGATCGTGTTGGTGTCCGTGCGCCCGGTGCCCGCGTTCTGCAACGGTCGCACGCCGGCCGCGATCGCGCTGTACCCGAGCAGCGCCACCATGCCCAGCAGCAGCGAGTACAGCGGCAGCGCCGACATGTTGCGCTTGATCACCGTGCGGCTGCGCGAGGCCAGCACGCCGGTGATCGAGTGCGGGTACAGGAACAGCGCGAGCGCCGAGCCGAGCGCCAGCGTGGCGTACTGGAGCTGGTTGCCGGGGTTCAGCAGCAGGCCGTCGTTGGGGTTGGGGGTCTGCGCGAAGCGCGTCTCGGCGGCGTTGAAGATGCCGCTCCAGCCGCCGAGCTTGATCGGCAGGTAGAGCACCGCCACGAAGATCACCAGGTAGATCAGCACGTCCTTGACGAACGCGATGAGCGCCGGGGCACGCAGCCCGGACTGGTAGGTGTAGAGCGCCAGGATCACGAACGCCACGAACAGCGGCAGGTGGCCGAGCAGCCCGGCCTGGTTGAAGCCCATCGACCGCAGCACGGCCTCCAGGCCGACGAGCTGCAGCGCGATGTACGGCATGGTCGCCACGATTCCGGTGAACGCCACGATGAGCGCGAGCGTCGGCGAGTCGTAGCGGCCGCGCACGAAGTCGGCCGGCGTCACGTACCCGTGCACCCGCGAGACCGACCACAGCCGCAGCAGCGGCATCATGACCAGCGGGAACATGATGATCGTGTACGGGATGGCGAAGAACCCGGCCGCACCCGCGCTGAACATGAGCGCCGGCACCGCGACGAACGTGTACGCCGTGTAGATGTCCCCGCCGATGAGGAACCAGGTGACCCAGGAGCCGAACTTGCGGCCGCCGAGACCCCACTCGTCCAGGTGCTGCAGGGTGCGCCCGGGCTGCCAGCGCGAGGCCACGAACCCCATGACGGTGACCGCCAGGAACAGCGTGACGAAGACGACCAGCTCGGTGACCTTGATGTCGTTCACCGCGATCCCTCGTCCAGGGAGTCGACGTCGATGCGGTCCGGCAGATCGGTGACCACGAACTCGGTGTCCCGGGTCATCACGTAGACCAGCGCCGTGGCGCCCACTCCGAGACCCAGCCCGAGTAGTTGAAACCAGTAGAAGAAGGGCATTCCGAGCAGCGCCGGCTCCTCCCGGTTGTAAATCGGGGTGAGGAGCGACAACAACGGCACCAGTAGCAGCAGGTTCCACCCGTTCCAGCGCAGCCGCGGGACGCGGGGGCGATCGGGGGCACGTGGGGGTATCCGCGGCGGGGACACGGTCATGCGGCGGTCCTGTCATCGACGTGGAGCGATGGGCAAGACGGCATGCTAGGCACTTCGCCGCAAACTTCACACCTTTGGGCGCAGAATTGGGCCGGACGGACTTTTGCCACTTGTCCGTTGCCCACACTTCGTCGCCGACATGGAACAGCCCGTGACGGATGATCCGCCACGGGCTGTTCCGCGGAACTCGGTACCGGTGGGTACCGGTATTGCTATTAGCCCTTCAACCGGACGCGCAGCGCTTCCAACTCGTCACGCATCGACGTCGGCAGCTTGTCGCCGATCGTGTCGAACCACTCCTCGATGAGCGGCAGCTCGGCACGCCACTCGTCCCGGTCCACCCGCAGGGCGGCCTCGATGTCGCCGCGGTCGGCGTCCAGGCCGGTCAGGTCGAGCCGGTCCACGGTCGGCACGTGGCCGATCGGGGTCTCCTCGGCGGCCGAGGTCCCCTCCAGGCGCTCGACGACCCACTTGAGCACACGGGAGTTCTCGCCGAAGCCCGGCCACAGGAACCGGCCGTCCTCGCCGCGGCGGAACCAGTTGACGTAGAAGATGCGCGGCAGCTTGGCGGCGTCCGCGCCCTTACCCACGTCGATCCAGTGCTGGAAGTAGTCGCCGGCGTGGTAACCGATGAACGGCAGCATGGCCATCGGGTCGCGCCGTACTTCGCCGACCGTGCCGGTGGCGGCGGCCGTCTTCTCGCTGGACAGCGTGGCACCCATGAACACGCCGTGCTGCCAGTCGCGGGACTCGGTGACGAGCGGGATCGTGGTGGCCCGCCGGCCGCCGAACAGGATCGCCGAGATCGGCACGCCCTTCGGGTCGTCCCATTCCGGCGCGAGCACCGGGCACTGCGCCATCGGCGTGCAGTACCGCGAGTTCGCGTGCGAGGACAACTCACCGGAGTCCGGCGTCCAGTCCTGCTTCTTCCACGAGGTGAGGTGCTGGGGCTCGCCCTCCATGCCCTCCCACCAGATGTCCCCGTCGTCGGTCAGCGCGACGTTGGTGAACACCGAGTTGCCCCGCGCAATGGTCCGCATCGCGTTCGGGTTCGTCTTCCAGTTGGTGCCCGGCGCGACGCCGAAGAAACCGAACTCCGGGTTCACCGCGTACAGCCGGCCGTCCTCGCCGAAACGCATCCAGGCGATATCGTCGCCGAGCGTCTCGACGCGCCAGCCCGGAATGGTCGGCTGGAGCATGGCGAGGTTCGTCTTGCCGCAGGCGGAGGGGAAGGCCGCGGCCACGTAGTACGCCTTGTTCTCCGGCGAGATGAGCTTGAGGATCAGCATGTGCTCGGCGAGCCAGCCCTCGTCACGCGCCATCACCGACGCGATGCGCAGCGAGAAGCACTTCTTGCCGAGCAGCGCGTTGCCGCCGTAGCCGGAACCGTACGACCAGATCACCCGCTCCTCGGGGAACTGGGTGATGTACTTGGTCTCGCTGCACGGCCAGGGCACGTCGTCCTGGCCGTCCTCCAGTGGCATGCCGACCGAGTGCAGGCACTTCACGAACTCCGCGTCGTCCCCGAAGCGGTCCAGCGCGGCCGTGCCCATCCGCGTCATGACCCGCATCGAGACCGCGACGTACTCGGAGTCGGTGATCTCCACGCCGAGCATCGGCTTGTCCGCCGACAACGGCCCCATGCAGAACGGGATGACGTACATCGTCCGTCCGCGCATGCAGCCGTCGTACAGCCCGGTCATGATGGTCTTCATCTCGGCCGGGGCCATCCAGTTGTTCGTCGGCCCGCAGTCCGCCTCGTCCACCGAGCAGATGAACGTCCGCTCCTCGACCCGCGCCACGTCGCCGGGGTCGGAGGCGCACCAGAAGGAGTTCGGCTTCTGTTTGAGCGGTACGAAGGTGCCCGCGTCGACCAGCTTCCCCGTCAGCCGCTGCCATTCCTCGTCGGAGCCGTCGCACCAGACGACCTCATCGGGCTGGGTCAGGTCCGCCACCTCGCGTACCCACTCCACCAACCGCCGATGCTTCGTAGGGGCCTCTGCCAGGCCGTGAATGGTCACTGCGGTCATGGGCACGATCTCCTGACTGTCCTGCGGAAATGAACTGACACCGCCCTGCCCGGAAGAGCAGCACGGTGAGGAAACGTGGGTTGGTTCGAGGTTAACCGGGGTGGGCGCTGATCGCCGAGTGAGCGACCTGTCGCTTCTCTCACAAGACCGATCACGGAATCGATTCAGTACCCGTACGTTATCGCGCCGCGCGCTCGGAGAACGCTCTCCCGCCACCAGACGTGACCGAGGTCGCCCCAGAAACCTTTGGGCATTCGCAGGGTCATGGAGTCGACGGTCGACCGATGGGCCGGCCGCACCCGGTCCGCGGCGACGGGTGTCCCCGGGCGGTGGATGCCGCCGTCCACAGCCTGTGGACAGACCTGTGACTTTCCGTCAGGTCCGTGGGCCCGTCCGTGGCGCCGGCGGGAGGCGTGATCCGGTGTCAGGGCAACGACTTTCCCGCAGGACCCGTGGTATCAGCGGGACGGCCGGCGGGAGCGGACGGTGACGGACCCCGGCGGGCAGGCCCACCGGGGTCCGGTTGTCCACAGGTCGCCGTGGAACGGGCGGCGGCGCGGGCCGCCGGGAGCTGTCAGCCGCGGACCCAGCCGCCGGTGCGCGGGTCGACGCGGACCTCGTCGGCGTCCGGCTCGCGGGCGCCGACCCAGCCGGACTCCTCGGCCGCGGCCTCCTCGGTGAGCGAGTCGCGCTGGTAGCGGCCGTCCTCGTCCAGGTGGCCGCGCTCGATGACCGTCCAGTCGCCGTCGCCGGTGTTCTCCGAGACGGTGACGTCGCCCTCGCCGGTGATCTCGGTGGCGAAGTCGGCGTCGCCGTCCTGGTCGATGTCGGTGAAGATCACCGTGTCACCGTCGGAGTCCTGCACGACCACGCTGTCGTTGACCCCGTCGCCATCGGTGTCGTGGGTGGGCACGCCCACCTCGACCTGGCCCTGAGGGGTGTCGGCGGTCATGGGGCCGGAGTCCGAGCCGGCGGTCTGCTCGTCGGAGCCCTCCGGGTCGGCGGGGTCCCGCGGCTCCACGCTCACCCAGTCCCCGCTGGCCTCGTCGAAACGCGCCTGGCCGACGATGTCGCCGTCGGCGTCGAGCTGCGTCATCAGGTCGGCCTGACCGTCGGCGTCGGTGTCGGTGAACGCGATCGCGCCGTCGTCGGTCTCCACCACGACGGTGTCGTCCACCCCGTCGGAGTCGATGTCGACCGCCGCCTCGGCGTGGTACTCCTCGCCCTCGACGGTCACGGTCAGGTCGGCGCCGGACTCCTCGATGAACACCTGATCCCCCTATTTCGGGACGGCTTTTCCTGCTACGACTCACGGTAAGGCGGGACGGTTCCCGAGGCCAATTCCCCGGCCGGACGGTCACGCCGGGTGACTCAGCGGTCGCGCAGCTCGCGGATCCGGGCGAGGAGCTGCTCGACGCGCTCGCGGCCGGCGGTGGCGTCGGCCAGGCCGCGGCGGACGGACTGCAGCTCGCGGGAGCGGTCGGCGGCGTCCAGGCGCAGCGCCCGGTCCACCTCGCGCAGCTCGTCCTCGATGGCCGCCACCCGGCGGCCGAGCGCCTCGTCCAGGGCGAGCGAGAGCTGCTGCTCGGCGTCGATCATCTGCTCGGCGACGACCTGGTCGAGCGCGGAGCGGGCGTCGGCGAGCACGTCCACGAGCCACTGCTTGAGGTGCGCCTTGTCGGCGGAATGGCGGCGGGCGCGGGCCATCCACCAGCCGGCGCCGAGGCCCAGCACGATCGTCACCGGCAGCACCACCAGGCCGGCGGCGGCGCCGAGGCCGGCCAGCGGCAGCGCGGCGATGCGGCCGACACCGATGCCGCCGGAGACGCCCATCGCCACGAGCATCTTGTCCTCGACGCCGGAGACCCGGCGCTCCGGCGGGCGCAGCACGATGGGCGGCCGGTCACCGCCGCGGCGGGCGAACTCGGCGCGCACGGCGTCCAGCTCGGCCGGGGTGAAGAGCTCCGCGAGCGCCGAGTCGGTGACCCGGGCCAGCCGCTGTCCGAGCCCGGCGGTGACCCGGGCGGAGATCATGCCGAGGGCGGCGTCGAGCTGGTACGGCAGGCCGGCCAGCGTGGCCCGGTCGGCCTCGTCCACGGCGCGGCGGAACCAGGTCTGGACGGCGCGCACCTGGTTGGCCACGTCGTGCAGGGACTCCACGCGGGCCCGCTGGATCTCGCCGCGCAGCCGCAGCTGCCAGCTCCGGCCGGAGGAGCGGCGCTCGGCGGCCAGCTCGTCACGGCGCTGCCGGAGGGCATCGGCGGACGCCTCGCCGCGCTCCGCGCCGGCCAGGGCGCGCTCGTCGGCCTCCAGGCGCGCGATCACCCCGGCCAGGGCGGTGGACAGCGCGCGCAGCGTGTTCGCCTCGCCCAGCATCACGGCGCGCCCGGACACCTGGCGCTGCAACGCGGTCTGCAGCTCGGCCACGCCGGAGCGCTCCCGCAGCAGCGTGGCCACCTCCGCGGTCGGCGCGGCAGCGGCCGTCTCGAACAGCCGCGCGGACACCGGGTGGAACTCGGCGCCGGCGAACCGTGGCGCGTGCTCGGCGAGCAGCGTGCGGTCGGCCTCCAGCACCTGCCGCCAGCCGCGGTGCAGATCGGTCTTGGTGAGCGCGAAGACCACGGTCTCCACCCGGTCGGACAGCCGTTGCAGGAAGCCCAGCTCGCCGCGGGTGAACGGCGCGCCGGCGTCCACCACGAACAGCAGCGCGGTGGCCGCGCCGGCGGCCTCGGCGGCGAGCTCCCCGTGCGCGGTGTCCAGGCCGCCGACGCCCGGGGTGTCGACCAGGGTGAGCCGCTCCAGCAGCGGCACCGGGCCGCGCACCTCGACGTAGCGCGGGGGCAGCGCCCCGTCCGGAAGGTCGTGCGCCGCGGACACCCAGCGCGGCAGCTCGGCGGGGTCGAACGGCACCGGGTCGGACACCGCGGGGTAGTGCGCGCCGGCCGCCCACTGCTCGCCGTGGCGCAGCACCAGGTAGGTCGCGGTGGCCACGTCGGCGTCCACCGGGGACAGGCCCGGGGTGGCGAGCAGGGCGTTGACCAGCGAGCTCTTGCCGCGGTTGGTCTCGCCGACGACGACCACCGTGGGCGTCTCCGGCCGCGCGGTGCGCACCTGTTCCACCCAGGCCGCGGCCTCCGGGTCGGCGGTGGTGAGCAGGGCGGTGAGGCGCTCGCGGGTCTGACGCACCACCTGGGGCAGCGGCGTACCGGCCTGCGGGGCGGACGTCACGCGCGGTCCTGGTGGCGGTAGACGGTGACCACCGGGACGCGCAGCACGGTGCCGCGGTCGGTGAAGCCGGCCACCTCGGTCTCGGCCACGGTGCCGTCGAGCGCGGCGTCCGCTGTCGGCGCGATGCCGCCGGCCTCGTGGTGGCGCGGGTCGAAGCGCTCGCCGTCCGGGCGGCAGGCGGTGACGCCCACGCCCGCCAGGCCCTCCTCGATGCGCTCGGCCACGGCGGCGCTGCGCGCCCGGTCGTAGGCGTACAGGCAGAGCGCCACGAGCGCGGCGCGGTCCTCGTCGCTGGCGCTCACGAGCCGGCCTCCGCGCGCAGCCGCTGCCAGATCAGGAAGTACGCGCGGTGCACCACGTGGGCCACGCGGCTCTGCGCGGGGGTGGCGCCGAACGAGGCGAACGAGCGCCACCAGCCGGCCCGCTCCAGGGCGTACCCGGCCAGCTCGGCCGGCGGGCGGCCGCGCAGCCCGAGCTGCTCGGCCACGTCGGAGGAACCACCCACGCGCACCACCTCGTCGGCGAGGTCGTCCGGCATCACCACGGCGCCGGAGGAGACGAGCGTCAACGCCTCCAGCAGACGCAGCTGGTGCGCCTCCGGTTTCTGCAGCAGCACCTCGATGGCGTCGTGCACGCGCTGCCGCTCGCCGGGGTCACCGGAGGCGTGTGCCAGCGCGGTCACCGAGGCGAGCGCGGCGGCGGCCTTGATGCCGTCGGCGCGGGCGCGGAACACGGCGTCCAGCCGGGCCCGCAGGCCGTCCAGCCCGGAGGCGTCGAGCAGCGTCCTGCGCAGCGCGCCCGCGGTGATCGCCGGGTCGGCGTCGATCGCCTCCAGGGCGACGCGAACCCCGTGCAGGTCCAGCCGCTCCAGCAGGCGCATCCGCACGCCGGACGCCACCGGGGCGTCGAGCGTGGTGAACAGGTCGGCGGAGAGCAGCATCGCGGTGCGGGTGGCCTCGTCGCAGCCGGCGAGCGCGCGCAGGGCGTCGGCGTCGGCGGAGGTGAAGCCGCCGGACTCGGCGGTCTCGGCGAGCAGGCCGACCATCGGCAGCACGTCGGCCACCCGGGGGCGCAGCGCCTCGGCCTGCTTGGCGGCCAGCAGGCTCGCCGCCGTCCAGACGTCGCCGCCGGACCCGGCGACGGACTCCGGCGGGATGGTGTCCGCCTTGTTGAGCACGGCGATGGCGTTCACCGGGCCGGCCTCGCGGGACGCGGTGGCCGCGGTGAACGCGGCGATCACCTGCTGGTCGTCGGCGCGCACGGCCTGGGTGACCACGTACAGCACGGCCTCGGCGCCCGCGACGGCGGAGCGGGAGACCGGGTCCAGCTCGCCGTCGTCGGTCCCGGTGTCGCCGTCGGGGTCGCCGTCGGTCTCGCGGTCCTCGGGGTCCTCGTCCCGGCGCCCGGGGGCGGTGCCCAGCAGCGCCTCGGTGCGGGCGACGCTGGCGGCGTCCATTGAGCCGAGGCCCGGGGTGTCGATGACCGTGAGATCGCGCAGCACGGCGTTGGTCAGGTACGCCTCCAGGTGCGAGACCTGGTCCGCCGCGCCGGCCGCACCGAGGCCGAGGTCCGCGGGGATCATCCCGGCGGCGTCGAACGGCAGCGCCTGGCGCCGGCCGTCCAGCATGACGACCTCGACCCGGTCGACCGTGCCGTACTGGAAGCGGGTGACCAGCCGGGTGCACTCGCCGACGTCGGTGGGCGCCACGCGACGGCCGATGAGCGCGTTGACGAGCGTGGACTTGCCGGACTTGATCCGCCCGGCGACGGCCACCTGCAGCGGGGCGGCGAGGCGGCGCAGCACCTCGCGGAAGCCGGCCGCGGTGCGCTCGCCGACCTGCGGCTGCAACCGTTCGCACAACTGGGCCACCGCCGCCGACAGCGGCCCCGGCCACCTCGGCTGCTCGGGCGCGGTGCTCACACCGGCAGACGGTAGCGGGCGGAGCCTGCGGACGTGTTTCCGAACACGTTCAAAAACTTCTTGCCGTGCTGCTGCGCGGGGTGTGACACTCCTTTTTGAACACGTTCGAAAGGAGCGCGGGATGGACGAGGGCCTGGCCGAGTACCTGGTGTTCGTGACGCTGGGGATCGGGCTGACGGTGGTGGTCGGGCAGCTCCTGCTGCGCGGCGGACGGGTGTACCTGGAGGAGCTGCTGGCCGACGCCCGGCTGGCGGCCTCGGTGAACACGCTGCTGGGCGTGCTCTTCCACCTGGTGGTGCTGGGCGTGCTCGGGGTGATCTCGACGATCGAGGTCCCGGTGGACGGGACGGTGCAGACCGTGATCACCAAGCTGGGCGTGGTGCTGCTGGTGCTGGGCCTGGCGCACGGCGTGGTCATGCTCGGGCTGGCCCGGCTGCGCACGCGGCGCGAGGAGCGACGGCTGCTGGCAGCCTTTCCCTCGTGACCGATGCACAGCCGGCCGCCACCCCGAAGTCGGAGCGCACCAGGGCGGCCATCATGACGGCCGCCCTCACGCTCTTCCGGGAGCGCGGCTACCAGGGCACCACGATGCGCGACGTGGCCGCGGCCGCGGGCGTGTCCACCGGCAACGCCTACTACTACTTCCGGTCCAAGGAAGAGCTCGTCCAGGGGTTCTACGACCAGCTGACCGACGAGCACGCGGCCGCCGCCGAGCCGGTGCTGGCCGGCACCGGGGTGTTCGGCGAGCGGCTGCTCGGCGTGCTGGAGGCCTGGCTCGACGTGGCGCGGCCGTACCACGAGTTCGCCGGCCGGTTCTTCGCCATGGCCGCGCAGCCGGACAACCCGCTGTCACCGTTCAGCCCGGAGTCCTCCGCGGCCCGGCGCACCGCCGTCGGCGTGTACGAACGGCTGCTGGACGGCGCCGACGTGCGGCCGGACCCACGGCTCGTGCCGCACCTGCCGGAGCTGCTCTGGCTGCACCACCTGGGGATCGTCCTGTACTGGGTGCACGACTCCTCGCCCGACCAGCGGCGCACCCGGGAGCTGGCCGCGCGCACCGCCCCGCTGGTCGACCGGCTGGTCCGGCTGTCGCGGCTGCGGGTGCTGCGGCCGCTCACCAACCAGGCCGTCGACCTGTTGTCCGTCGTGTTCACGCCACGTTCTCCCGATCACGCTGCGCATACCGATCGGTAACCGGCAGAATGGCGCGCTCATAGGCACATGTGTCATGCCGGCCGTGTCCACCGGTGTCCGTCCGGGGGATGAGGGCCGGTACGACCAAGGGACGAGGTCAGGTCCCGACCGCCGGGCGACGCCCGGCGGTGCGTGACACGGCAGAGTGGGCACGAACGACGCCCTGCCACCCAGGGAGACCACGCCGGGATGGTCCGGTCCGACGAGGAGACACCATGATCGAGGCGACCAGCCTCACCAAGAGATACGGCAGGACACTGGCCGTCGACAACCTCTCGTTCAGCGTCGAGCCCGGCCGGGTCACCGGCTTCCTCGGGCCGAACGGCGCGGGCAAGTCGACCACCATGCGGATGATCCTCGGGCTGGACAGGCCGACGAGCGGCGACGTCCGCATCGACGGCAAGCACTACCGCGACCTGAAGGACCCGCTGCGCACCGTGGGCGCGCTGCTGGACGCCAAGTGGGTGCACCCGAACCGTTCGGCGCGCGCGCACCTGCAGTGGCTGGCCCGCTCCAACGGCATCCCGAAGAAGCGCGTCGACGAGGTGCTCGACATCGTCGGCCTGTCCAGCGTGGCCGGCAAGAACGCCGGCGGCTTCTCGCTCGGCATGTCGCAGCGGCTGGGCATCGCGGCCACCCTGCTGGGCGACCCGCAGGTGCTGCTGTTCGACGAGCCGGTGAACGGCCTGGACCCCGAGGGCATCCTCTGGATCCGCAAGTTCATGCACTCGCTGGCCGACGAGGGCCGCACGGTCTTCGTGTCCAGCCACCTGCTGTCCGAGATGTCGCTCACCGCGACCCACCTGATCGTGATCGGCCGCGGCCGGCTCATCTCGCAGGGCACCACGCAGGAGTTCGTCGACCAGGCCGGCGGGTCCACCGTGCGGGTGCGCGGCCGTGAGCTGGACAAGCTGCACAACGCGCTGGTCGAGGCCGGGCACGCCCCTCGCCAGGACGGCGAGACCCTGGTGATCAGCGGCATGGCCATGGAGGACGTGGGCGAGCTGGCCGCCACCAGCGGCGCGGTGCTGCACGAGCTGAGTTCGCAGCGCGGCTCCCTGGAGGAGGCGTTCATGCAGCTCACCGGCGAGGACGTCGAGTTCCACGCCCGCACCGGGGCGGCCGACGCGCCGGCCCCCGCCTCCGACGGCGCGGGCGCGCCGCCGATGGACCCCGCCGCCGCGGCTGCCGCCGTGTCCGGCTCCGACGAAGCGACCGGGCAGGCCGCCCGGGCCGGGAGGTGACGTCATGACGCTGCTCGCCGTCGAGCGCATCAAGCTCTTCTCGACCCGTTCGCCGTGGTGGTGCATCGCCCTGGCCGCGGCCATCAGCATCGGTTTCTCGGCCCTCGTCACGGGCCTGTCGGCCGACGAGTTCATCACCGTCGGCAACACGCAGGTCGGTTACAACTTCGCGTTCCCCGTGGTGCTCGTGCTGGCCATCCTGGGCATCACCACCGAGTACCGCTTCGGCACCATCAAGTCGACGTTCATGGCCGCGCCGAACCGCACCAAGGTGATGCTCGCCAAGACCGCCCTGGTGGCGATGGTGTGCGGGCTGATCGGCGAGGTCACCGCGTTCACCTCGTGGGGCGTGGCCAACCTGATCAAGCCGTCCGTGGACCTGTCGCTCAACAGCCAGCCGGAGTGGCGGTACGTGGCCGGCATCGGCCTCGTCTACGCCATCGGCGCGGTCATCGGCATCTCGATCGGCGCGCTCGTCCGCCAGACCGCCGCCGCCGTGTCCATCGTGCTGGTGTTCATCCTGCTGGTGGAGAGCCTGATCGGCCTGGTGCCGAAGGTGGGCGACGACATCCAGGTGCTCATGCCGTTCATCAACGCCAACCACTTCCTGGCGTCCGGCAGCGGCGCCCTGGCCGGCGAGGGTGCCGGCCTGGGCCTGGAGATGCACTGGGGTCCGTGGGGGGCCCTGGCGTACTACTCGGCCATCGCGCTCGTCTTCCTCGTCGCCGCCGTCGCGGTCGTCGAGCGCCGGGACGCCTGACGTCCTGTCCGTAATCCGCACCGGTCACGCGGCCGGGGCGGACCAGAGGCCAGAGGCCCGGGCCACCATCGGGGGGTGGTCCGGGCCTCGCCTTGTGCACGGGTGCATCGTCCCGGTCGAAGGTTGCCGTCACCCTCCAGCCCTTGGCGCCCACGGTGGCGGGGCGGCGACTGCCGGACCTGGTTCCTGGAGGGGCGCGGGGGCCGAGGGATTGGTCTGCGGACGCATGGTCGGCCGACGTCAGGGGGCCGCGCGAAGAGAGGTTGGGCGCCGTTTCTTTGCTACGATGAGCATTCGGCAGCTATACGAAAGCCAGGACTGAATGAGTCCCGATTTCAGGATACCAAGGGATGGTTCGTTGTCAACTCTTTCCGTGGATGAACTTGAGCGGGAACAGCGCTACGTGTCGATGCTCTACGACCGCCTGGACGCGCTGCGGGCCGAGACCAGGGACCACCTGGACCGGGTATGGAGCCGGCCGACGGCCGGTACCCACCAGGCGCGGTCGGAGCGGGACTCCTCCGCGGCCATGTACGCCGACCGGCTGGCCCAGGTGAACGCCGTCGAGGGCGGGCTGTGCTTCGGGCGCCTCGACCTGGCCGACGGGGAGCGGCTGTACATCGGGCGGCTCGGGCTGTTCGACGAGGAGGACGACTACGAGCCGCTGCTCATCGACTGGCGGGCGGGGGCGGCGCGGCCGTTCTACTGCGCGACGGCGGCGAGCCCGGACGGGGTGCGGCGGCGCCGGCACCTGCACACGACCGGGCGGCGTGTGGTGGGGTTCGACGACGACGTGTTCGATCTGGAGTCGCTGACCGAGGGGGAGCTCGGGGAGCTGAACGGCGAGGCGGCGCTGATGGCGGCGCTGACCGCGCACCGCACCGGGCGGATGCGGGACATCGTCGCCACCATCCAGGTCGAGCAGGACACGGTGATCCGCGCGCCACGTGACGGCGTGCTGGTGGTGCAGGGCGGGCCGGGCACGGGGAAGACGGCGGTGGCGCTGCACCGGGCCGGCTACCTCCTCTACACGCACCGCGAGCAGCTCTCGCGTCGCGGCGTGCTCATCGTGGGGCCGAACCCCACCTTCCTGCGCTACATCGACCAGGTGCTGCCCTCGCTCGGCGAGACCGACGCGCTGCTGGTGACCGTGGGCGAGCTGTACCCGGGGCTGGCCGCGACCGGCTCCGAGCCGGCGGCCGCCGCCGAGCTCAAGGGGCGGCACGCGATGGCGGACGTGATCGCCGCGGCGGTGCGGGACCGGCAGGCGGTGCCGGACGAGCCGATCGTCCTCGACGTGGAGCACGTGACGCTGCGGCTGGACCGCGTGACGTGCACGCGCGCCCGGGAGGCGGCGCGGCGCTCCCGGCGGCTGCACAACCAGGCCCGGCCGGTGTTCGAGCGGGCGCTGCTCACCCAGCTCACCGAGCAGGCGGCGGAGCAGCTGCGGGCGATCGTGCCGACGTACGAGGACGAGATTCCACTGGCCGCCGGCGAGAGCGAGTTCGGCGAGCTGTTCGACGCGGTGGACCTGGCGGAGATCCGCGAGGAGCTGCGCAACGCCGACGCGCTGCGGGACGCGCTGGACGAGCTGTGGCCGCTGCTCTCGCCGCAGGAGCTGCTGCGCGACCTGTACTCCTCGCCGGAGCGGCTGGCGGCGGCCGCGCCGGACCTCGGCGAGGACGAGCGGGCGCTGCTGCTGCGGGAGCCGGACCGGCCGTGGACCCCGGCCGACGTGCCGCTGCTGGACGAGGCGGCGGAGCTGCTGGGCGAGGACCCGCGCGAGGTGGCCGCCCGCGAGGCCGCGCGACGGCGGCAGGACCGCGACGAGTACGACTACGCGGCCGGCGTGATGGACATCCTGGCCACGCAGGAGACGGCCACGCGGGAGATCCTGCACGCCGGCGACGTGATCGACGCCCGGCACCTGGCGGCGCGGCACCAGGACGGGCCGCGCGGGACGACCGCGGAGCGCGCGGCGGTGGACCGCACCTGGACGTTCGGGCACGTCATCGTGGACGAGGCGCAGGAACTCTCGGAGATGGCCTGGCGGGTGCTCATGCGGCGCTGCCCCACGCGCTCCATGACGATCGTCGGCGACGTGGCGCAGACCGGCGCGCTGGCCGGCACGACGTCCTGGGCCTCCGTGCTGGACCGGTACGTGCCGGACCGCTGGCGGCTCGCGCAGCTCACGGTCAACTACCGCACGCCGGCGGAGATCATGGAGGTGGCGGCCGCCGTGCTGGCCACGGTGGACCCGTCGCTGCCCGCCCCCGCCTCGGTGCGCGAGGCCGGGACGCCGCCGTGGGTGCTGCCGGCCGTGGACCTCGGCGGGGACCTGGCGGCCGCCGTGGCCCGTGAGGTGGACGATGTGGGCGAGGGCCGGGTGGCGGTGATCGTGCCGCCGGACCGGGCGTCCGCGCTGGGCGAGGCGGTGGCCGCGGTGGTGCCGTCCACCGCCGTGGGCGCGGCGCCGGCGGCGCTGGAGCACACCGTGCTGGTGCTCACCGTGGAGCAGGCGAAGGGCCTGGAGTTCGACGCGGTGGTGATCGTGGAGCCGGCGGAGATCCTGACCGGCTCGGCGCACGGCGGACGCGACCTCTACGTGGCGCTCACCCGGACCACCCGGCGGCTCGGCATCGTGCACGCCGGGCCGCTGCCGCCGGTGCTGGCCGACGCCCTGCGCGCCGCCGCGGCCTGACGGCAGTCAGCGGGGGCGTACCACCACCACGGGGCAGTGGGCGTGCCGGACGCACTGCTCGGCCACCGAACCGAGCAGCAGGCCGGCGAACCCGCCGCGGCCGCGGTGGCCGACGACCAGCAGGTCGGCGCGGCGCGAGGCGTCGATCAGCGACTGCGCGGACGGGGCGTGCACCACGTGCACCTCGACCGGGCAGGGCGGCTGCTCGCCGAGCTCCGCGGCGACCAGCTCGGCGGTGCGGCGGTGCGCCTCCCGCTCGTAGTCCTGGATGCTCGGCACCGCGCCGGGCGGGCAGTCCGGCGGCCGTGGCGTCGTACGCATCGTCCATCCCCGCACCACGTGCAGGGTCATGTCCCGCAGGCACGCCTCCTTCGCGGCGTGGTGCAGGGCCGTCACGGAGGAGTCGGAGCCGTCCACCCCGACGACCACTCCGCCGTCCAGCTCGGCCGTCTCGGCCACCGGTACTGCCATGTGCCCAGGATGCCGGTCCGGCCCCGCCGATCACCAGACACGCCCGCGATCAGGGTCATAGTCTCGTCGCGTGCGAGAGCTGGCCGTCGACCTGGGGACGTCCAACACGGTCGCCGCGTTGCGGGTGGACGGCGGCACGGCGCGGCTGCTCTCGGTGGACGGCTGGCCGGTGCTGCCGTCAGCGGTGTGGCTCGCGCCGGACGGCACGCTGGTCGTCGGCCGGGACGCGCAGCGCCAGGCGCGGCTGGACCCGGCGCGCTACGAGCCGCACCCGAAGCGGCGCGTCGACGAGGTGGACGTGCTGCTCGGCGACACGGTGGTGGCCGTCGTCGACCTGCTGGCCGCCGTGCTGCGGCGGGTGCTGGCGGAGGCGGCGCGCGAGCTGGGCGGGCCGCCGGACCGGGTGGCGCTGACCCACCCGGCGGGCTGGGGCACCA
>DASWTI010000384.1:0-5528 GCA_036402215.1 Pseudonocardiaceae bacterium
GGCACGCAGCGCTCGTCGCACACCGGCCGTGGCATCCAGGCGTGCGCCGCCACCCACGGCGGTGGCGTCCCCGGCGCGGCGCCCGGCGCGCAGGCGCTCACCCGGCCCCGCCGGGCGCGGCCTCCCCCACCGGGGTCTCGCCCAGGAAGAAGCGGAGGTAGCGGCGGTCGACACCGGCCGTGGAGAGCAGGACCGGGAAATCGGCGACGCCGAAGTCCGGGTCGTGCGCGGGCGGCCCGCACACCCAGGCGCCGAGCCGCAGGTAGCCGCGCAGCAACGGCGGCACCGCCGCGCGCCCGGCGGGCGCCGCGGCCACGTCCCACGGCCGGTGCGGCGTGACCCGGTACGCCACCGGGGACAGGTGCCGCGCCGACACCAGGGACCACACCGCGCGGGCCTGGACGCCGCCGTCGGCGAGCGGCACCGACGCACAGCCGACGAGCCAGCGGTGCCCGGACAGCAGCATGTAGCGGGCGATGCCGGCCCACATCAGGCTCATCACCGCGCCGGAGCGGTGGTCCGGGTGCACGCAGGAGCGGCCGGTCTCCACCAGCGAGGGCCGCAGCCCGTCCAGCGCCCGCAGGTCGAACTCGCCGTCGGAGTACAGCCGGCCGTACGCGGCGGCCCGCTCCGGCGGCAGCATCCGGTAGCAGCCGACGACCTCGCCGGTGGCGTCCTCGCGCACCACCAGGTGATCGCACAACTCGTCCAGGTCGTCGCCGTCGAGGCCGGGCGCCGGGCCGGTCAGGCGGGCCCCGAGCTCACCGGCGAACACCTCGTGGCGCAGCCGTTGCACGGCGCGCAGCTCGGCGAGCCCGTCGCCGCGGGCCACCAGCAGGGAGTAGTGCGGTGCGGTCGTCACCAGGGTCATGGCACGGGTGTACCGCCGTCACCGGTCGCCGGGAAGGACCGCGGGTGGACGGCCCGTGCCGCGCACGTGAACGTCCCCGGGACGAGGATCCGGCCCGGGGACGTCGCAGGAGCGTGCGGCGGTCAGCCGCGGCGCCTGCCCACCTCGTCGGTGAGCTGCGGCGCGACCTTGAACAGGTCGCCCACGACGCCGAAGTCGGCGATCTCGAAGATCGGCGCCTCGGCGTCCTTGTTGACCGCGATGATGGTCTTCGAGGTCTGCATGCCGGCCCGGTGCTGGATGGCGCCGGAGATGCCGAGCGCGATGTAGAGCTGCGGCGACACCGTCTTGCCGGTCTGGCCGACCTGGAACTGGTGCGGGTAGTAGCCGGAGTCGACGGCCGCGCGGGACGCGCCGACCGCGGCGCCGAGGCTGTCGGCGAGCTGCTCGACGACGGCGAAGTTGTCCGCCGAGCCGACGCCGCGGCCGCCGGAGACCACGACGCTCGCCTCGGTGAGCTCGGGACGGTCGCCGCCGGTGATCGGCTTGACGTCGACGATGCGGGCGGCCTTCGCGGCGTCCTGCGCCGGCACGTCCACGGTCTCCTCGACGGCCGCGCCCTCGGCCTCGGCAGCCTCCACGCCGCCGGGGCGGACGGTCACGATCGGCATCGCGGTGGTGGCCTTCGACCTCACCACGAACGCGCCGCCGAACACCGAGTGCGTGCCGGTGCCGTCGGCGTCCAGGCCGATCACGTCGTTGAGCAGGCCGTTGCCGGTGCGCACCGCGAGCCGGGCGGCCACCTCCTTGCCGTCGGCCGAGGCGGCGATCACCACGGCAGCCGGCGAGACCCGCTCGACGAGCGCGGCCAGCACGTCCACGGTGGGCCTGATCAGGTAGCCGGCGGCGTCGTCGGACTCGGCCACGTACACCTTGGCGGCGCCGTAGCGGCCCAGGACGTCCTTGGCCTTGGCGGCCGAGCCGGGGGCGCCGACCACGACGGCCGACGGCTCGCCCAGGGCACGGGCCGCGGTGAGCAGCTCGGCGGTGACCTTCTTGACCTCGCCGCCGGCGTAGTCGACGAGGACCAGGACCTCGGTCATGTCGGGTTTCTCCTCTTCCTGCGCGGCGGGGTCAGACGAGCTTCTGGGCGATCAGGTACTCGATGATCTTCCGGCCGCCGTCGCCCTCGTCGGTGACCTTCTGGCCGGCGGTGCGCGGCGGGCGCGGCGCGGCCTCCAGGACCGTGGTGGTGGCGTTGGCCAGGCCGACCTCGGAGGGGTCGATGCCGGCGTCGGCCAGGCCCAGCGTGCTGACCGGCTTCTTCTTCGCGGCCATGATCCCCTTGAACGAGGGGTAGCGCGGGTCGTTGATCTTCTCGTTGACGCTGACCACGGCCGGCAGCGAGGCGCTGGCGGTGGTGAGGCCGTCGTCGGTCTCGCGCTCCACGGTGATGGTGGTGCCGTCGATCGAGAGCGAGCGGGCGCGGGTGAGTTGCGGCAGGTCGAGCAGCTCCGCGAGCATGGCGGGCACCGCGCCGCTGGCGCCGTCGGTGGACTCGTCCCCGGCGATCACCAGGTCGTACTCGCCGACGGTGCCGATGGCCTTGGCCAGGGCGCGGGCGGTCTGCACCGCGCACGAGCCGCGCAGCGCGTCGTCGGTGAGGTGCACGGCCTTGTCGGCGCCCATCGAGAGGGCCTTGCGGATCGCGTCCGTGGCGCGGTCCGGCCCCATGCACACCACGGTGACCTCACCGCCGTGCGCCTCCTGGAGCTGCAGCGCGGCCTCGACGGCCCGCTCGTTGATCTCGTCGAGCACCGCGTCCGCCGAATCCCGGTCGAGCGTGTGATCGGACTCGGACAACCTGCGCTCGGACCAGGTGTCCGGCACCTGCTTGACCAAAACGACGATGTTCATCGGTCGGTTCTTCTCCTCGCTGAACTGGCCGGCGGGCTCGGCACGAAGTCTTTACCTGCCAGTAGGTTAGGTGCAAACTCCTGCAAGCACCCCACGGGGTGACTGTCCTCACGACCAGGTGAGGCCGCTGGTCGGCGGGTGGCCGATCGGCCCGCGCGGTGATCACCGCAGGGCCGGGCGGGTGTGCCGCGGAGCGTTCCCGGACCGTGGGACGCCGGGTGTGGCGGACACCACCTGGCAGCGCAGCGCCGACCACCGCCGGTGAGCGTGCTGCGCCAGGCGCGGCGGCCCGACTACGGCGTCCGGGGGACGAAACGCCAGCTCCAGCCACCGTGCGTCAGGGCCACAGCGCCGTTCGACCGAGGCGGGTTGACCACTCTCCGCATGTACTACCAGGCTTCTGGGTTACCTCCGATGATGCGGCTGTCAGCTTCCGTCAACCCTGCGTCGGAAGCCCGCGCCCTCGGGGGTCACCGAAGGAGACACCTCGTGCGCCCCGTCACCAGAATCGCCGCCGGCCTGTCCGCCGCGGTCACCCTGGCCGGCCTGACCACCGGCACGGCCATGGCCGAACCCGCCCATCAGGCGCTCGTCGTCCACGCCGCCGCTTCGGCGACCGTGCACCCGATCAAGGACGCCTACCTCGTCATGCTCGACCCGAAGGCCGACGCGCGCGGCATCGCGGGCATCGCGGGCGTGTCCCCGAAGGCCGTCTGGACCGAGGCCGTCAACGGCTTCTCGGCCACCCTGACGCCGGGCCAGGTGCGGTCGCTGAGCCGCAACCCGGCCGTGCGGGTCATCGAGCAGGACGTCTGGGTCACCGACATGCTCGACGCCACCCAGACGCCGGTGCCGTCCTGGGGCATCGACCGCACCGACCAGCGCAACCTGCCGCTGTCCAACACCTACACCTACGTCGGCACCGGCGCGGGCGTGCACGCCTACATCATCGACACCGGCATCGTGCCGACGCACAGCGACTTCGGTGGCCGCGGCTCGTTCGACTACAACGCCATCGACACCAACAACACCGACTGCCACGGCCACGGCACGCACGTCGCCGGCACCATCGGCTCGGCCACGTACGGCATCGCCAAGGGCGTGCGCCTGCACGGCGTCAAGATGATGAACTGCTCCGGCAGCGCCACCACGACCTCCGCGGTGAACGCGATCAACTGGGTGCGCACCAACGCGCAGCGCCCGGCCGTCGCCAACACCTCGTGGAACTTCACCGCCTCGGCGACGCTGGAGACCGCGATCCGCAACATGATCAGCTCCGGGGTCTTCCTGGCCACCTCGGCCGGCAACACCGGCGGCAACTCCTGCGACCGGCTGCCGCGCAAGGTGGAGACCGCCTCGGTGGTCGCGTCCTCCGAGCGCACCGACGCCCGCTCCTCGTTCTCCAGCACGGGTTCCTGCGTCGACCTGTACGCGCCCGGCGGCTCCATCCTGTCCACGTCGCGCACCGGCGGCACCGCCACCATGAGCGGCACCTCGATGGCCACCCCGCACGTGGCCGGCGTGGCCGCCCTCTACAAGGCGCGCTTCGGCGACGTCTCCTCGGCCACCGTGCACAACTGGCTCAACAGCTCCGCCACGCCGAACGTGGTCGTCGGCGGCGGCACCGGCGGCACGGTGAACCGCCTGCTCTACCTGAACGGCCTGTAGTCCCGGTCGGTCCCGGTCGCCACGGGGCGTCCGCCGTTCGTCGGCGGGCGCCCCGTCGGCGTACTACGGTGCCGCTCCATGAACACCGCGGAGCTGTTGTGGGCGGGGGCCGACGCCCAGGCGAGGGCACTGCGGGCCGGGGAGCTCACCTCGCGCGAGCTGGTGGCCGCCGCGCTGGCGCGCGCCCACGCCGTGCAGGACTCGCTGAACCCCTTCCGGGTGCTGCGCGACGCCGGGGCGGCCGCGGACGCCGAGGCCGCCGACCGCAGGCTGGCCGCCGCCGGACCGGACGAGGCGCCGCTGCTCGGCGTGCCGATCGCGATCAAGGACGACACCGACCTGGCCGGTGAGAAGACCTGCTACGGCGTCGACCCGGACGCGTTCGGCCCGGTGGCCGGGGACGGCGAGATGGTGCGGCGGCTGCGCGAGGCGGGCGCCGTGGTGATCGGCAAGACGCACGTGCCGGAGCTCATGGCGTGGCCGTTCACCGAGACCGAGCGGCACGGGCCGACGCGCAACCCGTGGGACCCGTCGCGCGCCCCGGGCGGCTCCTCCGGCGGCTCGGCGGCGGCCGTCGCGGCCGGCGTGGTGGGGGTCGCGCACGGCTCGGACGGCGCCGGCTCGATCCGCATCCCGTCCGCCTGGTGCGGCCTGGTGGGGCTCAAGCCGACGCGGGACCTGGTGCCGCTGGAGCCGCTGGCGAACGACTGGCACCGGATGGCGCACTTCGGGCCGCTGGCCCGCGACGTGGCCTCGGCGGCGCGTTTCCTGGACGCCTGTGCCACCTCGGACGGCGGGTACCTGGCCTCGCTCGACGAGCCGGCGCGCACGCTGCGGGTGGCCGTGTCCCGGCACTCCCCGCCCGGCACGCTGCCCGGGCTCGGCGCCGCGCAGCGGGCCGCCCTCGACCGCGCCGTGGAGCTGCTGCGGGCCGCCGGGCACCAGGTGACCGAGCTCGACCCGCGGGTGCCGGCGATCGCCACCGAGTACGTGCTGGCGCGGTACCTCAACGGCATCCACGAGGCGGCCGCCGCGCTGCCGCCGGCCGCCCGGCTGGAGGCGCGCACGCGCGGCATGGCCCGGCTCGGCGGCC
>DASWTI010000385.1:0-17121 GCA_036402215.1 Pseudonocardiaceae bacterium
GCCCCCGGCGCCGGCCTGCTGCTCGGCGCCGCCGCGGTCGTTGGCCTGCACCTGTCGCAGCTCGTGCTCACCGGTGACCGGGCCGGCGCGGACGCCACCGTCGGCGCCGGCACCTACGCCGCCGTCGCCTGCCTGCTCGTCCTGCTGGCCGGCGCCGCCGTCTCCTGGCGCTCCCGCACCTGAGCCACTCGCGTCGTCGCGCCCGCGTCGCCGTTGCTGATGTCGCTGTCGCTCGTGCGCCATCGCCCGTGCGCCATCACCCGCGCCGCCGCGCCCGCGCCGCCGTCCGCCGTCCGCGCGTGGTCGGTGTCGCCCTAGCCGCCGGCCCTGGCCGCCCGCCGCGCGACGACGATCACGGCCGGGGGGTCGGACCGGCCGCCCGCCGGTACCCTGCGGGACGGGCGCGCGTCCGAAACCGGTGGCGCCGCCGTCGCCCCGTGCGGGAGGAGCCTCGATGAGCGGTCGGATCCGGGTCGTCGTCGCGAAGCCGGGCCTCGACGGCCACGACCGCGGCGTCAAGGTCGTCGCGCGGGCGCTGCGTGACGCCGGCATGGAGGTCGTCTACACCGGCCTGCACCAGACCCCGGAGCAGATCGTCGAGACCGCGCTCCAGGAGGACGCCAACGCCGTCGGGCTGTCGGTGCTCTCCGGCGCGCACATGACGCTCTTCGCCAAGGTCGTCGAGCTGCTCAAGGAGAAGGGCGCCGAGGACGTCGTGGTCTTCGGCGGCGGGATCATCCCCGACGAGGACATCCCCAAGCTGGCCGACCTGGGCGTCGCCAAGGTCTTCACCCCCGGCGCGGCCACCACCGACATCGTCGCCTGGATCAGGGACAACGTCGGCAACGACTGATCCGTCCGCCGTGGCACACCCCACACCGGGCGGCTGAATCGGCGGGGCCGCCCGCGGCTAAGGTCTCTTGCGCACGTTCCGCCCCGCGCGTCGAGCGTGCGGACACAGACCGGCGTCGTTCGAGGAGAGGTCGCGTGGACCTGTACGAGTACCAGGCGAAGGATCTCTTCGCCGGTCACGGAGTCCCGGTGCTGCCGGGCCGCGTGGCCGTCACCCCCGAGGAGGCCGAGGCCGCGGCGGCCGAGTACGGCCGGGCCGTGGTGGTGAAGGCCCAGGTGAAGACGGGCGGCCGTGGCAAGGCCGGCGGCGTGAAGCTCGCCGAGGACGCCGCGTCCGCGCGGGCCAAGGCCGAGGCCATCCTGGGCCTGGACATCAAGGGCCACGTGGTGAAGCAGGTCCTCGTCACCCCGGCCAGCGACATCGCCGAGGAGTACTACTTCTCCTTCCTGCTCGACCGCGCCAACCGCACCTTCCTCGCCATGGCGAGCGTCGAGGGCGGCATGGACATCGAGGAGGTCGCCGCCACCAAGCCCGAGGCGCTGGCCAAGGTCCCGGTGGACGCCATCGCCGGCGTGGACGAGGCGAAGGCCCGCGAGATCGTCACCGCGGCCAACTTCCCGGCCGAGGTCGCCGACCAGGTGGTCGACGTGGTGACCAAGCTGTGGGCCGCGTTCGTCGCCGAGGACGCCACGCTCGTCGAGGTGAACCCGCTGGTCCGTGACCCCGAGGACAAGATCGTCGCCCTCGACGGCAAGGTCACCCTGGACGACAACGCCTCCTTCCGGCACCCGAACCACGCGCAGTTCGTGGACCGGGCCGCCGAGGACCCGCTGGAGGCGCGCGCCAAGGAGAAGGACCTCAACTACGTCAAGCTCGACGGCCAGGTCGGCATCATCGGCAACGGCGCCGGGCTCGTCATGTCCACGCTCGACGTCGTCGCCTACGCCGGCGAGGAGTTCGGCGGCGTCAAGCCCGCCAACTTCCTGGACATCGGCGGCGGCGCCTCGGCCGAGGTGATGGCCAACGGGCTGGAGATCATCCTGTCCGACGCCGACGTGCGCTCGGTCTTCGTCAACGTCTTCGGCGGCATCACCGCCTGCGACGCGGTGGCGAACGGCATCGTCCAGGCCTTCGACCTGCTCGGCTCCCGCGGCGAGGCCGTCGACCGGCCGATCGTGGTGCGGCTGGACGGCAACAACGCCGAGGAGGGCCGCCGCATCCTCACCGAGGCCGCGCTGCCCGGCCTGCAGCAGGTGGACACCATGGACAACGCGGCCCGTGAGGCCGCTCGGCTTGCCGCGGTAGGGGCGTGAGATGGCGATCTTCCTGACGGAGCAGTCCAAGATCATCGTGCAGGGCATGACCGGCTCCGAGGGCAGCCGGCACACCCGGCGCATGCTCGCCGCCGGCAGCACGATCGTCGGCGGCGTGACCCCCGGCAAGGGCGGCCAGAAGGTCGACTTCGACGGCACCGCCGTGCCGGTGTTCGACTCCGTCGGCGAGGCGATGGCCGAGACCGGCGCCGACGTCACCGTCGTTTTCGTGCCGCCGCGCTTCGCCAAGGGCGCCGTCATCGAGGCGGTGGACGCCGGCATCGGGCTCGCCGTGGTGATCACCGAGGGCATCCCCGTGCACGACACCGCGTACTTCTGGGCGCACGCCTGCGCGAGCGGCAACCGCACCCGGATCGTCGGCCCGAACTGCCCCGGCGTGATCTCGCCCGGCAAGTCCAACGCCGGCATCATCCCCGCGGACATCACCTCCGCCGGCCGCATCGGGCTGGTCTCGAAGTCCGGCACGCTGACGTACCAGATGATGTACGAGCTGCGCGACATCGGCTTCTCCACCGCGGTCGGCATCGGCGGCGACCCGGTCATCGGCACCACGCACATCGACTGCCTGCAGGCCTTCCAGGACGACGACGAGACCTCCGCCATCGTCATGATCGGCGAGATCGGCGGCGACGCCGAGGAACGGGCCGCCGAGTACATCAAGGCCAACATCACCAAGCCCGTCGTCGGGTACGTCGCCGGGTTCACCGCCCCCGAGGGCAAGACCATGGGCCACGCCGGCGCCATCGTCTCCGGCTCCTCCGGCACCGCGGTGGCCAAGCAGGAGGCTCTCGAGGCCGCCGGCGTCCGCGTCGGCCGCACCCCGTCCGAGGCCGCCGCCCTCATGCAGGAGGTCATGCGCGCGCTCGTCTAGGCGCGCCGGTTTCCTCTTGTCGACGCGACGCCGCGGTTTCCCGCTCCCGGGGGATCGCGGCGTTTCGCGTTCGCCCGCCGTGGCTCCTGCTCGTGGCTTCCTGATCATCACGCTCGTGGCGGTGGCGGTGGCGGTGGCGGTGGCGGTGGCGGTGGCGGTGGCGGTGGCGGTGGCGGGGGTCCCTGTGCGGGCGGCGGTGATCATGACGCGCGGGTGATCATCGTACGGGCGGCGGGGGTCACTGTGCGGGCAGGTGATCATGGTGCGGGCGGGGTGATCGTGGCTGCGTGCGGGCCCTGCCTGCTGGCGCGGCGGACATGCCGCTGGACGCACCGTGACTGATCACCCCACGCGATCAGGGCCGATCCGCTAGCGTTTCGCAGGCCCAGCACACGCGCCCGAGGAGGCTCCCGTCATGTCCGTGCCGTTCGGCGGCCATCAGCCCGCCGTCCCGCAGCCCGCTCCGTCGGGTGAGCCGGCCGCCGGGCCCAACCTCGGCTTCATTCTCAGCCTGGTCGCCGCCGGCCTGGCCCTGGTGATCTACGCCTGCACCTTCTCCGACGACGCCGCGCTGGTCGTCGGCGCGCTCACCCTGGCCCTGTTCCTCGGCGGCGGCCTCCTCGCCGCGGCCGGCGCGCTGCTCAAGGCCACCAACACCCTGCTGCCCGCCACCCTGCTGGCCACGGTCGCATTCCTGCTGCTGCTCGTCGCGATCGTCCAGAGCGAACTCGACACCACCGCGATCTCCATCGTCATCCTGCTCGCCGGCCTGCTGCAGCTCGGCGCACTCTGGTTCGCGCTGCTCACCGAGTCGGGCGTCATCAAGATGAAGCCCAAGGCCCCCGCGTACGGCCCGCCCGGCGGCTGGAACCCCGGCTCCGGCTCGTTCCCCCAGCAGCAGTTCGGTGGTCACGGCCAGCCCGGCCAGCCCGGCCAGCCCGGCCAGTTCGGTGGCCACGGTCAGCCCGGTCAGCCCGGTCAGTTCGGCGGTCAGCCCGGCCAGGGCCAGTTCGGCCAGCAGCCGTTCGGCGGTCAGCCCGGCCAGGCGCCGAACCAGCCCGGCCAGCCCCCCGCCCAGCACGGCCAGCCGCCCCAGGGTGGCGACCGTCCCCAGTTCGGCCAGCAGCCCTACGGCCAGCAGCCGTACGGCGGCGCCCAGGGCCAGCCCGGCAACTTCGGCTCCTGACGACACGTTCTCCGCTGCGCCCTGCCACCTACCCCGGTTGGCAGGGCGCAGCCATGCTCGCCGGCCGTGCCGGGCTGGCCGTGCTGTGCTGACCGGGCCGCGCCGGGCGTGCCGCGCCGGCCGTGCCGTGACCTGCCGGCGTGGCCGTGCCGTGCCGTGCGTACCGCGCTGTGGCCGGTTGTGCCGAGGCGCTGTGCCTTCATGACAGGGCCGACGGTCGACTGACCACGTCCGGTCACTCAGTCCGCCGATCGACCTGCGGCCCCCGCCGCCGCGCCGGCCACGCTGCGTACCGCTCTTTGAAGCGCCACCGCGCCACCGCGATCGTGCCCTCCGAGGCCCTGAGCTGCTATTACGGGTGGCTGGCTGATCATCCCCCGATTCGGGTACTCGCGGCGCGGCCTCCCGCAACCTGCCGCGCCCGGCTGCGACCGTGCCGTGCGTGACTGCCCCCGACGTCGGCACCTACCTCGACGGCGCCAACGACAGCGTCACCTCCGACCCCTCCACCAGAACCTCCCCGGCCGACGCCACCCGTAGCCCGGCCGACCCTCCGGCTCCCCGAACACCCCCACCAGCCGTCACTCCACCGGCCGCTGCCACTCCAGCCGCCGTCACTCCAACCGCCGTCACTCCACCAACCGCCGCGACCCGGGCAATCGCCGGCACCCCACTAACCGCCGCCGCCTCACCAATCGCCGTCACTCCACGGATCGCAGCCGTCCCACCAACCATCGCCTCGCCAACCGGGAACGGGCTCCCGCCGGCGCACAGCTACGGACTGGCATCCACCGGGTCCACGACCGGGAACGGGCTCCCGCCGGCGCACAGCTACGGAGCGGCATTCGCCAGGTCCACAACCGGCGCCGTCCTCGTTCCCTCCGACCCCACGAGCACCGCTACATCCACGGACGCCGCCGAGGCCCCGAACGCCGCCGAAGCCCCGAAGGTCGCCGACCCGGACCGTGCCGACCTCCGGCCTGGCGGCGAACGGCCGGCCGTACGTGGGTTCGTGGCCGTGCGCGTGGTGGCGGCCGCGGTGCTGCTTCCGCTGCTCGCCGGTTTCGGGGCGATGGTGGCGCTCGTCGCGCTCCTGGGGCCGGCGGCCGGAGCTCCGTGGTCGCCCGAGAGGACGCCACGAGTCGCCGCACTGCTCTGGTTGGCGGCGCACCAGGTGCCGTTGGACGTCGGAGTGGGCGACGGCGCGGTCGCGCCGCTCGGTGTGCTGCCGTTGCTGCCGACGCTCGGCCTCGGCTGCCTGCTGGCCGGCGCCGCCCGAGGCGCGGCGGAACGACTGGCCTGGCGCACGCCCCCACTCCTGGCGATCCTCACCGCCGCGTTCGCCGTGCCGCACGGCGTCGCCGGAGCACTCGTCGCCCTCGCCGCGCCGTCCGAACGGATGAGCGTCTCCCCGGCCGAGGCTGTCGTCGGCTGCGCCGGCATCGCCGCGGCGGCCGCAGTCATCGGCGGGCTCCGCTCGGCGGGCCTGGACAACGTGCTCGCGCCGCTGGCCCCCACCTGGGCGATCCGCGGCGTGCGGGCAGGCCTTCGCGCGCTCCGCGGCCTCCTCACCGTCGGCGCGCTGTGTGTCCTCGCCGCACTCCTGCTGTCCGCCCCCGAACTCGGCGCCACCCTCGCTACCTGGGCGCCATTCACCGGCGGCGCGACCGGCGTCACCCTCGTTTCCGTCGCGTACCTCCCCAATGCCGTCGTCGCTGCCCTGTCCTGGCTCGCCGGCCCCGGTCTCTCCGTGGGCGCCGTGTCCATCACCCCCTTCGGCGCCGATCTCGCCCCTCTGCCTGCCGTTCCCCTCCTCGCCGCCCTCCCTGACGGCCCCCCACCCTCCTGGCTTCCCGTCGTGGTGCTGCTGCCCGCCGCCATCGGCATCCTCACCGGCCGCTCCATCATCCGCGCCGCCCTCACCTCCGATACCCACGCCGCCCCAGCCACCGTCACCCCGGCCACTGGAGCGTCGGCCACCCGCGGCTCAGAGATCACCCGCCTGGCCGTCACCGATACGGCAACGACAGTCGACGTCCCCCCGATTCACAGCCCCGCGCACCCATCCGCCGGGGCGCGTACCCACCTCCTGGGCACCGTCGTCACCGCCGGAGCTGTCGCGGCTCTCGGCTGCACGCTCCTGGCCACCCTGGCCGGCGGCCCACTCGGCGTCGGCGCGCTGGATCCCGTCCGCATCCCCGCCACCTCCCTGACGGTCGCCGTGTTCGCGTGGATCGTCATCCCCGCCGCCCTGGTCGTTGCTCTGAGCCGGTCGTAGGGGTGAGTGCGCGCCGAGGGGGAGGTGCGGGTCGGTCTGACCGGCGTGGCTACGCTGACCCGCGCAAAGCTTGCTGACCTGCGCGGAGGGAGTGGCCCGCTGAGCGCGACCGCTGAGCGCCGCCGGCTGGAGATGCCGGTGCCGGCGCGACTCGTGGTCCTGGTGTCCGGGTCGGGCACCCTGCTGCAGGCCCTGCTCGACGCGGAGGACCATCCGGCCACGGTGGTCGCCGTGGGCGCGGACCGCGACGGCATCGAGGGCCTGCGCCGCGCGGAGAAGGCCGGTGCGGAGACCTTCGTCGTGCGGCTGCGCGACCACGAGGACCGCGCCGCCTGGGATCGGGCGCTGGTCGATGCCGTGGCGGGGTACGAGCCGGACCTCGTGGTGCTGGCCGGGTTCATGAAGCTGCTCGGCCCGGACTTCCTGGCGCGCTTCGGCGGCCGCGTGATCAACAGCCACCCCGCGCTGCTCCCGGCGTTCCCGGGCGCCCACGCCGTGCGCGACGCGCTCGCGTACGGGGCGAAGGTCACCGGCTGCTCGATCATCCTGGTCGACGGCGGGGTGGACACCGGTCCGGTGCTGGCCCAGCACCCCGTGCCCATCGAGCCGGGGGACGACGAGGCCGCTCTGCACGAGCGCATCAAGACCGTGGAACGACGCCTGCTGGTCGACGTGGTAGCCGATCTGGCCACGGCGGGCGCGACCATCACCGGACGAGAGGTGACCATCCCGTGAGCAGCGAAGCGCGCACTCCGGTGCGCCGGGCGCTGGTGAGCGTCTGGGACAAGACCGGCCTGCTCGAGCTGGCCACGGCGTTGCACGCGGCCGGCGTGCGGATCGTGTCCACCGGGTCCACCGCCGCCCGGATCGCGGACGCCGGGGTGCCGGTGACGCGCGTCGAGGAGGTCACAGGTTTCGCCGAGTGCCTCGACGGACGGGTGAAGACGCTGCACCCGCGGGTGCACGCCGGGTTGCTCGCGGATGTCCGCCGCCCGGAGCACAAGGCGCAGCTGGCCGAGCTGGACATCGAGGCATTCGACCTGCTCGTGGTGAATCTCTACCCGTTCGAGGAGACGGTGGCCTCGGGCGCGGCGCAGGACGAGTGCGTCGAGCAGATCGACATCGGCGGCCCCGCCATGGTGCGTGCGGCCGCCAAGAACCACGCGAACGTGGCGGTCGTGGTGGACCCGTCCCGCTACGACTGGCTGATCGGCGAGCTGGCGGCCGGCGGCCTGACCGAGGGACACCGCCGTTCGCTCGCAGCGGAGGCCTACCGGCACACGGCGTCGTACGACGTCGCCGTCGCCTCCTGGATGGGCTCGGTGCTCGCGCCGGACGACGAGGGCACCGGCTTCCCGGGCTGGCTCGCCGCGTCCTGGCGCCGCGGCTCCGTGCTCCGCTACGGCGAGAACCCGCACCAGCGTGGCGCGCTCTACGTGTCGCGCGGCGGCACCGGGCTGGCCTCGGCCACGCAGCTGCACGGCAAGGAGATGTCGTTCAACAACTACGTGGACGCCGACGCGGCGCTGCGGGCCGCGTACGACCACACGCTGCCGTGCGTCGCGATCATCAAGCACGCCAACCCGTGCGGTATCGCGATTTCGCTGGCCGACGGCGGCACCGGTGACGCGATCGCCGACGCGCACGCACGGGCGCACGCCTGCGATCCGGTGAGTGCCTTCGGTGGGGTGATCGCGGCGAATCGGCCGGTCACGGTGCGGATGGCCGAGCAGATCGCCGACGTGTTCACCGAGGTCGTGGTCGCGCCCGCGTACGCCGATGGTGCCGTCGAGGTCCTGGCGCGGAAGAAGAACGTGCGCCTGCTGATCGCCGACGCGCCGGCCCGCAGCGGCATCGAGCTGCGGCCGGTGACCGGCGGGCTGCTGCTCCAGGACCGGGACGCGATCGACTCCGCCGGCGACGAGCCCACCGGCTGGACGCTGGCCTGCGGCGACCTGGCGGACGACGCCACGCTCGCCGAGCTGGCGTTCGCCTGGCGGGCGTGTCGCGCGGTGAAGTCCAACGCGATCGTGATCGCCGCGGGCGGCGCGACGGTGGGCGTGGGTATGGGCCAGGTGAACAGGGTCGATGCCGCCCGGCTGGCAGTCGCCCGGGCAGGTGATCGTGCGCGGGCCGCGGTGGCGGCGTCGGACGCCTTCTTCCCCTTCCCGGACGGCTTGCAGGTGCTCATCGACGCGGGCGTGCGCGCGGTCGTGCAGCCCGGGGGCTCGGTGCGTGACGCCGAGGTCGTCGAGGCGGCGAAGGCCGCCGGCGTGGCGCTCTACCTCACCGGGACACGGCACTTCGCGCACTGACCCCGCTCCGGCCGTGCCGGACGTGATGATCACCGGATCAGTGGATCTTCCGACCTGTCCGGCCGGAGACGCAGTGCCCTCGTGACCGGGCGCCTCGCGCGCTGCCGCCCTCCGCGCGGGCGTGTTTCGCGGGTGGTTCTTGTTCGCGTGCGTGACGTCCCCGCGGTGCGCTGTGTTCCTCGCGCGCGGTGCCGTCGGCGTGTGCCGCGTGCCCGCGCGCGCCTGTTCCCCGTGACGCATTGATCCCCCTCGTCCGCCCCCTGACGTGTCCCTGACTGGGACTTGCCGGTCGCTGCCGACGGGGTTAGATTAGCAGAACTCGAACACGTGTTCGAACGATGTGTGTCCGAGCAGGGGCGGCCGGATCCGAGCCCGGCCGCCCCGACACGCCGTCTCCCCACGGCCTGGTGCGAGAGGCAAGGGGAGGTGGCGCGGTGTCCGCAGTGACGGTCGGTCGTGTACCGGGCGTCGTGCCGGCGTCGGACCTGGCCGTTTCCGGGGCGGACGGGACCACGGCGGAGCCGCGGACCGTACCGGTGCCCGGGTCGCTGGCGTCGTTGCTGCCGTGGGGTGGACTGCGACGAGGATCGGTCGTTGTCGTGCGCGGGCCGACCTCGTTGTTGTTCACGCTGCTCAGCGCGGCGTCGGCGGCCGGGTCCTGGGTCGCGGTGGTGGGCCGGCCCGATCTGGGGGTGCTGGCTGCCACCGAGGCCGGAGTGGTGGTGGAACGGCTCGTCCTGGTCCCCCGGCCGGGAGCGGAGCTGGTGACTGTGGCGGCGGCCTTGCTCGACGGGGTGGAGCTGGTCGCACTGGCGGGAACGAGTCGGCTGTCGGCGTCGGAGATGCGACGCCTGACCGGCCGCGCGCGGCAACGCGGCGCGGTACTGCTGCCCTTGGACGACTGGCCTGGCGCCGACGTCCGGCTGGAGGGCGGGGACATGACATGGGATGGCGTGGGGTCCGGTCACGGCCGGCTGCGATCGATGCGGGTCACCGTGCGCGCGACCGGTCGCGGTGCGGCGGCCCGGCCCCGGAGCGCCGAACTGATGCTGGTGGGTGAGGGGAGCACGGCGGAGTCCGTGGCTCCGGCGCTGACGGTGGTGGGCCCGGACCGGCCGTCGTCGGAGTCGGCGGCGGTGCTTCCACCGGCCTCCTCGTTCCCCTCGCCGCCGTCGCCGGGGGAGTCCGCGGTTCCGGAGCCGCGGGCTCCCGGTGGGCTGCGGTCGGTGAGGTGACGGGTGCCTGCCCGGACGATCGCCGTGTGGTGTCCCGACTGGCCGGTGGTGGCCGCGGGCATGGTGCACGGCGTGTCCCCGGAGCGGGCGACCGCGGTGTTGGCGGCGAATCGGGTGCTGACCTGCTCGGCGGCGGCACGCATGGACGGAGTACGACGAGGACAACGCAAGCGCGAGGCGCAGGCGTGCAGCCCGAACCTGATGGTGTTCGAGAACGACCGGGACCGCGACGCGCGGATGTTCGAGCCGGTGGCCTGCGCCGTCGAGGCGATGGCCCCAGGAGTGGAGGTGATCCGACCCGGCCTCCTCGTGCTGGCCGCACGGGGACCGGTGGGCTACTACGGCGGGGAGCACCAGGCCGCCGAACGCATCATGGACGCCGTGGCGGCCGAGGCCGGCGTGGAGTGCCAGGTGGGCATCGCGGACGGCCTGTTCGCGGCGACGCTGGCGGCGCACCGCGGCGTGGTGGTGGAGGCGGGCCACTCGGCGGACTTCCTCGCGCCGCTGGGAGTCGCCGAGCTGCTGCGGCTCGAGGCCGACAGCCGTGCGGCCAAAGGCACCGAGGAACTCGTCGACCTGCTGCGCCGGCTCGGGCTGCGTTCCCTCGGGGCGTTCGCCGCGCTCCCGGTGCGGGACGTGGCCTCCCGGTTCGGGGCCGCGGCGGTGCTGGCCCATCGGCTCGCCGGGGGGCACGACGTCCGCCCACTGACCGGCAGGCCACCGCCGGTCGACCTTGCCGTGAGCCGGCGCTTCGACCCGCCGGTGGAACGGGTGGACACGGCCGCGTTCGCCGCGCGGGAACCGGCCGCGCGGTTGCACGAGCTGCTGGCCGACCGTGGCCTGGCCTGCACTCGGCTGGAGGTGTACGCGGAGACCGAGAACGGCGAGCCGTTGTCCCGGCTGTGGCGGTGCGCGGAACCGCTGGGTCCTGCCGGCATCACGGACCGGGTGCGCTGGCAGCTCGACGCCTGGATCACGGGTGCGGCCGCGCGTTCCCGGGCGCGTGGGGGGCCCACGGCCGGGATCACGCTGCTGCGGCTGGCGCCGGACGAGGTCGTGCGCGTGGGAGTGCTGCAGCGTGGTCTGTGGGGTGAGGGGGAAGGCGAGAGCAGCGAGCGGGCCGGGCGGGCGCTGGTGCGGGTGCAGGGGCTGCTCGGGCCCGACTCCGTGTTCACCGCGGTGCTCGGCGGCGGTCGCGATCCGGCGCAGCGCGTGCGCATGGTGGCCTGGGGCGACGAGCGGGTGCCGGAGCGGCCGGTCGAGCCGCCGTGGCCCGGTCAGCTGCCGGCGCCCTCGCCCGCCACGGTCTACCCGCCCGGGGCCGCGCCGGCTGCCGAGCTGCTCGACGCGGACGGGGTGTCGGTCGGGGTGACCGCGCGAGCCGTTCTCACCGCGCCGCCGCATCGGGTGCGGGTGCAGGACGGACCGGCCGGTGAGGTGCTCGGCTGGGCCGGGCCGTGGCCGGTCGAGGAACGCTGGTGGGACGGCGGTGGCCGGCGGCGGGCACGGCTGCAGGTGACCCTGCGCGACGGGCCGCCGCTGCTCCTGGCCTGCGAGCACAGCCGCTGGCACGTCGAGGGGGTGTACGACTGATGGGCTGGGACAGCCAGGCCGACCTGCCCTGGTCCGAGATGGAACGCGTGCTCTCCGGCCGCCCGCGCCCCGCCCGGCGCGGCTCGTCCGCACGCGCGTCCTCGGCCGACGCAGCCCAGGGCACTCCGGCTGGTGAAGGCGGTTCGGCCGACGGGGGCGCTCCGGCCGGTGAGGGTACTTCGGCCGGCGGATCGGCTGGCGCGCCGGACGAGAGGGCCGGCGCGCGGTCGGCCCGGCAGGCGCAGCCCCGTGGCGGACGAGCCGGGAGGCGCCGCGCCGCCGGGGCGCCTGCTGGTGCGACGCCTGCCGGGGCGGCAGGAGGTGGGGCGGCTGCTGCGGGGGCGACGGCTGCTGGTGGGGCGGCAGGAGGTGATCGTGCGGCGGTCGGCGGGGACGGCGGCCGAGGTGCCGCAGCGGGTGGCGTCGGCGGCGGGGGTGGCGCATCAGTTGACGGGAGTGAGGGTGGAGCGGCGGCCGAGGTTCGGCCGGTGGCGCTTGGAGGGCAAGGGAACGCTTCGGCGGCCGGGGGCCGGGTTCCGCAGAGGGCTGGAGGAAAGGCTGCGGCGGGCGCCGGCGGGAAGGTTGTGGCGGATGCCGAAGGGAAGGGCCTGGCGGGGCCTGGGGGGAAGGTCCCACGGGGCCATGGAGGAAGGGGTGCGGCGGGGGCCGAGGTGGGGGCTCCGGTGGCGGGGGTGGTGCGGCCGTTGTTGCCGGATCGGCGGCACGGGCGGGATGTGCGGCATCCGGGGGACGGCGGGGACAGCCCGGCGTGGACGCGGCAGCGGGGGGAGTACGTGGCGCCGCCCATCGAGCCGCCGCCGGAGGCGAAGGAGGTGCGATACGCGGAGTTGCACTGCCACTCCAACTTCAGCTTCCTGGACGGCGCGAGCCATCCGGAGACGCTGGTGGAGCAGGCGGCGCGGCTGGGGCTGACGGCGCTGGCGATCACGGACCACGACGGCATGTACGGGGTGGTGCGGTTCGCGGAGGCGGCGCGTGAGCTGGGGGTCCAGACCATTTACGGGGCCGAGCTCAACCTGGGGCTCCGTCCCACCGACGACGGGGTGCGGACGGGGACGCCGGATCCGATCGGGACACACCTGCTGGTGCTGGCGCGCAGTGCCGAGGGTTACCACCGGCTCTGTCATGTCATCACGGCGGCGAACCGGAGGGGGGAGCTCAAGGGATATCCGGACTACGACCTCGACGAAATCGCGGCCATGGCGGGGGGAACCTGGCTGATACTCACTGGCTGCCGCAAGGGCGCCGTCCGTCAGGCGCTGGCTCGCGACCGGGTGGAGGGGCCGTTGCCGCTCGCGGCGGCCATGGAGGCTGTCAAGGCCGCTGCCCGGGCAACGGCGGCGAGGCGATCCTCCGCGCGCGGCTCAATGCGGAGGCGCGCCCGAGCGGCCGGGTCCGGTGCGGCCAGGTCCGGTGTGGCTGTGGAAGGAGGCACGGCGAAGGCGGGTGCCACGGCGGAGGTCGGCGGCGCGGTGGATGCGGACGCCACGGTGGATGCGGATGCGCGTGAGAAGGCGGGCGACCGGGCAGGGCAGGACGAGGTGTGGCGGCCGGCGCCTGCCCATGAGGTGGGGTGGTCCTGGCGCGCGGGGCGGGACGACACCGCTCACGACCAGGCCACCGCTGGGCTGGGCAAGGGGCCGGCCGGGGCCGGGCCAGCGTCCTCCGGGCCGGTGCCGTCACGCCACGGCCCCGGCGACGAGTCGCCCGGCGGCGGCCCGGCGGACGACGGGTGGGCCGGTGGCGGGCCGCCTGGTGATGGCTTGTCCAGCGGCGGGTCGGTTGGCAGCGGGTCGCCCGGCGGTGGTCCGGTTGGTGATTGCCCGGTTGGCGGTGGGTCCGGCGGTGGGTCCGGCGACGGTGTCGGGTCGGGTGGGGAAGGTGTGGGGGGTGCGGGTGGGGAGGTAGTGCGGTTCCCGCGGGCGGAGGCGGAGTTGCGGCGGCTCGTGGAGTTGTTCGGGCGGGAGAACGTGCTGGTCGAGTTGATCGATCACGGGTTGCCGACCGATGACGAGGACAACGACGCGCTGGACGAGGTGGCACGGCGGGTGGGGGTGCCGACCGTCGCCAGCAACGCGGTGCACTATGCGACGCCGGGGCAGCGGCGGGTGGCGGGGGTGTTGGCGGCGGTCCGGGCGCGGGGGTCGCTGGACGAGCAGGACGGGTGGTTGCCGCCGGCGGGGATGGCGCACCTGCGGTCGGGGGCGGAGATGGCGGCGCGGTTCGCCCGCTTTCCCGGGGCGGTGGAGCGGGCCGCGGACCATGGGCTGGCGTGTGCCTTCGACCTGCTGCTCGACCCGCCCGAACTGCCCGCGTCGCGGTATGCCGATCCGGCCAGGACGCTGCGGGAGTTCACGTTCGAGGGGGCGTTGCGCAGGTACGGCTCCTCCGTGGACTCACCGCGGGCGTACGCGCAGCTCCACCACGAGCTGGAGATCATCGAGAGCAAGAACTTCCCCGGTTACTTCCTCATCGTGCGCGATATTGTCGAGTTCTGCGAGAAGCAGGATATCTTCTGCCAGGGGCGTGGGTCGGCCGCCAATTCCGCGGTCTGTTACGCGCTCGGCATCACCAATGTCGACGCGGTGAAGAACAATCTCCTGTTCGAACGGTTCCTTGCTCCGGACCGGGACGGATATCCGGACATCGACCTCGACATCGAATCGGATCGCCGTGAGGAGGTCATCCAGCACGTCTACGACTACTACGGCCGCGAGTACGCGGCGCAGGTCGCCAACGTCATCACCTACCGGGGGCGCTCCGCGGTCCGGGACGTGGCGCGGGCGCTGGGGCACAGCGCCGGCGCGCAGGACGCCTGGAGCCGGCAGATCGACCGGTGGGGGCCGCTCGACCGCGCCGACGTGGACGACATCCCGGATCAGGTGGTGAAGCTCGCGGAGGAGATCGACGGGTTTCCGCGGCACCTCGGCATCCACTCCGGTGGCATGGTGCTGGCAGCTCGTCCGGTGGGTGAGTTGTGCCCGGTCGAGTGGGCCCGGATGCCGAAACGCAGCGTTCTGCAGTGGGACAAGGACGACTGTGCCGCAGTCGGATTGGTCAAGTTCGACCTGCTGGGGCTGGGGATGCTCTCCGCGCTGCACTACGTGACCGATCTGGTGCGGGACTGGCACGGCCGGCTCATCGACCGGTTCCAGCTCCAGCCCGTCGACCCCCACGTCTACGACATGATGTGCGCGGCCGACACGATCGGGGTCTTCCAGGTGGAGTCGCGCGCGCAGATGGCGACGCTGCCGCGACTGCGTCCGAGGAAGTTCGACGACCTGGTCGTCGAGGTCGCGCTCATCCGCCCCGGGCCCATCCAGGGCGGCTCCGTGCACCCCTACATCCGCCGCAAGCTCGGCCAGGAGACCTGGGTGCCGGAACACGACTCGCTGAAGAAGACGCTCGGCCGGACGTACGGCGTGCCGATCTTCCAGGAGCAGGTGATGAGCCTGGCGATCGACGTCGCCGGGTTCACGGCGGCGGAGGCGGACCAGTTGCGCCGGGCGATGGGCGCGAAACGGTCGGCGGCGCGCATGAAGAGGCTCGAAGGTCGTTTCATCGAAGGTGCGACGACCAAAGGCATGTCCCGTGAGCTCGCCGAGCAAGTCTTCGAAAGAATGGTCGCGTTCGCCAATTTCGGGTTCCCGGAGAGTCATTCCATCAGCTTCGCGTCGCTCGTCTACTACAGCGCCTGGTTCAAGCTCTACTACCCGGCGGCGTTCTGCGCGGCGCTGCTGCGCGCCCAGCCGATGGGGTTCTACTCCCCGCAGTCGCTCATCGCCGACGCGCGGCGGCACGGCGTCGTCGTGTACGGGCCGGACGTCAACGCGAGCCTCGCGTACGCCACCCTCGAGGCGCTCGACCGCGATGCGCCGCGACCGCGGCTGGAGTACGGGCCACCGTCGCCCGGCACTGCGCCGGACACCTCCACGGCGGTGCGGATCGGGCTCGCCGCGGTGCGCGGTATCGGCGACACGCTCGCACAGCGCATCGTGGACGAGCGCGAGGCCAACGGGCCGTACACCGGCATGTCGGACGTGGCACGGCGCGTGGGACTACGGGTGCCCCAGGCCGAGGCGCTGGCCACGGCGGGGGCGTTCGCCCCGTTCGGCGCGGACCGGCGGCAGGCGCTCTGGACGGCCGGTGCCGCGGCACGGGAGGACGACGAATCCTTGCCGGGACTGGTCGGCGAGGTGCACGCGCCCGAGCTGCCGCCGATGAGCCCGCTGGAGACGGCGGCCGCGGACGTGTGGGCCACCGGGGTCTCGCCGGACTCGTACCCCACCCAGTTCCTGCGCGGTTACCTCGACGGGCTCGGCGTGCTCACGGCCGAGGCGCTGCGGGAGGCACCGCACGGCCGGCGGGTGCTGGTCGCCGGCGCGGTGACCCATCGGCAACGGCCCGCGACCGCGCGCGGCGTCACCTTCGTCAACCTGGAGGACGAGACCGGCATGGTGAACGTGCTGTGCTGGGAGCGCGTCTGGTCCCGCTACCGCCAGGTGGCGCGCGGCAGCTCCGCGCTCGTGGTACGCGGCACGGTCGAGCGGGCCGGCGAGGTGGTCACCGTGATCGCCGAGCACCTGGAGCAACTCGACCTGCGCGTCGCCTCGGCTTCCCGCGACTTCCGCTGAGCACGCCCGCGCGCAGCGGTCACGTCGACCAGTCGGCTGCGAGACCGCGGTGGTCGCGGTGGTCCGGCAGCGGCAGCCACGGCAGCCGGTGGCCGGGGTGGCCGCTGGCCGGGGTGGCCGGGGTTGCGGTGCCGGGCGGCCGGTGGTCGTGGCCGGGGACTGCCGTTGCGGTGGGTCCAGTGGCCGGGGCAGTCGCGTGGTCAGTTGATCTCGACGAGGGCGCCTTCGGCGACGAGGTCGGAGATGGCGCGGGGCAGGACGAACGCCGTGCCGCCGCCGGGCTGCTCGAACCACGGGACGGCGAGGCCGGTGAGGGCCTCGAGCGGGCGCTGCAACCGGTAGATGTGGTACGGCAGGCTGCTCCAGTCGGAGGGCAGCGAGCGCTGCGGGTAGTTGGTGCGCGCCGCGTACGCGACGTTGCCGTTGGCCTCGCCGTAGCGGTCGATCTCCGTGCCCGGGGGCAGCAGCACCATGCGCTTGTCCCGGTACAGGGTCAGCGGCGGCTCGCCCGGCAGCGGCTGGATCTGCCAGTTCTGCTGCGACTTGTCGACCTCGCCCTTGCCGCTGTCCGCGGTGGCCCGGCTGGTGGACGGCTGGCCGGTGGACTGACCGGGTGTGGCGCCGGCGCGGCTCTGGGCCGGCTGGCCGCTGCCTGGCTGCCCGCTGCCCTGCTGGCCTGCGGGGTCCGGCCGTGCGGAGGAGCCGGGACGGCCGGCGGTGGCCGGCGAGTCGGAGGGGCGGCCGGTGCCACCTGGGGCGGAGCCGGGACCGCCGGTGGGTGCGGTGCCGGGACGCGTGTCC
>DASWTI010000386.1:0-4391 GCA_036402215.1 Pseudonocardiaceae bacterium
GGCGCCGGCCGGGCTGCTCGCCGCGCCGGCCGGGGCCCCCGTCGTCCCCGGCCGCTACCTGGTGGTGCTGCGCGACGACGCCTCCCCGCGCGCCGCGTCGGCCGACACCGCCCACGCCCTGACCACCCGGCACGGCGGCACCGTCGTCGTCGCCTGGCAGCACGCGGTCAACGGATTCGCCGCCCGGCTGACCGCCGGCCAGGCCGCCGCGCTGGCCAAGGACCCCGCCGTCGCCTGGGTGGAACCGGACGCCGTGGTGCGCGCCGACGACACCCAGCCGTCACCCCCGTCCTGGGGGCTGGACCGCGTCGACCAGCGGAACCTGCCGCTGGACAACTCCTTCACCTACCCGACGACCGCGTCCACCGTGCGGGCCTACGTCATCGACACCGGCATCCTGACCTCGCACGCCACCTTCGGCGGCCGCGCCACCTGGGGCTACAACGGCATCGACGGCACGAACACCGACTGCAACGGCCACGGCACGCACGTCGCCGGCACCGTCGGCGGCGCGGAGTACGGCGTGGCCAAGGCCGTGCGGCTGGTCGCCGTGAAGGTGCTCGACTGCGACGGCTTCGGCACCATCACCAGCGTCGTCAACGGCGTCAACTGGGTCACGGCCAACGCCGTGCGCCCGGCGGTGGCCAACATGAGCCTCGGCGGCGGCGCCAACAGCACGCTGGACTCCGCGGTCACGAACTCCATCGCCAGCGGCATCAGCTACGCCGTGTCCGCCGGCAACACCTACGGCGACGCCTGCAACAACTCGCCGGCCCGGGCGGGCGCCGCGATCACCGTCGCCGCCACCGACCGCAACGACGTGCGGCCCGCGTGGTCGAGCTGGGGCATCTGCACCGACATCTTCGCGCCGGGCGACGGCATCACCTCGGCGTGGATCGGGAGCGACACGGCGACGAACACCATCTCCGGCACCTCGATGGCCAGCCCGCACGTGGCGGGTGCGGCGGCGCTGCACCTGGCGGCCAACCCCGGCCACAACGCCACCCAGGTGCACGACGCCATCGTCGCCGCCTCCACCCCGGACAAGGTGGGCAGCCCCGGCACCGGTTCGCCGAACCGCCTGCTGCACATCGGCGGCGCCGCCACCAACTGCCGCGGCATGACGTGGTCGGTGACCGCCAAGGAGTGGGGCCGCGACCTCACCCTGGTGGGCAACGACTTCCACACCGACGCCTACCGCGGCGACGCCTCGTGCACCCGGGTCCTGCCGGTGCTGTGCTTCCTGCCGGCCGGGCAGCCGCTGCCGCCGAACCTGACGCCCGGCCCGTACAGCGGCTGGAGCGGCGGCTACGTGCGGGTGACGACGCCGGTGGCGGGCAGCGCGCTGACCTCGCGGGCCGCGGCGGACGCCCGGTGCTCCGGGCAGTTCGGCGCCGGCTGGCGGATGGCCGAGCACCACGACGGCGGCACCGGCTGGGGGATGTGGGCGTACGGCGACCCGCAGCGCATGTGGGTGGCGATCAACGACCAGCCGTCCAACCCGTGGAACACCACGAGCGGCCGCGCCATGACCTGGACGCTGCTCGCCCGGCAGTGGAACGCCGACGTGGTCGACGTGGGCTCGGACTCCAAGACCAACGCCTACACCGGTGACACCGCGGTCGGCACCAGCCTGCCCGTGCTGTGCCTGCGCCAGGACGGCCGGGCCGTGCCGCCCGGGGTGTCGCCCACCTTCAACAACGGCTGGGCGCGCGGCGAGGTCCGGCTCACCGCGCCGGTGGCCGGCAGCGGCCTGACCTCGCGGGCCACGGCCGACGCGCTGTGCTCCGGGCAGTTCGGCGCCGGCTGGCGGATGGCCGAGTTCCACGACGGCGGCGGTGGCTGGGCCTACTGGGCGGCCGGTGACATCGGCCGCATGTGGGTGGCGATCAACAACCAGCCCGCCAACCCCTGGAACTCCGTCTGATCCCTGGCCCTGACGACCGGTGCCCGGCCCGCACAGCGCGGGCCGGGCACCGGCATCACCCGGACGGGGGGCAACCGATCCGGATAGCCCGAGCATCCTCACAGCCGGGGTGAACGGACCGTTCGCACGCACCCGCGGGGCGCATGGTCCGTTCGCTCACCGGCGAGCCGGCTCGTCCTGTCCGCCGGGGCCCGGCGGACGGGACCTAGACGACCCAGATGCCGTAGGCGTTCAGCGCGGGCACGACGGGCTGGAAGTAGGTCCAGCCACCGCCGCCGCCCGAGGTGAGGCCGACCGCGGTGCCGCCGTTGAACCAGGGGCCGCCGCTGTCACCGGGCGCGGCGTAGGCGTTGCTGCGGGCCAGGCCGCCGACGCAGCCCTGCGCGTAGCACACGGTCTCGTTCACGCCGTACACGTAGCCGCAGGTCAGGCCCGTGGTGCTGCCGCTCTTGCAGACGTACAGGTTCACGTACGGGTTGGCGGCGGTCCAGATGTCCTGGGCGGTGCCGTTGTACAGGTACACCCGGCCGCCGTTGGTCGGCAGGCCGCCGTCGTTGCGGATCAGGCCGAAGTCGTTGCCCGGGAAGTTCACCGCGATGGACGGGCCGTAGTAGCCGCCGCCGCAGCAGCCCTCCCACCACTGCGGGATGCCCTGGGTGCAGTGGCCGGCGGTGAGGCCGGTGTTGGCCGTGGTGATGAAGCCGAGCGAGCAGCGGCCGCCGCTGGCGCCGACGATCGGGTAACCACCCTCGATGAACGTGCTGAACGAGGCGTCGGTGTGCTCGACGCGGACCGCGGCGCCGTACCGGGCGGCCCGGTCGGCGAGCACCGAGCCGGTGGCCTTCGGGCCGATCCGCACCACGATCTGGTTCGCCGCGGTGTCCACGCCCACCGAGGTGTCGGCGGGCTGGTTCCGGGTCAGCGCCACCCGGATCGCCTCCAGCTCGGCGGCGCCGCGCTCCACGACCCGGGCCGTGGCCCCGGCCTTGCGCACCGCGGCGGCGTCGGCCTCGTCGGTGACGTCGACGACGACCGTGCCGGCCCGCTGGTCGAGCCACATGCCCGCGGCGCGGTCGCCCAGCTCGGCCATCACCCGCTCGCCCAGCGCCACCCGGGCGTCCTGGGTGGCCAGCCGCTCGGCCGCCTGGGCCGCGGTCAGCCCGGTCGCCGCGGCCAGCCCGGCGCCGGCCTCCTCGGCGACCGCGGGCGCGAACCCCGAGGTGTCGGCCGCCTGCGCACTCGGGACCCCCACCAGCACGCCACCGGCGACGGCCAGCGTGGCGATGGTGACGCGAATGAACCGTGTCCGTCTGCTCATCGTGCCCGCCATTCCTATTGCGTCATATGCGACAAGGTGAATGAAAGGACCACCGATCGAATTCGGAGCCGCCCCGCCCTTATGATCAGCGAGAGCGAAGCGTAGCCGTCACGTTACTCTCGGTGGTTATCGATGGCGATGCGCCGAACGGCCGCTGTTCAGGACCATTGGCTCGGCGGAACGGCGTAGTCCGGCGCGAATGGCAGCGCTTCCACCCCACCTGACGAGTTCGGTTCCGCCATTCACTGTATTCGCCGGACGGCGCGGACGGATCACGCACGCGCGGTTCTGCGCGGTCGTCCGGGGCCGCGCGGCGCCGTCAGGGGGTGAGGAGTGCGCCGAGCCCGTCGGCGGTGGGCACCACGAAGTAGCCGCCGCCGGTCGCCAGCAGGTAGGTCGCCAGCGCGTCCCCGGTGAGCCGCTGCTGAGCGCGGACGAACCCCGCGGCCAGGTCGGCCTGGAACGCCATGAACACCATGCCCTCGTCGGGATGGCCGCCGGCCAGGGTCGCGCCGCGGTAGCTCCAGGAGCGGCGCAGCATCACCGGTGGCGGCTCGTCGGCGGTGCGCGGGTTCATCCGCCGCACGTGTGAGTCCAGCGGCGTGACCAGGCCCTCCGGGTCGTCGCCGAACGGCGCGGGGGAGCCGGCGGCGGCGCCGTCCAGCCAGCGGCCGTCCGGGTGCCGACCGATGACGCGGCGCTGCTCCTCAGGGCGGTCGGCGGCCCACAGGTCCTGCGCCAGCCGGATGACGCGCAGCGCGAGCAGGCTGCCGCCGAGCGCCCAGCCCGGGGCGTCGCCGGTGATCAGCACGGCCTCCGCCGCCGGGTTGCCGTGGCCCTCGTCGAAGCCGAACGTGTTGCGCTGCAGCGGTTTTCCGTCGACGGTCCCGGCGGGGGAGCGGCTCACCGGGGTCCGCCACGCCACCCGCAGCGCCCGCAGGTCGCGTAACAGCGGCCCGAGCCGCCGGTCCACGGCCGCCGCCGAGTCGTCCTCCACCTGCAGCAGCACCGCGGCCCCGGTCCGCCCGGGCTCCGGCACGTCCCCCGGGAACGACGGCATCGGCCCGAACCCGCGCGGCGCGCGGCCGGCGAGCCCCGCCGCGTCGAGGAACGCCGAGCCGATCCCCACCATCACCGCGGCCGACG
>DASWTI010000387.1:0-1942 GCA_036402215.1 Pseudonocardiaceae bacterium
CGGTGCGCCCGCTGGCCGGCGCGCGGTTCGCCGAGGGGCTCGCCGTGGGCGACGTGGTGCGGCTGCGCCCCGGCCTGCGGCACCGGCTGGCCGGGACCGTGCTGGAGCTGGCGGACCGGACGATCACGCTGCCGCCGGTCACCGCCGCGGCGCTGCCCGTGCTGCTCGGCGGTGACCCGGTGACGGTGGGCGAGCTGCCGGGCCTGGACGCCGACGACCAGCTCACCGTGGTCCGCCGCCTGCTCCGCGAGGCCGTCCTGGTGCCGGTCGGCGGGTCGGACGGCGGGTCGGACGGCGGGTCGGACGGGCGGCCGGACGACGGCGACGCGCGGCCGGACGCCCGCACCGCAGGACCGGACGAGAACCACCCGCGGCCGTGACGGTCTACCGCTGCGCGGACGCGGCCGAGGCGGCGGGCGACGCGATGGTGGCGACCGCGCCGCCGGCCGAGCGCTGGCTGCTGGTCGAGCACCCCGGGCCGTGGGGCCGGTACGCGCTCACCGACTCCGGCATCGCCCCCGAGGCCGTCGCCGGGCTCGCCACCTGGGCGGACCTGCACCGCGCCCGCGTCGTGCTCATCCGCCGGCCCGGCGCCGCGCCGCACGCCAGGACCGGGGGCCGCTGGTGCCACGTGGACTCCCGCCCCGGCCAGGAGAACCTGCGCTGGGGCTCGTACACCGAGGAGACCGAACTGCTGGACGTGCTCACCGACCCGTCGGCCGGGGAGCCGTCGGCGGAGCCGGTGTACCTGGTGTGCGCGCACGGCCGGCACGACGTGTGCTGCGCGATCCGCGGCCGCCCGGTGGCCGCCGCGCTGGCGGCCGCGTACCCGGACCGCACGTGGGAGTGCTCGCACATCGGCGGCGACCGGTTCGCCGCCAACGTGGTGCTGCTGCCGCACGGCTTCTACCTCGGCCACGTCCCGTCCGCCCGCGCCGCCGCGCTCGCCGCCCGCTACGACGACGGCGAGGTCGACGTCGCCCATCTGCGCGGCCGCTCGGCGCTCCCCCCGCCGCAGCAGGCCGCCCAGCACCACGCGCGGCTGGCGCTCGGCGAGGCCGGCGTGGACGCGTTGCCCGTGCTGGCCACCGAGAACCGCGGCGACGGGTGCTGGCGGGTGCTGCTCGGCGGCAGCCGCCCGCTCGCCGTCACCGTCCGGGCCGGGGTGGTCGACGCCGGACGGCGGCTCACCTGCGCGGCCCGCGGGCCCGGCCGCTACCGCGTGTTCGAGCTGGTGGATCTCGCCTGACGCCGGAGCACCTGGCAGGCTGCGCCGTGAGCCGTGCAGGAACGCGACATGGGAGGCAGGCACATGCCACAGCAGGTCCGCGGTGTGATCTCTCGGGCCAAGGGGGAACCGGTCGAGCTGGTGGACGTCGTGGTGCCCGACCCGGGGCCCGGTGACGCCGTGGTGCGGGTGCAGGCGTGCGGCGTGTGCCACACCGACCTGCACTACCGCGAGGGCGGCATCAACGACGAGTTCCCCTTCCTGCTCGGCCACGAGGCGGCCGGCATCGTCGAGGCGGTCGGCGAGGGCGTGACCGACGTGGCGCCCGGCGACTTCGTCATCCTCAACTGGCGAGCGGTCTGCGGCCAGTGCCGCGCCTGCCAGAAGGGCAAGCCGTGGTACTGCTTCGCCACGCACAACGCCAAGCAGAAGATGACCCTCACCGACGGCACCGAGCTGAGCCCGGCGCTGGGGATCGGGGCGTTCATCGAGAAGACCCTCGTCGCCGCGGGCCAGTGCACCAAGGTCGACCCCGAGGCCGACGCCGCCGCGGTCGGCCTGCTCGGCTGCGGCGTGATGGCCGGCTTCGGTGCAGCCGTCAACACCGGCGGCGTGGGCATGGGCGACTCGGTCGCCGTCATCGGCTGCGGCGGCGTGGGCAACGCGGCCATCGCGGGGGCCCAGCTCGCCGGCGCGACGACCATCGTGGCCGTC
>DASWTI010000388.1:0-5552 GCA_036402215.1 Pseudonocardiaceae bacterium
GGCGCCCCTCGTCGCGGAGCGCTGCCCGGCCCCACGGGCGCCCCCTGTCGCGGAGCGCCGCCCGCCGCCCCCTGGTAGTAAGGCGCCGGCTGCCCGCCGTACGGATCACGCCCCGGCGTCCCGTACCCGCCCTGCCCGGCCCGGCCGCCGCCGTGCCCACCGGGTCCGCCGTACCGGCCGTACCCAGGGTCGCCGTACCCTCGGTCGCCCTGCCGTGGATCGCCCTGCCGTGGCCCGGTCCCATCGGGTGGCCCTGACCCTGGCCGGCCACCCCCTGCCGAACGCCGCGGATCATCACCTCGGTACGGGTCGTACGGCTGCGACATGCGCGCACCGTACAAGCAGCCGCCCCCGCGCGGGACCACCTCACGTCAGCTCATCCGCCCACCGCACACCCACCGGCGGCGACGTGTACCCGGCCGTCCACCCTGGTGGCGGCGCCGTGGTGTCCCGGTGGCCGCTCGTCCACGGCGCTGCGTGTCCTCATCCATGGTGCGGCCTCCGCTCGCCCGGTGGCCCCGTTCTCCCGTCACGCCTCACCGCCGTGCGGTCCTGGCGACTCACCTGCCGTCTTCGCGGCCCGCCCCGGCGGCCCTCGTACCCGCCTGCCGTCGTTGCGACCTGTCCTGACCGTCGCGGTACTTACTCAACGAACGGTAGGTATCACGGAGAGGGTCTACCTACCGTTGAGCCGGTTCCGCTGCGCGGCGTGCGGCCGCGTCACCTGGGCGGCGGGGCGAACGGTCCATTCGCCCCAGCCGCCCGGCAGCGTCGCGTGCGCCGATGAGCCTTCGGGGCGCGCCCGCGCGAGGCCGGCCTGCGGTTCAGCCGAACGGGTGAGCCGGGCCGGCCGTCTCGGCCCGGCGGCCTGTCAGTGGCCGGGCGTAGCGTCCTGCCCATGGAGATCATCCTCATTCCGGGCTTCTGGCTCGACGCCTCGTCATGGGACGACGTGCGGCCGGCGCTGGACAAGGCCGGGCACCAGGTGCGCGCGCTCACCCTCCCGGGCCTCGAGTCGCGGGACGCCGACCGCGCTGGCATCGGGCTGCGTGACCACGTGAACGCCGTGGTCGCGCAGGTCGACCGCGCCGAGGGGCCGGTGGTGCTCGTCGGGCACTCCGGCGGCGGGGCGATCGCCCACGCGGTGGTGGACGCGCGGCCGGACCGGGTCGCGCGCGTGGTCTACGTGGACAGCGGGCCGCTCGGCCAGGGCGGCTGCATCAACGACGAGTTGCCCGCGGATGGCGACGAGGTCCCGCTGCCGGACTGGTCGGAGTTCGGCGAGGAGGACCTGCGGGACCTCGACGACGAGTTGCGGGCGGTCTTCCGGTCGCGCGCCGTGCCGCAGCCGAAGGGCGTGGCGGTCGACAGGCAGGTGCTGTCCGACGAGCGGCGCTACGACGTGCCGGTCACGGTCATCGCGTGCGAGTTCCCGACCGCGCAGCTCCGCGAGTGGGTGGCACAAGGTCACCCGTACGTGGCCGAACTCGCGGCGATCCGCGACGTCGAGTACGTGGACCTGCCCACCGGCCATTGGCCGCAGTTCACCAGACCCGCAGAACTCGGCGACGCCATCCTCGCGGCCGTCGACCGCGGCTGACGGAGCCGGGCGCAGCGCTCGGCCGTGGGCTGACGTGGGCCGGCCTCGGCGGCGACCGACGCCGGCCGTCGCCCGGCGTGTGAAGCGCCCGGCGTGTGAAGTGGGCCGGCATCGCCGTGGTCCGCCAGGGGGTTGCCGGTCGGCGTAGGCGGTCGGGCCGGCGGGTGGGTCGGGCCGGGTGGAGCGTGCCGACGGCCGCGGCCCGCCGTGGGCTGGTAGTTGGCGTCGGCAGCTGGCTGACGTGTGGTGCGTCCGCTGCGGTCGCAGCCTGACTGGTGGTGCGTCCGGTGGGGGCTGCGGCCTGACTGGTGGTGCGTCCGGTGGCGGCTGCGGGCGGCCTGGTGGTGCGGATCTGCGGCGGACGTGACGAACAGGGTGGCCGCGTCCTGCGAGGCCGGCACCCTGCGCGAGGGGTGGCCGTCCGTCGCGCCGGGGTGCGCCGGGTGCCGGGCTGCGGGCGTGGGCAGGCGTGGATCGATGGGTGAACGGATCAGTTGTGGATCAGCGCAGGTGATCGCCGGGGTGATGTGACGGGGCGGTCCACGATGTGGACGGTTGCGGCGTGCGCAGGTTTGGTTGGGGGATCGGTCGGGGATCCCGCGCGGGAGAAAGCCGCCGTCGACCGGAGGGGTTCATCGTGGCCACGAGCGAACTTGTCGGTGGACGTTATCGGCTGGGGGCGAAGCTCGGCGCGGGCGGAATGGCGACCGTGCACCGGGCGTGGGACACCCGGTTGGAGCGCGCCGTCGCGGTGAAGCTGTACCGGCCAGGGAGTGCCGAGGCCGAGGACGCCGACGGCTACGAGTTCGACGCGCGGCAGCGGTTCCGCGACGAGGCATTGGCGCTGTCCGGCCTGTCCCACCCGGGGCTGGTGTCCGTGTACGACTGCGGAACCGACGGGGACCGGCCGTACCTGGTGCTGCAGCTCGTGCAGGGACGCACGCTGCGGCAGCGCATCGCCGAGGGGCCGATGGCGGCGGCGGACATGGCGCGGCTGGGGGCGCGGCTCGCGGATGCCCTGGCGCACGTGCACGACGGCGGGGTCGTGCACCGCGACGTCAAGCCGGCGAACGTGCTGCTGGACGCGCAGGACCGGCCGTACCTCGCGGACTTCGGCGTCGCCCTGCTCGCCGGTGCGCCCCGCCGGACGGCCAGCGGCATGATCCTCGGCACGGCGTCGTACCTGGCTCCCGAGCAGGTGCTCGGCCGGCCGGTCACCACGGCCGTCGATGTGTACGCGCTCGGGCTCGTGCTGCTGGAGTGCGTGACCGGCCGCACCGAGTACGGCGGCACCGCCGCCGAGGCCGTGATGGCACGGCTGCAGCGACCGCCGGCCATCCCGCCGGGGCTGCCGGATCGGCTGGCCGAACCGCTGGCGGCGATGACCCGCGCCGACCCGCTGGAGCGGCCGTCCGCCGCGCGTTGCGCCGAACTGCTCGCCGACGCGGCCCGGCCCCAGCTCGGCCCCGCGGCGGACGGCGTCGCGTGGATGCGGGACGTGCCGAACAACTCGACGTCCGGCCCACTGGAGCACGGCCGGCCGGCGGATGAGCGGCCGGCGGGCCACGGGCCGGTGGGCGTGACGGTGCCTGCCTCCGGGAGGACCTCCGGCTCTGGTGGCTGGGGTGGCTCTGGTGGTTCCGGCGCCGTCGGTGGTTCCGGTGGCCTCGGTGGCTCCGGTGGCGTTATCGAGTCCGGCGACTCCGGCTGCTGGGGCGGTTCCGGGGGTCCTGGTGGGGTCAGCGGCTCTGGCGGCTCTGGCAGGGCCGGCGGGGGCGGTGGCGGTGGTTCTGGTGGGTCCGTGGCGAGGCCGCAGGGCGGGGAGCTGGGGGTGGCCGTCGCTGCGTCACCGTTCGAGGTGGCCGGGCGGCGCGGTTCGGGGACCACGGTGGCGACGCCGCTGCGGGAGCTGCTGGCGGAGAGCCCGGCGCCGGTGGCGTCGCCGGGGCGCCGGGTTGCCGAGAGGCCCGCGGCGGTGGCGGCCGGGCTGGCGGTGCTGGCGGGGCTCACGGTATGGGCCGTGAGCGCCGGGGGTCCGGCCGCGCCGGCGTCCCCGGGTACGGCAGGCGGTGACATCGTGGGCACGGCCGTGGTGCGTCAGGCGGATCAGCCGGCCGAGGCGGCCGTCACGACCACCACCGCGCCGCCGCCGGCCGCGGTGGTGGCCCCTCCCGCCGTGGTGCAGGCGCCGCCCGCCGAACGGGAAGCTGCCGGCCCCGCGCGCTCGGGGAAGAACAAAGGAAAGGGCAAGGGGAGAGGCGGCGGGGACTGACCCGGCGGGGTGAGTTCGGGCGCGAGGCAGCTGGCGGGTGAACCCGGTCGGCGGCAGCCGGACGGGTGAGGCCGGTGGAGCCGGTGGAACTGGTGGAGCCGGTGGAACTGGTGGAACTGGTGGAACTGGTGGAACCGGTGGAACCGGTGGATCAGGTGGGCATGGTGGGGGCGGCGCCGGCGTCGGATTCTGTGCCGTCGCCGGTGCGGGGTTGCGCGTCGCCACCGCTGTCGGGCCGCGTGTGGTCATCGGCGGTGGTGGGGGCTGCGGTGGCGTCGGGTGCGCGGGCTTCGGCGATGCGGAGCGGGCCGAGCACGAAGGGGGCGTTGGCGGTGCCCTGGTAGGTGTCGAGCCAGGTGCGGGCGCGGGCGATGGTGGTGCGCATGGTGCCGGCCGACAGATCGGTGCGGGCGAGCAGCGGTTTGAGGACGAAGCTCGCGGTGTCCCTGGCCAGGTGCACGTCGAGCCAGCGGTGGGCCAGGGCGGCGAACGCCTCGGCGTCCTCGGTGGTGAGGCGCGGGTGGGTGAGAGCCGCGGTGAGCACGTAGCTCGCGGCGGTGGTGGCGTGGTGCACGTCGAGCCAGCCCCGCGCACAGCGCACGACGGACGGTCCGGTGTCGCGGCGGGCGAGCAGGGTGGACAGCAGCGACCGCGCGCCGAAGTTCTGGTGGTGCGCGTCGAGCCAGGTCTGGGCGAGGGTGACGACCTCGCCGGCGTCCTCGGTGGGGAGGTCGCGGCGGGTGAGGGCGGCCTGCAGCAGGTAACGGGCGCCGGCCGTGGGGTGGTGGCGCAGCCAGGAGACGGCGTGGCGCAGGACGACCTCGGTGGCGTCCGGCGGCAGGTCGGTGCGGGCGGTGCGGCCGGCGCCGACCAGCAGGGCGGTCAGGACGTGGGCGGCGTTGGTGCTGGCGCCGTGCCGGTCCAGCCAGGTGACGGCACACCTGGTCGTGGTCGCCACGTCCTCGGTGGGCAGGTCGGGGCGGGTGAGCAGGGCGTGCAGCACGAAGCCGGCGCCGATGGCGGCGTGGTGCCGGGCGAGCCAGCGGTGGGCCTGGCGGACGAGCAGGGCGGCGGTCTCCTCCGGGAGGTCGGTGCGCTGGAGCAACGGCCGCAGCAGGAAGCCGGCGTCCGGCCGGACGTGGTGCCGGCGCAGCCAGCTCACGGCGTAGCCGAGCGTGGCCTGCTGCACGTCCGGCGGCAGGTCCGTGCGGGGCCGGCCGGCCGGGGTGGTGAGTAGCGCCTTGAGCACGAAGTCCGAGTCCGGCGAACGATGGTGCAGGTCCAGCCAGGCCCGTGCCCGGGCGACGGCCACCGCGGCGACGTCCGGCGGGATGTCGGGGCGCAGCGCGAGGGACGTCAGCACGAAGCTCGCCTCGGCGGTCGCGCCGTGCTCGGCGAGCCATGAGGTCGCGTGTTCGATGACCGGCCGCACCACGTCCACCGGCAGGTCGGCGCGGCCCAGCAGGGCGTGCAGCACGAAGCTCGCGGTCACCGCGCCGTGGTGGTGGTCGAGCCACGTGACGCCATGGGCGATGGCGGCGGCCGCGCCACGGGGTTCGCCCGGCCGCGCCGGAGGGGCCGGCACGACGGGCCTCGGCGGCGGCACCGGGACAGCGGGCCTCGGCGGCGGAGCCGGCACGGCGGGCCCCGGCGGTGCCGGGACAGTGGGCCTCGGCGGTG
>DASWTI010000389.1:0-1632 GCA_036402215.1 Pseudonocardiaceae bacterium
CCCGGCCCCCGGCGGGCACGACCGCCCACCGCACCCGGCCGCCGGCCGGGCCGGTCGCGGCGTCGTCCTCCGGGCCGGTGCGCACGACGACAGCCAACCACCACCCGGGCGGCCGCGCGCCCGTCGCACTGTGTGGAACGAGTGGCACGGGAACCTCAGCCGTGCGGCGCAGCGCCGTTGCCCGTTCGCCGGATGGCCGCCGGGCGCGCCGCGCTGCGATCCTGCGGACATCAAGGGCGGCGAAGGGAGCACGTCGTGATCCGCAGGACGATGGTGGCGTTGATGGCGGCGGCGGGCCTGGTGGTGCTGGTCCCCGCGGGACAGGCACAGGCGATCCGCGGCTGCTCCGAGGGCCGCTGGTGCGGTCTGGTCTGGTACTCCGACGCCCTGCACTCGGCGGTGATCGGCGTACAGCTCAATTACGAGCAGTGCGGCGAGGGGATCCTGGAGTGGGGGACCACGAGCCGCTACTTCGAGCGCATGGACGAGCCCTGCTGAGGCGCCGCGCTCACAACATGCGGGTCACGGTGGACACGATGCCGGCGTAGCGGACCGGCGAGATGCGCACCCGGGAGCCGGAGTACGGCGCCTCCACCATGAGCTCGTCGCCGATGTACAGGGCGACGTGGTGGATGCGTCCGCCGGTGGCCCAGAACAGCATGTCGCCGGGGCGCTTCTGGGCGAGCGGCAGCCGCCGCCCCGAGGTGTGCTGGTAGCCGGAGTAGTGCGGCAGCCGGATGCCCGCGCCGGCGAAGGCGTAGATCATCAGCCCCGAGCAGTCGAAGCCGACCTTGTTGTAGTCACCGAAGGAGTCGGCGACGCCGCCGTCGCGGATGCCGCGGGTGGGGCCGGAGGCGTTGCCACCGCCCCAGGCGTACGGCACGCCCTGCTGGGACAGCGCGCGGGCGATCACCGTGCCGACGTCGCCGCCGGTGGGCACGTTCGCGGCACCGGCGTTGGCGGCGCGCGCCCGCGCCTCGTCCTCGCGCTGCTTGGCGGCCAGCCAGTCGAGGTAGCGCTGCCGCTGGCCCTGCAGCCCGGCGACGGTGGCCTGCGCGGCGGCGAGCTGCTGCTCGACGCGGACACGCTCGGCGTCGATCTGCCCGACCTGGACCACCAGCGCCCGGGTGGCGGCCTCCGCCTCGGCGTACGCGGTGTCGGCCAGCCGCTTCGCCTCCTCGGCGGCGGCCTGCTTGGCCTCGGCCACCCGCAGCGCGTCGCGGGCCGCGGAGTCCTTGTTGGCCTGCACGGTGCGGGCGCGCTCCAGGGCGTCGAGCGCGTCGAGCTGGGACTCGCCGATGGCGTTGAGGAAGTGCGCCCTGGCCAGCAGTTCGTCCGGGCCGCGCGCGCCGAGGAAGGCGCTCATCGAGCCGATCGTGCTGCCCTGCTGGTAGCTGCCGCTGGCGAACCGGTCCACCCGCCGGCGGGCGTCCTCGATGGCCCGGCCGGCGGCCACGGCCTCGGCGGCGGCCTGATCGGCGAGGCGCCTGGCCTCGGCGGCCTCCTGCTGGGCGGTCTCCAGGTCGATGCGCGCCTTGTTGGCCAGCTCCAGCTTGAGCTCGGTCTCGGCCTGCTGCGCCAGGCGTTGCGCGTCGAGCTCGGCGAGCCGGTTGGTGAGCGTGCCCACCTCGC
>DASWTI010000390.1:0-7203 GCA_036402215.1 Pseudonocardiaceae bacterium
CGCCGGCGCCACGGTGCCCGTCGGCCCACGCGTCGTCCGCGCGGACCTGTGCGACGCTCGGCTCGACCGCCGCGGACGCGACCGGCGCGGCGGCGAGCAGGATCGCGCCGGTCAGGAGGACGAGCCGAAGCACGCGCCGACCCTTGCAGGCGCACGCACCGAACGCCAGTTACCTGAGACCGATCTGAGACGCGTCGTCAACCGATGTGTGACGGGTGCCGCGACGCACGCGGCGCCCGTCCAGCATGATCCCTGGGCATGACCGCGGAACACCTCGACGTCCTGATCGTCGGCGCCGGTCTCTCGGGCATCGGCGCCGGCTGCCGGACCTCGCCGCGCAGCCGGGCCGAACGGGCCGGACGGGAGGTCGTGGCACCGCGCCGCCGCACGCCGGATGATGGAGGCCCCGGCCCCGTCACGTCTGGAGCGACCATGCCCCGTCCCGCCGCAGCGACCGATGGCGATCACGTGGAGCACCTGGACGTGCTCGTCGTGGGCGCGGGGATCTCCGGCATCGGCGCGGCGTACTACCTGCGGACGCGGCTGCCGGGGCGGAGCTTCGCGGTCCTGGAGGCGCGGGGCTCGATCGGCGGCACGTGGGACCTGTTCCGCTACCCCGGCATCCGCTCGGACTCCGACCTGCACACGTTCGGCTACGAGTTCCGGCCGTGGCGTGACGAGCGGGCCATCGCGAGCGGCGACCGCATCCTGGCCTACCTGCGCGACGTGACCGAGGAGCACGACCTCGGCGGCGCGATCCGGTTCCACCACAAGGTTCTGGGCGCCGCGTGGTCGTCGGACCGGGCGCGCTGGCTGGTCGACGTCGAGCGCGGCGACACCGGCGAACGGGTGACCATCGGCTGCACCTGGCTGTTCGCCGCCGGCGGGTACTACCGCTACGACGAGGGCCACACGCCGGACTTCCCCGGGCGGGAACGCTTCCGGGGCACGGTGGTGCACCCGCAGCACTGGCCGACGGACCTGGACCACGCCGGCCGCCGGGTGGTGGTGATCGGCAGCGGCGCGACGGCGGTGACGCTGGTGCCGGCCATGGCCGGGACGGCCGCGCACGTCACGATGCTGCAGCGCACGCCGACCTACGTGGTGCCGGTGCCGTCGAAGGACGCGATCGCCAACCTGCTGCGGAAGGTGCTCGGCGAGGACCGCGCGTACGCCCTGGTCCGGCGCAAGAACATCGCGCAGCAGCGGGCCGTCTGGCGGTTCTGCCAGGCCCGGCCACGGCTGGCCCGCGCGCTGATCCGGCGCCTCAACGCGCGGCTGCTGCCCGAGGGCTATCCGGTGGACGAGCACTTCAACCCGCCCTACGACCCGTGGGACCAGCGGCTGTGCGTGGTGCCCGACGGCGACCTGTTCCGGGCCATCCGCTCCGGGCGCGCCTCCGTGGTCACCGACCGGATCGAGACGTTCACCGAGAACGGCATCCGCCTGGTGTCCGGCCGTGAGCTGCCGGCCGACCTCGTGGTGACCGCCACCGGGCTCACCGTGCAGGCCGTCGGCGGCCTCGCGCTCACCGTGGACGGCGCGCCGGTGCACCTGCCGGACACCGTGGCGTACAAGGGGATGATGCTGTCCGGTGTGCCGAACCTGGCCTACGCCGTGGGGTACACGAACTCGTCGTGGACCCTGAAGATCGGCCTGCTGTGCGAGCACTTCTGCCGGCTGCTGGAGCACATGGACGCGCACGGCCACGCGGTGTGCCGGCCGGAGCCCGCCGACCCGGACATGCCGACGCGGCCGTTCCTCGACTTCGCGTCCGGGTACGTGCGGCGCGCCGTCGACCGGTTGCCACGGCAGGGCGACGCGGCGCCGTGGCTGACCTCCATGAGCTACCAGGAGGACGTCCGGCTGCTGCGCCACGGCCCGGTGGCGGACCCCTGCCTGCGCTTCTCCCCCGCTCCCCGGGCCGCCGCCGAGGCGACCGGCTGACGCCACCGGCCGGGGTGACGCGGCGATCCGGCAGGCGTGCGGCTCGAGCGCGGCGCGGGAGGATGCCCGGGTGAACTGGGAACGCCTGCGCGAGGAGATCCGGGAGGCCGCCGCGGCGGTGGCCGGGATGCTGCGTGACCTGCCCGGCGACGCCCGGCTGGGCCGGGTGGACTGGTCCGCGGCGGAGACCGGGGCACACCTGGTGAGCCTGGCGCCGCGGTACCGGGAGCTGACGCGCGGCCCGCGGCCGGTGCCGCCGTCGATCTCGGCGGAGAACGCGGCGGCGCTGCGGGCCGTGCTCGACGGGGGCGGGGCGCCGTTGGCCGACCGCCTGGAGGCCGAGGTGGCCGCGCTGCTGGACGAGCTGGGGCCGGACGGCGGGCGCCGCGCCTGGTACTTCACGGTGCCGCACACCTCGGCCGGCCTCGGCGGCGTGATGCTGGCCGAACTGCTGCTGCACGGCAAGGACCTCGCCACGGCGGCGGGCCGGCCGTGGACGATCACCCGCGAGCAGGCCGTGGCCGGGCTGTCGGGCGTGCTGCCGGCCATGGTCGTGGTGGCCGACCCGGCGAGGGCGCGGGCGGCGGCCGGCACGTACCACCTGCGGCTGCGCCCGGCCGACGACTGGACGATCCGCGTCGGCGACGCCGTGACGGTGGAGCGCGGGCGGCCGGCGCGTGCCGACCTGCACCTGTCCGCCGACCCGCTCGGCTTCCTGTACAGCGGCTACGGCTTCGTCTCCCCGGTGCGCGCCGCGCTCACCGGCCAGGTGATCGCCTGGGGCCGCCGGCCGTGGCTGGCGCCGCGCATCGGCACGTTGTTCACGGAGACGTAGCCGGGCGAGGGCTCCATGTCACCGGCCGGCGTCCGGCGGTCCGGGACGGCGGCGGCGCGGGGGCCGCGGTACGGTGACCCGCGGTGTGCCGGGAAGTCTGGTCGGCGGTCGTCCGTCGCCGTCCCGGAGGAGTCACCATGCGTGCCGCCGAGCTCGCCGTTCCCTTTCCCACCGTGCGCCCCGGGACGCCCGCGATCGAGGCCGCGCGGCTGCTCGCCGGGGCGGACCTGCCGGGCCTGGTGGTGGTCGACGAGGACGGCCGGCCGCGGACCATCCTGGCGGGCACGCAGGTGCTGCGGATGGCCGTTCCCCAGTACTGCCAGGACGATCCGGCGCTGACCCGGGTGATCGACGAGGCCGCCGCGGACGTGTTCCACCGCGGCATCGGCGACCGGACGGTGGCCGACGCGCTGCCGCGGGAGCACCGTGAGCTGCCGGTGGTGCCGGGGGACGCGACCGTGCTGGAGGTCGCGGCGCTCATGGCGCGCACCAGGACGCCGCTGGTCGCCGTGGTCGGCGACGACGGCCGGATGACCGGCGCAATCACCCTCGACGCCCTGCTGGACCGGGTTCTCGCGCAGTGAGCGCCACGGCCTGGCTGGCGGTGGCGATCTTCGCCGTCGCCTACGTGCTGATCGCCACCGAGTGGACCCACCGGGTCACGGCCGCGCTGGGCGGCGCGGTGGCAATGCTGCTGATCGGGGCGACCGACGCCGAGCACGCCTTCTTCTCGGAGGAGTCCGGCATCGACTGGAACGTCATCTTCCTGCTGCTGGGGATGATGCTGATCGTCGCGGTGGTGCAGCGGACCGGGGCGTTCGAGTTCGTCGCCATCTGGGCGTCGAAACGGGCGCGCGGCCGGCCGTTCCGGGTGATGGTGATCCTGGTGGTGGTCACCGCGCTGGCGTCGGCGGTGCTGGACAACGTGACCACGGTGCTGCTGATCGCGCCGGTGACGTTCCTGGTGTGCGAGCGGCTGGACGTGCCGGTGGTGCCGTTCCTCATCGCGGAGGCCATGGCGTCCAACATCGGGGGCACTGCGACGCTCGTCGGGGACCCGCCGAACATCATCATCGCGAGCCGCTCGGGCCTGACGTACAACGACTTCCTGGTGCACCTGGCGCCGATCGTGGTGCTGCTCATGGTGGTGTTCGTCGGGTTGTGCCGCTGGCTGTTCCGCGACGCGTTCCGCTACGACCCGGAGCGGGCGGCCGCGGTGATGCGGCTGCGCGAGGCCGACGCCATCCGCGACAAGCGGCTGCTCGCCGTCGGCCTGGCCGTGCTGGGCCTGGTCACGGCGGCGTTCGTGCTGCACACGGCGCTGCACCTGGAGCCCTCGGTGGTGGCGATCGTCGGCGGGCTGGTACTGCTGGTGCTGTCCCGGCTGGACGCCGAGGAGGTCGTCAAGGACGTCGAGTGGCCGACCCTGGTGTTCTTCGCGGGGCTGTTCGTCATGGTCGGCGCGCTGGTGCACACCGGAGTCATCGGCCGCCTCGCCACCGCCGCCGCGGACGCCACCGAGGACCGGCTGCTGCTGGCCTCCATGGTGCTGCTGTGGGCGTCGGCGCTGCTGTCGGCCATCGTGGACAACATCCCGTACGTGGCCACCATGAGCCCGATCGTGTCCGACCTGGTGAACAACGCCGGGGGGCTGGAGCAGGGCCAGGTGCTGTGGTGGTCGCTCGCCCTCGGCGCCGACCTCGGCGGCAACGCCACCGCCGTGGGCGCCTCGGCCAACGTGGTCATCCTGGGCATCGCCGCCCGCGCCGGCAAGCCGATCTCGTTCTGGCAGTTCACCAAGTACGGCCTGGTGGTCGCCGCGGTGACCGTCGGGATATCGACGCCGTACCTGTGGCTGCGGTACTTCGTGTTCGCCGGCTGAACCGGCGACGGACCTCGAACGCCGGCCGTCCACGCCGGGCGTGGCGGTGGGGCGGGTGGTGGCCTACGTTGCGGCCCATGCGATCCAGGACCGAGGGCATGTGGTGGGGGGCGGCGATCGAGGCACCGGACCCGGCGGCGCTCGCCGGGTTCTACTCGGCGTTGCTGGGCTGGCCGATCGGGCACCAGGAGCCGGGCACGGCCATCGTGGCGGCGCCGGAGGGACCGATCTACCTGGTGTTCCAGCAGGCCGACGACTACGTGCCGCCGGTGTGGCCGCCGGTCGACGGGCGGCAGCGCCCGATGATGCACTTCGACTTCCAGGTGGGTGACCTGGACGCAGCGGTGGCCGAGGCGGTGGCGCTGGGCGCGACCGTCGCGGGGCACCAGCCGCGGCAGAACGTGCGGGTGCTGCTCGACCCGGCCGGGCATCCGTTCTGCCTCTGCCGCGACGACGAGTAGCGCGGCGCCGGTCAGCCGGGGGCGGGCGGTTGGCCCGCAGGCTCGGAGCCGGTGGTCCGCAGGGGCCGGAAGCCGGCCAGCTCCATGGCGCGGCGCGGGATCGAGTCGGCCCGCACGATGACGTCCAGGTCGATCTGCAGGATCTCCAGGCGATCGGCGAGGGCGAACAGGATCCGCAGCCCGGCGCTGTCCAGGAACGTGAGCCCCGACAGGTCGAGGCTGACCGCGGTCGGCTGGTTGGTGATGGCCGCCAGCAGCTGCTTCTGCACGGTGTCGGCGTTGGCCATGTCGATCTCGCCGGAGATGGCGAGTTCGAGATGGGTGTCACCCCCGGCCACGTCGACGGTCGCCATGGTCATGAGCCTTCCTCCTGGCCGGCCAGGTGCCGACGGATGGTGACCACGGTGCCCTCCGGGCCGTGGTCGATCTGCAGCTCGTCACTGCACCCCTTCATGAGGTGCTTGCCGCGCCCGCGATGGGTGCCGCGGGGCGGCCGCCAGGTGCCGGTGTCCCGCACCGTGACCACGACGTCCGGCGGGCGCTTGACCAGTCGCAGGTGGATCTGCCCGCCGGTGGGGCCGTAGGCGTGCTCGACGACGTTGGAGCACGCCTCGTGCACGGCGAGCACCACGTCGCCGATCTCCTCGGTGGTGCCGCCGATGGCCGACAGCCACCGCACGACGGTGCCCCGGACCTTGGTCAGCGAGTCCGGGGTGGCCGGGAACTCCAGCTCCAGCAGGTCGTCACGCTGGTCGCTGCGCAGCACCAGGACGGCGATGTCGTCGGCCGGCGCGTCGGAGCCCACCAGCTCCCTCATGATCGTGGCGCACACCGTCTCGGCCGGGCCGGCCACCACCGCGCGGCGCAGGATGTCCAGGCCGTCGTCGAGCGACCGGTTCCGGCGCTCGATCAGGCCGTCCGTGTACAGGCAGACCAGCGCCCCCGGCGGCACCTCGACGGTCGTGGTGCGGCGCGGCCGCCGGGAGCGGGCGCCCAGCGGCGGATCGGCCGGCAGGTCCAGCACGGTGGCCGGCTGCCCGGGCAGCGCCAGCACCGGCGGCGGATGGCCGGCCAGCGAGAACCGCAGCAGGTGGAACGCCGGGTCGTAGCAGCCAAAGATGACGGTCGCCATGATCTCCGGCTCGAAGTGCTGCACCTTCCGGTCGAGCCGGGTCAGCACGTCGGCCGGGTCGGTGTAGTCCAGCGCGTAGGCGCGCAGGGCGCTGCGCAGCCGGCCCATCACCACCGCGGCGCGCAGCCCGTTGCCGGTCACGTCGCCGATCACGATGCCGAGCTGGCCGGACGGGAGGGTGAACAGGTCGTACCAGTCGCCACCCACCGAGCCCATGCCGCCGGACACGTAGCGGGTGGCCAGGTCGAGCCCCAGCACGGTGGCCGGCGGGATCGGTAGCAGGCTGCGTTGCAGGATGGCCGCTGCGGTCCGCTCGGCGTGGGAGTGCTGGGCCCGGGCGACCAGGGCGATGCGATCCGCCACCTGCTGCAGCACCGTGGCGTCGTCCTCGGTGAAGCGGCGCGGCGTCCTGGTCGCCACGTGCAGGATGCCGGTCAGCTCGCCGTCGGCGAGCAGCGGCACCCCGAGCAGGGAGTGAACCCCGGCGGTCCACGGCGCCGCACCGGCCAGGCCGTCGGACAGCTCGTCGATGATCACCGGCCGCTTCTCCTCGGCGATGCGGCCGGCGAAACCGGCCGAGAGCGGGAGCCGGGCGCCGTGGTGGGACTCCGTGCCGCTGGTAGCGGCGGGCAGCAGCCACTGGCCGGTGGCGTCCAGCAGCAGCACCGCGACGGCGTCCACCCGGAGCAGATCGCGGACCCGGGCGAGCGATTCGGTCAGCAGGGTCTGGAGGTCGAGCTGGGCCAGCACCCCGTCGGTGACCGCGTGGATCTGACGGAGGCGCTCGTCCGTTCCCGGGTCGGTGACCGACGGTGCCATGGGTAGAGCCTAGTGCGGCGGCCCGGACGGCGGGCGGTCGAGCGGCCAGGGCGGCCGGCGGAGCCGCAGGTCGGCCGTCCTTTTCCGGTGCGTCCGGCCGGGGGTCCGGCGCAGCGGCCCGGCGCGG
>DASWTI010000391.1:0-2130 GCA_036402215.1 Pseudonocardiaceae bacterium
GACCGCCGAGGACCTGCGGACCGCCGGGCGGCCCGCGGGCACCGTGCCGGCCCCGGACCTGCCCGACGTGCCGGAGGTGCCTGACGAGCCGTCCACCCGGCCCGGAAGGCTGCCCGAGCCGGAGCCCGGCACCGTCCAGCCGGAGCCCGAGCCGGTCGGCCCCGCCCCCACGGCACCCGCGCCCACGGCGCCGAGCAGGCCCGGCCCGGTCACGCCGGAGGAGATCGAGCCGTCCGCCGGGCGCCTGGAGCGGCTGCGCGGCCGGCTGTCCCGGTCCCGCGGCGCCTTCGGCCAGGGCCTGCTCGGCCTGCTCGGCGCCGGTGACCTGGACGAGGACTCCTGGGCCGAGATCGAGGACACCCTGCTGCTCGCCGACCTCGGCGCCGCCACCGCCACCGAGATCGTCGGCCGGCTGCGCGAGGAGATCGTGACCCGCGGCGTGCGCACCCCGGAGCAGGCCCGCGCGCTGCTGCGCGACGTGCTCACCGCGGCGCTCGGCCCCGGCATGGACCGCTCGGTGCACGCGCTGCCGCACGACGGCAAGCCCGCCGTCGTCCTGGTCGCCGGCGTCAACGGCACCGGCAAGACCACCACCACCGGCAAGCTCGCCCGGGTGCTCGTCGCCGACGGCCGGCGGGTGCTGCTGGGGGCGGCGGACACCTTCCGGGCGGCGGCGGCCGACCAGCTCCAGACGTGGGGCGACCGGGTGGGCGCCGAGGTGGTGCGCGGCCGCGAGGGCTCCGACCCGGCCGCGGTGGCGTTCGACGCGGTCAAGCGCGGCACCGAGTCCGGCGTGGACGCCGTGCTGGTGGACACCGCCGGCCGGCTGCACACCAAGACCGGCCTGATGGACGAGCTCGGCAAGGTCAAGCGCGTCGTGGAGAAGCAGACCGAGGTGGACGAGGTGCTGCTCGTGCTGGACGCCACCACCGGCCAGAACGGCCTCACCCAGGCCCGGGTGTTCTCCGACGTGGTCGACGTCAGCGGAATCGTGCTCACCAAGCTCGACGGCACCGCCAAGGGCGGCATCGTGTTCCGCGTGCAGCGCGAGCTCGGCGTCCCGGTCAAGCTCGTCGGTCTCGGCGAGGGCCCCGACGACCTCGCGCCGTTCGAGCCGGCCGCCTTCGTGGACGCCCTGCTCGGCTGAGGCCGGCGCGGTTGGGCCGATCGGGCTCTGCCGCCACTCGATCGCCGTGCGGTAGGACGTGATCAGCGCGCCGTCGACCGAGAGGACGCACCGTGCCCACCCGTCCCGGCCGCCCGGCCGCCAGAGCCCTGCCGTCCGTCCTGGCGGCACTCGCCGTGCTCACCGTGCTCGCCGGCTGCGGCGCCGAGCCGGCCGGGTCGTCGTCCACCCCCCGGCCCACCGCCCAGGCCACCGCGCCCCCCTCCACCGGCGGCGGCCCCGCCCCGACCTCGGCGGCGGCCGGGCAGCAGGTGATCAGCGTGCTCGTGTCCGGCGGCCAGGTGAGCCCGGCCCCCGGCCCGGTGGACGCCGCGCTCGGCTCCACCGTCGTCATCGAGGTCACCAGCGACGTCGCCGACGAGTTGCACGTCCACGGCTACGACCGCACCGCCGCGCTGGCCGCCGGGGAGCCCGGCCGCCTGGAACTGGAGCTCACCATCCCCGGCCAGTTCGAGGTGGAACTGCACGGCGAGCACCTGCTGCTGTTCACGCTGCGGGTGAGCTGAGCGCGTGGAGCTCCTGGCGCACGGCATCGGCGGCCGCTCCGACCTGCCGATCCCGCTCTGGCTCGCCATGTACGCGGGCGCGATGGCCGTCGTCATCTCCTTCTTCGCCGTCGTGGCGTTCTGGCCCCGGCCCCGGCTGCACCCGGACGCCCCGGGCCGCGCGCTGCCGGACGGCCTGACCCGCGCGGCCGACGCCACCGGCACCCGGGTGGCGCTGCGCCTGCTGGGCGTCGTGCTCGGCGCGGTGTTCCTGGGTGCGGCCTGGTTCGGCCCCGACGACTCCTCGGTCAACCCGGCGCCCACCTGGTTCTACGTGTGGTTCTGGGTCGGTCTGGTGCCGGCCTCGCTGCTCCTCGGCCCGGTGTGGCGGCTGCTCAACCCGCTGCGCGCGGTGGTCGCCGTGCTGCTCGCGCCCCGCGGCGGCCGGCCGCTGCTGGA
>DASWTI010000392.1:0-3667 GCA_036402215.1 Pseudonocardiaceae bacterium
GCGCCGAGGACCCGGCCGGCGCCGAGGAGCCGGCCGAGGAGTCCGCTGCCGGGGCCGGCGAGGGCGGGGACCAGGGCCCGGCCGTCGCGGCCTGCGAGCTGCTCACCAAGGAGGAGGCGGAGGCCATCACCGGCGTCCCGCTCACCGACGGTGTCGAGGGCCCGCCGCAGAGCCCGGGCTGCACCTACACCGCGCCGCCCACCGGCCGCACCGCCCAGGTGCAGCTCTTCGTCGGCGACGGCGCCAAGAAGGTCTACGACATCGACGTGCAACTGGGCCACGAGTTCACCGAGCTGCCCGGCGTGGGCGACGAGGCGTACCTGGAGGACAACGGCGTGTTCGTACGCAAGGGCCGCACGTGGGTGGCGCTCGGCCTGGTGCTGCTGGAGGACCCGGCCGTCAGCCGCCCGGCCCTGGAGCACGCCGCCGGGGTCCTCGCCGGACGCCTGTGACCCGCCGCGACGCCGGTACGATCCGCCACCCCGAGACGAGGAGCGGATCGTGCCGACGTTGCTGCAGATCGATTTCCCGATGGACGGCCCGTGGGGCGCGGAGCTGGCGGAGGCCCTGCGCGGCCTGGCCGAGGTCATCGCCGCCACCCCCGGCCTGCGCTGGAAGGTGTGGACGGAGAACGCCGCCGAGCGCCGGGCCGGCGGCGTCTACCTGTTCGACGACCTGGCCGCCGCCGAGGCGTACCTCGCCGAGCACACCGAGCGGCTGCGCGGCTTCGGCATCACCGAGCTGCGGGCCGTGTCGTTCGACGTGAACGAGCCGCTGACCGGCGTCACCCGGGGGCCGCTGGCAGGATGACCGCGGGGTGTCCGCGCGAGCGCCAGGGAGAGCACGTTGATCTTCATCACCGCGAAGTTCCCGGTCCGGCCCGAGCACGCCGACTCGTGGCCCGAGCTGACCAGGGACTTCACCGAGGCGACGCGGTCCGAGCCGGGCTGCCTGTGGTTCGACTGGTCCCGTGGCGTGGACGACCCGACGGAGTACGTGCTGGTGGAGGCGTTCCGCGACCAGGACGCCGGGGTGGCGCACGTGCGCTCGGAGCACTTCGCCCGGGCCACCGCCGAGCTGCCGGCCTATCTGTCGGCCACGCCGCGCATCGTGAACACCACGGTCGAGGGCACCGACTGGTCCGAGCTCGGCGAGATGGCCGTCCGGGGCCGGTAGCCGCACGCGCCGACGGCCCTCCCGCTCGGGGAAGGGCCGTGGGTGGCGCTCAGGTCGTTCAGAGCTCGGTGAGCACCTCGTCGAGCTTCTCGTAGCCCTCGACCACGCCGGTCTCCATGCCGCTGGCGATGAAGGCGTCGCGCTCCTCCAGGGTCTCGACCACGCTCACGGCGACGATGCGGCTGCGGCCGTCGCCCAGGTCCTCGAAGGTCATGGTCTCCAGCGAGACACCGTCGGGGTAGCCGTCGAAGGTGAAGGTCTGGACCAGCCGCTCGTTCGGCCGCACCTCGTGGAACGAGCCGTAGAAGGACGCGATGATCTCGCCGTCGCGCAGCGCCGCGTAACGCCAGTGGCCGCCGGTGCGGGCGTCCCACTCGTCGATCTGCATCTCGGTGTTGCGCGGGCCGAGCCAGCGGGCCACCAGCTCGGGCTCGGTGTAGGCGCGGAACACCTTGGACACCGGGGCGTCGAACTCCCGCACGATGCGGATGCTCGGCAGGGTCGGGTGGGCCTCGATGGTGGTCTCGTGCTTGGTCGTGGTGCTCATGACGCTGCTCCTCGTTGCTCGGTGTGCCGGACCGGCCGGCTGGTGCTGTCGTGGTCTTCCTCGTCGTCCATCTCCGCCAGCACGGCGTCGAGGCGGCGGAAACGCTCCTCGGCCTGCCGGCGGTACCGCTCGATCCACTTGGTCATGAGGTCGAACACCTCCGCCTCCAGGTGGCACGGGCGGCGCTGGGCGTCCTTCGTGCGGCTCACCAGGCCCGCGTCCTCCAGCACCTTCAGGTGCTTGGACACCGCCTGCACCGACACGTCGTAGGGCGCCGCCAGCTCCCCGACCGTCGCGTCCTCCACCGCCAGCCGCGCGACGATGTCCCGTCGCGTCGGATCAGCCAGGGCCGCGAACACCCGGGAGAGCCGATCATCGGCCATGCCGCACCTCCCGCTTCGTTGTCAACCAGTTGGTTGTAGACGAACCGTACGTCCGCAACCGGCCGGTTGTCAACCTCTTGGTTGAAGAAGCTGCCCCCGTGCCCGCACGGCGGCGCGGGCCTCCGGCGGAGGTCCGGTGCGACGTCGCCGACCGGTACGGCGACGCGCTCGCCGTCCCCGCGGTCGAACTCGCCCGGCTGGTCACCATCCGGCTCCACGCCCAGAGGTACCGCTGAGGAACGCATCCTCCGGCGGCGCCCGGATACCCGACGGATACCGGAAACCGCCGACGCACGACGAATGGCGGTCCGGCCGGGACGAACGGTCAGCCCTCAACCGTGGACGCAATGAGGTGATCGGCCCGAAAGTACTTCCGGGGCATTCGAGGCGACCGGGAGTACGACCGAAGCCGTATCACCGGAGTTGCCGCCACCCGGCGCACATCGGCCCTGACCTGCGTTGATGCATTGGTGCACGACCGTCCGGGTGGAGGTTGCCAATGACGCACCAATGGGCTCGCCGCCGTTGAACCATGGTCGGCGACCACATGCCGAGTCGCACCGCGCAACGGCTTCCTGATCTTGCCGGACGTGGCATGGTCGATATGTCCCGAAACTGACCGAAAGGCCGGAACCACCAGTGACGAAGCACGTTCCGGGCGCCGTGAGCGCCGCCCGACCCCTGCGCGTGATTCTCGCGCTGCTCCCCCGCCGGTCCCGGCCGTCCACCGCACGGATCGTGGTCCTGATCATCCTGGTGGTCCTGGTGGCGGCCCTGCTCCGGACCGGCCACGAGCCGCTCGGCGCGGTGGCCGTGGCCGCCGGCCTGGGCCTCGTCGCGGCCGAGGTCGCCCGCCGGCTGCTCGGCCCGGTCGCGGCGACGCGGGGCTGAGCGGACATGCCGCGCCGAGAGGAGCCCATCGACTCGCCCGACGGCCCGCTCGCCGGCTTCGCGGGCGACCTGCGCGAGCTGCGGCGCCGGGCCGGCTCGCCGAGCTACCGCGAGATGGCGGCGTCGTCACCGGTCTCGCACACCTCGCTCTCCCGCGCCGCGAAGGGCCGGGCGCTCCCCACGTGGAAGGTCGTCGAGTGCTACCTGAGCGCCTGCGGCGTGTCCGTCGCGGCCATGCGCCGGTGGCGGGCGCGCTGGCAGGCGTTGCACTCGGCCGTGCCGGCACCCGGCGGACCCGAGCAGGAGCCGCCGCCGGACATCGACCTGCTGGCCATCCGGTCGGCGGACGACCTGCGGGCGGCCGTGCAGCTGGTCAGGAACGGCCGGACGCGGACCGACCTGGCCGCCGCCATGGGCCGCCCGGAGTCCTGCGTCGACTTCCTGCTGAGCTGGCCCGACCAGGTGGACGGCCTGACCCTGCGCGCCTACCTCATGGCGTGCGGCGTCCCGGACGACGAGACCATGCTCACCTGGGCGGTGGCCTGGCGCCGTGCGCGGCAGTCCGGCCCCCAGCCGGCCTCGGACTCGCCGGCCGCCCGGCCCCGGCAGGTGACGGCCGGCGCGGACGTGCCGGCTCCGGCTCGGGTCCCGCCGGTCGCGTCGGCCCTCG
>DASWTI010000393.1:0-6664 GCA_036402215.1 Pseudonocardiaceae bacterium
TTCGTCGTGGTGGTGGTAGCCGCGGCCGGCACGACCGCCGCCCTCCGCGCCGCCGGCATCCCGTGACGCGCGGCCCGCTCCGCCCGCCGCCCCGGGCGGCGGCACCTCGTCAGACGCCGAGCTCCTCGGCGGCCAGCGCGGTGCCCCGGACCCGCGCGGTGATCTTGGCGAAGGCCACGTCGCGGGCCGTGGAGGTGTCGTCGGCGAACGGGGCGAAGCCGCAGTCGTCGCACGTGCCGAGCTGCTCCGGCGGGATGTACCGGGCGGCCAGCAGCACCCGGTCGCGCACCTGCTCCGGGGTCTCCACCACCGGGTCGATCGGGTCCACCACGCCGACGAACACCCGCTGGTCCGGGCGCAGGTTGTCGCGGATGATCCCGAGCACCCGCTCCGGGTCCGCCTCGCTCGCCAGCTGCACGTACACCCGCCCGACGTGCAGGGCGAACAGGTCCGGCAGCAGCTCGGCGTAGTCGACGTCGGCGCTGTGCGTGGAGTCCTGGTCGCCGCCGGGGCAGGTGTGCACACCCAGCCGGGGCCGCGCGGATTCCGGCAGCCGGTCGAGCACCTGGTTGTTCAGCTCCACGAACGAGCGCAGCAGGCCCTTCGACGGGTCCAGCTTCACCGACAGCCGGCCCTCGGTGAAGTCGAGCTGCACGCTGTCCGCCCCGGCGTCCAGGCACTGCCGGATGTCGTCGTGCGCGGCCGCCACCAGGTCCTCGGTGAACTGCTCGCGGGAGTAGCCGGGCACGCCGTCCGCCGGGTACAGCAGGCTGAGCGCCGACGGCGCGATGACGGCCTGCTTGACCGGCAGCGTGGTGTGCCGCGTCGCCTCGGCGTAGAACGCGACGGCGTTGCGCCCGTAGCGGAACGGCCCCTCGGTCAGCACCGGGAGCTGCCGGGTGTGCCCGTCGGCGAACGGGATGACGGCGCCGGACGGGGCCAGGCCGGTGAGCCCGTCCAGCGGGTACGTGACGAAGCTGGACTTGCCCTGCTCGCCGTCGGTGACCACCGGCGACCCGGTCTCCTCGAACCGCCGCAGGGTGTCCACCAGCGCGGACCCGGCGAGCGCCGCCAGCTCGTCCGCGGACGCCCCGGAGGTGAGCCCCGCGATCAGCTCGGGCGGGCGCGGCACGCTGCCGATGGGCTCGGTGGGAATGGGCACGAAGGACCTCCGTCGGGAGCCGGTCGGGTACGACCTGTGACAGGTACCGACCCGGACCGTCACCGTCAAGGGGGAGGGCCACCGTGCCCGTGCCACCCCGCCGGCCCTGACTACCCTCGACCTCGTGGCGGAACCGGTGATCGGGGTACTCGCGTTGCAGGGCGACGTGCGGGAGCACCTGCGCATGGTCGAGCGCTGCGGCACGACGGCGACGACCGTGCGCCGCGCCACCGAGCTGGCCGCGGTGGACGGCCTGGTGATCCCGGGCGGCGAGTCCACCACCATCAGCCGCCTGCTCGACGTCTTCGAGCTGCTGGAGCCGTTGCGCAAGCGGCTGGCCGCCGGCATGCCGGCCTTCGGCTCCTGCGCCGGCATGATCCTGCTGGGCACCGAGGTGCTCGCCGGCCGCCCGGACCAGCACCAGCTCGACGCGGTGGACATGACGGTGCGGCGCAACGCCTTCGGCCGCCAGGTGGACTCCTTCGAGGCGGACCTGGAGTTCGCCGGGGTCGAGGGCGGCCCGGTGCACGCCGTCTTCATCCGCGCCCCGTGGGTGGAACGGGCCGGCCCGGATGTCGAGGTGCTGGCCAGGGTGCCGGACGCGCCGGGCGCCGGGGACGCCGCAGGTAGGATCGTCGCGGTTCGGCAGGGCTCCGTGCTCGCCACCGCCTTCCATCCGGAACTCACCGGCGACAGCCGGGTGCACCGCCTGTTCTGCGAGATGGTCCGGGCGGCACGACCGTCGCACGTGACCGGTGTTGAGAGGAACGACTGACGCATGAGCGGCCACTCCAAATGGGCCACCACCAAGCACAAGAAGGCGGCGCTGGACGCCAAGCGCGGCAAGCTGTTCGCCAAGCTGATCAAGAACATCGAGGTGGCGGCCCGCACCGGTGGCGGTGACCCGGACGGCAACCCCACGCTGTTCGACGCCATCCAGAAGGCGCGCAAGAACTCCGTGCCGCTGGACAACATCGAACGCGCCCGCAAGCGCGGCGGCGGCGAGGAGGCGGGCGGCGCCGACTGGCAGACGATCATGTACGAGGGCTACGGCCCGAGCGGCGTGGCCGTGCTCGTCGAGTGCCTGACCGACAACCGCAACCGCGCGGCCTCCGAGGTGCGCACCGCGATGACCCGCAACGGCGGCTCGATGGCCGACCCGGGCTCGGTGTCGTACCTGTTCAACCGCAAGGGCGTCGTGCTGCTGCCGAAGAACGGCCTCACCGAGGACGACGTGCTGCTGGCGGTGCTGGACGCCGGCGCCGAGGAGGTCAACGACCTCGGCGAGTCCTTCGAGGTGGTCACCGAGGCGACCGACCTGGTGGCCGCGCGCACCGCGTTGCAGCAGGCCGGCATCGACTACGACTCCGCGGACGCGAGCTTCCTGCCGTCCAGCAGCATCGAGCTCGACGCGGATGGCGCGCGCAAGGTGTTCAGGCTCATCGACGCCCTCGAGGACTGCGACGACGTGCAGAACGTCTACGCGAACTTCGACGTGTCCGACGACGTGATGGCCGAGGTGGGTTGACCGTCGAGGTCGCGGCGCTGCGCCCCGGCCACGCCGGTGAGCTGTACACGCTGCAGCGCGCCGCCTACGTGGGCGAGGCCCAGCGCTACCACGAGCCCGGCATCCCCCCGCTCGCCGAGACGCTGGACGAGGTGCGCGCGGACATCGCCTCGCCGCGCGTGGTCACGCTCGGCGCCTGGCTGGGGTCCCGGCTGGTCGGCGCCGTCCGCGGCCGCCCGGACGGCGACCGCATGGAGGTGGCCCGGGTGGCCGTGGCCCCCGACCTGCAGGGACAGGGCATCGGCAGCCGGCTGCTCGCCGCCGTCGAGGACGCGGCGCCGCCCGGCGTGGCGGTGCTCTGGCTGGTCGCCGCCTCCCGTAGCGACGGCAACGTGCGGCTCTACCGCCGCGTCGGCTACCGGACCGTCGGGACCGCGGTGGACCACCTGGGCATCGAGCTGCTGCGCATGGAGAAACGCGTGTCGGTGCCCGGCCCGGTGCCGGCGCGCCGCTAGGGTTTCGAACGGGTGTTCGGCGCAGGCGAAGTCGCGGAGGTGTCCGGCGTGCGGGTGTTCGGGGTCGACCCCGGGCTGACCAGGTGCGGCCTCGGCGTGGTCGACGGCGGTCCCGGCCGGCGGCCGGAGTTCGTCGCGGTCGACGTGCTGCGCACCCCGGCCGACGCGGACCTCGGGCAGCGGCTGCTCGCGCTGTCCGACGGCGTGGAGGAGTGGCTGGAGCGCCACCGGCCCGACGTGGTCGCCGTGGAGCGCGTGTTCAGCCAGCACAACGTGCGCACCGCCATGGGCACCGCCCAGGCCGGCGGCGTGGTGGCGCTGGCCGCCGCCCGGCGCGGGCTCCCGGTGGCCTTCCACACGCCGAGCGAGGTGAAGGCCGCTGTCACCGGCTCCGGCCGCGCCGACAAGGCCCAGGTGACGGCCATGGTGACGCGCGTGCTGCGGCTCACCGCGCCCCCGCGCCCGGCGGACGCCGCGGACGCCCTGGCGCTCGCCGTCTGCCACCTCTGGCGGGCCCCGATGGCGTCCCGCCTGGCCGAGGCGCAGGACCGCGCCCGGCAGGTCACCGAGCAGGCCCGGCGGCACGCCGAGGAACTCGCCCGGCAGCGGAAGGTGGTGTCCCCGTGATCGCCTCGGTGCGCGGCCACGTGACCGCGATCGACCTCGACCACGCCGTCGTCGAGGTGGGCGGCGTGGGCCTCGCGGTGCACGCCACGCCCGCCACGCTCGCCACCCTGCGCCGCGGCGAGCCGGCCGCGCTGGCCACCGCGCTCGTCGTCCGTGAGGACTCGCTCACCCTGTACGGCTTCGCCGACGCCGAGGCGCGCGAGCTGTTCACGCTGCTGCAGACCGTGTCCGGCGTGGGGCCGCGGCTCGCCCTCGCCACCCTGGCGGTGCTCGACCCGGACACCCTGCGCAGCGCGCTCGCCGACGGCAACCACGCGGTGCTCACCCAGGTCCCCGGCATCGGCCGCAAGGGCGCCGAGCGCCTGGTCATCGAGCTGCGCGACAAGGTCACCGCCGTGCGCGGCGCCCCGTCCCCGGCCGGCTCCGGCGAGGCCGTGGTCCGCGCCCAGGTCACCGAGGCGCTCGTCGGGCTCGGCTTCGCGGCCCGGTCGGCCGAGCAGGCCGTGGAGAGCGTGCTGCGCGAGCGCGACGGTGCCGCCCGTGCCGCCGGTGCCGCCGACACCCCGGCCGTGCTGCGCGGCGCGCTCGCCCTGCTGGGCCGCCGATGACGGCCGACGACCCCCTGCTCACCGCGGCGATGGACCCGGCCGAGCTGGAGGTCGAGGCCACGCTGCGCCCGCGCCGCCTGGACGAGTTCATCGGCCAGCCGCGGGTCCGCGAGCAGCTCCAGCTCGTCCTGGAGGGCGCCCGCCGCCGCGGCCGGCCGCCGGACCACGTGCTGCTCTCCGGGCCCCCGGGCCTGGGCAAGACGAGCCTGGCCATGATCGTCGGCGTCGAGCTGGGCAGCGCCGTGCGGATCACCTCCGGCCCCGCCCTGGAGCGCGCCGGCGACCTGGCCGCCATGCTCTCCAACCTCGTCGAGGGCGACGTGCTGTTCATCGACGAGATCCACCGCATGGCCCGGCCGGCGGAGGAGATGCTCTACCTTGCCATGGAGGACTTCCGGGTCGACGTGGTGGTCGGCAAGGGCCCCGGCGCCACCAGCATCCCGCTGGACGTCGCGCCGTTCACCCTGGTCGGCGCCACCACCCGCTCGGGAGCGCTCACCGGGCCGCTGCGGGACCGCTTCGGCTTCACCGCGCACATGGAGTTCTACGAGCCGCACGAGCTGGAGCTCGTGCTCACCCGCTCGGCGGGCATCCTCGGGGTGGACCTGCGGCCGGACGGCGCGCACGAGATCGCCGGCCGCTCCCGGGGCACGCCGCGCATCGCCAACCGGCTGCTGCGCCGGGTGCGCGACTACGCCGAGGTGCGCGCCGACGGCGCCGTCACCCGGGACGTGGCGCGCGCCGCACTGCGCGTGTACGACGTGGACGAGCTGGGCCTGGACCGGCTGGACCGGGCGGTGCTCACCGCGCTGGTGCGTTCCTTCGGCGGCGGCCCGGTCGGGGTGTCCACGCTGGCCGTGGCGGTCGGCGAGGAGCCCGGCACGGTCGAGGAGGTGTGCGAGCCGTTCCTGGTGCGCGCCGGGCTGCTGGCCCGCACCCCGCGCGGCCGGGTCGCCACCCCGGCGGCCTGGCAGCGGCTCGGGCTGCGCCCGCCCCCGCACCTCGCCGCCGCCCCGCCACTGCCGTTCGACGACCTCGGGGAGGATCCCGGGGACGACGGTCCGGGCGAACCGGCGGGCGGCGACGACCTGGCGGACGGCACCGGCTGACGGGTCACGCCGCGTGGCGTGGCACACTCGGGAGCGTCGCGGGAGGCACCACGGCGGCCCGGCACGTCCGCGCCGGGGTCGCGCCGGACTCCCGAGTTCCGATCGGAGGACAATGGACTTCCTGTTCCCCCTGCTGCTCCTGTTGCTGTTCCTGCCGCTGTTCCTGTCGTTCCGCAAGCAGCGTCGTCAGATGGCCGAGATGCAGGCCCTGCAGAACTCGCTCGCGGTCGGTGACCGCGTGATGACCACGTCCGGCCTGTACGCCACCGTCGTCGGCCTGGACGACGACACCATCGACCTCGAGGTGGCACCCGGTGTGACCAGCACCTGGGTGCGTCAGGCGGTCCGGGAGAAGGTCTCGGAGACCACCGCCGCGGCCCCCGAGGACACCGTGGACGGCGATGCCAAGGCCGACGAGGCCGTGGACGAGAACGCCGACAAGCGGTAAGAACCACCTCGCCAGGTACTTGACCTGGCGCACATGGTGGAGCGAGTAGGCTGCCGACCCGTTCGCCCTCGTCAGTGCGCGCGGTGATGCCGCACGCACCGACCGTGGGCGGACACAGTCGGCTTCAACGGTTCCTGAGGAGACGGACGCACCGTGGCACCCCCTGCCGGGCAAATTCGCCCTGCGCGCTACCTCATGGCGTTCGTCGCCATAGTCGGCGTGCTCTACGCGCTGGTGTTCTTCACCGGCGACCGCAAAGCGACCCCCAAGCTCGGCATCGACCTGCAGGGCGGGACCAGGGTCACCCTCACGGCGCGAACGGCCGACGGCAACGCGCCGAGCCGTGAGCAGCTGGCCCAGGCCCGGCAGATCATCGAGACCCGGGTGAACGGGATCGGCGTGAGCGGCGCCGAGGTGGTCCAGGACGGCAGCAACCTGGTCATCACGGTGCCCGGCACCGAGGGCGACCAGGCCAAGACGCTCGGCCAGACCGCCCTGCTGCGGTTCCGCAAGGTCGTGCAGGCCATCCCCACCGGCGCCCCGGTGCAGACCAGCAGCCCGGCGCCCACGTCGTCCGGCGCCCCGGCCTCCGGCGCGACGGCCACGCCGGACCCGGGAGCCACCTCGGCCGTGCCGTCCGCGGGCAGCGCGCCCACGGCCACGCCGTCCGCGCAGGGCCGCCCGGCCC
>DASWTI010000394.1:0-13406 GCA_036402215.1 Pseudonocardiaceae bacterium
CCTGGTCGCCGCGGAGCCCGGCGACGAACGGCTGTGGACCGCGCTGGCCACCGCGCTGCACCGCGCGCGGCGCACCGAGGCCGCCGCCGAGGCGTGCGCCGAGGGCCTGCGGGTGGCCCGCGAGCGCGGCCTGGACGCCCCAGCGCTGCGCCGCCTGCAGACCGCGGTGCTGCGCGGCAACCCGCCCGCCGACGAGCGCCCGCGGCCGTTCCAGCTGCCGCCCGACGTGGCGGAGTTCATCGGGCGCGAGGCCGAGCTCGCCGGGCTGGTGCCGGACGCCGGCCCGTTCGTGGTGGCCGTCGACGGCAAGCCGGGCATCGGCAAGTCCGCGCTGGTCACCCGGCTCGCGCACGAGCTGGCACCGCGCTTCCCGGACGGCGTGCTGCACGTCGACCTGCGCGGCGCCGAGCCCGGGCGGCTGGAACCGGTGGCTGTGCTCGGCCGCTTCCTGGCCGCGCTCGGCGAGACCGCGGCCGCCTCGGCCGACGTGGACGCCGCCTCCGCCGCCTTCCGCAGCGCGCTCACCGGCCGGCGGGTGCTCGTGGTGCTGGACAACGCCGCCGACGCCGCCCAGGTCCGGCCGCTGCTGCCGGCCGGCCCCGGGTGTGCCGTGCTGGTCACCAGCCGCCGTGCGCTGGTGGAGCTGGACGTCACCGCTGCCGTCACCCTGGACCTGCTGTCCGTGCCGGAGGCCGTCACGCTGCTCGGCCGCCTCGCCGGGCCGGGGCGCACCGCCGCCGAGCCGGACGCCGCGCGCGAGATCGTCCGGCACTGCGGGCTGCTGCCGCTCGCCGTGCGGATCGCCGGGGCCCGGCTGCGGGCCCGTCCGCGCTGGCGGCTCGCCGAGCTGGCCGGCAAGCTCGCCGACGACCACGGCCGGCTCGCCGAGCTGGCCGCCGGGGACCTGGCGGTGCTGTCCAGCTTCGAGCTCGGCTACCGCGCGCTGACTGCGCCGGACGCGCGGCTGTTCCGGCTGCTCGGCCTGCTCGACGGCGCTGACGCCGGGGTCGGCGTGGCCGCCGCGGTCGCCGGCCTCGACCCCTCGGTGGCCGAGGCGGGCCTGGAGCGGCTGGTCGACGCGCAGCTGCTGGAGTCCCACCACGCCGGGCGCTACCGCTTCCACGACCTGCTGCGGCTGTTCGCTCGCCGCTGCGCCGGGGACGACCCGCCCGAGGAACGCGCCGCCGCCGTCGGCCGGGCGATGCGCTGGTACGTCGACGCCGCCCGCCGCGCCGACGAGGGACTGCGCCCGGCAGGTCGCCGCGACCCGGCCCGGCCCGACGCCGCCGCGGCGCTGGCCTGGTTCGACGCCGAACGCGCCAACCTGGTGAGCGCCGCCGAGCAGGGTGGCGACGACGTGGCGCCCGCGCTCAACGAGGCGCTGCTGCACTACTTCAACATTCGCAAGAGCTGGCCCGACTGGCTCACCGTCTGCCGCGCCGCGGTGGCGGCCGCCGAGCGCTCCGGCGACCGGCGCGCGGAGGCGCTCGCGCACCGGCACCTCGGCATGATCTGCACCCAGCGGCGGCGGCTGCCCGCGGCGCTGCGGCACATGCGGCGCGCGCTGGGACTGTTCCGCGAGCTGGGGGAGCGGGAGGCCACCGCCAAGCTGTACGGCGACCTCGGCGTGCTGCACGCCCAGCTCGGCGAGCACGACGAGGCCATCGCCTCGCTGGGCGCCGCGCTCACCACGAGCCGCGAGATCGGCAACCGGTCCATGGAGAGCGTGGTGCTCAACAACCTCGGCCTCGTGCAGTGCGAGCGGAGCCGCTACGAGGCCGCCGCGCGCTGCGTCGAGGAGGCCCTCGCCATCGAGCGCGACCTCGGCGGCGCGGCCCGCGCGGCGACCCTGGAGAGCCTCGGCACCATCCGGCTGCGCCAGGGACGGCACCGCGAGGCGGCCGTCGCGTACCGCCGCAGCCTGCGGGCCGCCCGGGCGATGGACGACCGGTGGAGCGAGGCACACGCGCTGCGCGGCCTCGGACTCACCGCCCGGGAGGTGCGCGGCCCCGCCGCGGCCCGGCCGCACCTGCGGCGGGCGCTGGCGATCTTCACCGCCATGAAGGCGCCGGAGGCCGAGGACCTGCGGCGCCTGCTCGACGAACCCCAGGACGCCACCGGCCGTCCCTCACCCGGCCGGCGGCGTCCCGGCGCCCACTACCCGGCCGAGGGGTCCAGCCCGAGCGCGGGGGTCAGGTAGTCCTTGGTGAACTCCGCCGTGCCCAGTGCCCCGGCGCGCACCGCCACCGCCTGCGTCACGGTGACCACCACGTGGTCGCTCACCCGCATCAGCTCGTACGGCAGCAGCGCCGCCGGCCGGTCGCCGAGGTACCGGTCCGCGGTCGCCTCGTCCAGCACGACCACCACGGTCCGGTAGGGGCTCGGCGCGTCCGTCAGGCCGGGGCCGACCACCGTGCCGCGGACCAGCGGCCCGGGCAGCGTGGCCGGGCAGCCGCGCTCCACCGCGGGCACGTCACCGAAGCGCGCCGCGCCCCACTGCGGGTGGGCGCGCACCGTGCCGAGCGCCGCCGCCACCTGCTCGGCCGCGCCGCCCGGCACCGCCCCGTGCGTGTCCACGCACACCCGCAGCGCGTCCCGGGTGGACACCAGCAGGCCGCTGTCCGGCACGAACTCCGCGTGCGACTCCGGCGTCCGCACGCCGAGCACCACCGCCACCAGCAGCCCGGCGACGGCGAGCGGGTACAGCACGATCCTCGCGTACCTGGTCATCCGCGTGCCTCCCTATCGGCCGATCACCGAGCGGACCGAGCGGATGTCGTTGTCCGTCGGCTTGCTGTACGTGTTCGCGGCGCAGCCGTAGTACGGCAGGTGCATGATGCTGGCCGAGCAGCTCGTGTCCCACGTGCCGCTGCGCGGGCCGCCGTCCATCAGGCCGAACACGTGCCCGGTCTCGTGGTTGATGAGCTGGTTGGAGCCGAGGTGGTCGGCGTCCAGGTACACGTACGACCAGTCGTAGTGGTAGTGCGTGCCGCTCAGGGACAGTCGCGGCAGGTCGAACACCACGCAGCTGATGTTGTCGCCGCCGCACGCCGGCACCGACGCGTTGCTGGCCCGCACGTGGTACTCGATGTCGATCGTGTTGCGCTCCGCCTGCGGGTAGGAGGAGCAGCTGTTCGGCTTGTGGTAGATGTCGATCCGCGCGTTCGTCGTCCCGTCCGACAGCGTCGCCAGGTCCCACCGCGGCGTGCCCGTCGAGAACAGCGCGCGGTTGATCGACGACAACGCCGTCGAGTGCGACGCGCCGCTGATGATCTGCACGCAGAAGTGCTCGTCCTTCTCGCCCTCGTACGCCGTCCACTCGTGCATGTGGCTCAGGTGCGGCTGGTAGTAGTCCCGGTGCGCGTGATGCGCCGACGCCGGCTGCCCCGCGATCACCAGGGTCGCCGCCGCCACGATCCCGGCAGCCACCGCCGCCGCCCGCCGTATCCGTTCTCTCACGTCCCTCGCACCTCCACGACCCCGACGACAGGTACGCGAAGAACCCTCACCCGTTCCCGTGGAAGATCCGTGCAAGGCCCTCGCCCGCCCGGAGCTTGGGGGCCACCGCGAACTGCCCGGTGCCGACCGGCTCCTGCCCGGCCGCGTCGTCGGCCGGGCCGCGCCGTCCTCCGGACGCCGGACGGCCCCGGGGCACCGTGGGGTGCCGGCCGGGGCCGTCCGAGGTCGAGTCGCGTGGGCCTGCTAGGAGGCGACCGCCGCGGTGATGGTGGTGGCGAGGGCGGGGGCGCCGCCGCCGGGGCCGCCGTCGAGGGAGCCGTCGTCGCCGGCGGCCCCGATGGTGTCGAGGACGGCGAGGCCGCCCTGGTCGATGGTGCCGAAGATCGTGTAGTCCGGCGGCAGGAACGTGTCACCGAAGACCAGGAAGAACTGGCTGCCGCCGGAGTTCGGCTGGCCGGTGTTGGCCATGGCGATCACGCCGCGCGGGTACACCGACGCGCCGCCGGACGGGGCGGGGGCCAGGGTGGTCGGCAGCTCGTCCGGGATGTTGTACCCCGGGCCGCCGTTGCCCTGGCCGGTCGGGTCGCCGCACTGCAGGATGCGGAACGTCTCGCTGGCCACCAGCCGGTGGCACGGCGAACCGTCGTAGAACTTGGACCGGGCCAGGTGCACGAAGCTGTTCGCCGTGCACGGCGCCGCCGCGAGGTCCAGCGTCAGCCCGATCGGGCCGTTGTTCGTCTGCAGGGTCACCGCCGCGGTGCCGGTGCGGCTGGTGGGCTGCGCCGGGACCTCCACGGGCTTCGCCGCCTGCTGACCGGTGGGCGTGTAGGCGCACTCGCCGTTCGACGGGGCCGGGGCGGACGTCGGCGGCTCGCTGGGCTGCTCGGACTCCTGCTGCGCCGCGGCGGGTGGCGTCGTCGCCGTCATGGTGGAGGGGCCTTCGCGGGACGGGGAGCAGGCGGCGAGCGCCGCCCCCAGCGTCACGACCGCGAGGGCCAGGGTGGTGCGACGGCTCACTGCAGGACCTGCGCTTCCGTGATGGTGGTGGCGAGCTTCGGCTTGCCGTCGCCGCGCCCGCTCTGGTCGGAGGCCGGGTCCACGCCCTCGGCGCCGATCTTGTCCAGGGTGGCCAGGCCGATCTCGCTGATGGTGCCGAAGACCGTGTAGTCCGGTGCCAGGAACGTCGTGCCGTACACCAGGAAGAACTGGCTGCCGCCGGAGTTCGGGGCGCCGGTGTTGGCCATGGCGATCGCGCCGCGCGGGTACACCGAGGCGCCCTGTGCCTCCGGCGGTGCCGCGGCCAGGTCGGTCGGCTTCTCGTCCGGGATCGTGTAGCCCGGGCCGCCGGTGCCCTGGCCGGTCGGGTCACCGCACTGCAGCACCTTGAAGTTGTCGCTCGACACCAGCCGGTGGCAGGGGGTGTCGTCGTAGAACTTCGACGCCATCAGGTGGACGATGCTCTGCACGGTGCACGGCGCCTTCGCCCGGTCCAGCGTGATCGGGATGTCACCGTTGTTCGTCTTGAGCAGCACCGACACGGTGCCGGTGGCGGCCTTCTCGGCCGGGTCGTCGGGCAGCTCGACCGGCTTCGCGGCTGGCTCGGCCGGGGTCGACGTGTACTTGCACGCGCCCTCGGTGGTCTCCGCGGGCGGCGCCGTCGGCGTGGTCTCGGTGGAGTCGGCCGCCGGGGTCTGCTCGTCGTCGCCGGAGGCCAGCCAGTAGATGCCGCCCACGACCAGCAGGACGAGCACGACCGACGAGGCGACCGCCAGGATCCGGCGCCGTTTCGCCCTGGCCGCGCGGTTGGCGAGCTGACGCTCGAGCTTGCGCTTCGCTGCCTGACGGCGCTGCTCGTTCGTGGGCACCGGCACTCTCCCGTGAGGTCATCGCAAGGGCGTCGAAAGGGGGACAAGCAAGGCGGCAGTCTAGGGCGCCGCGTGTGAGGTCGGTGCGACCCCTCCCGGTAACCGGCGGAACGCGCCCCGGAACCCCACTAGGCTGACGCGGTGCTGGTAGCTGGTTTCCCCGCCGGGGCGTACCAGGCCAACTGCTTCGTGCTGGCGCCCGGTGAGGGTGAGGCGTGCGTCGTGGTGGACCCTGGGCAGGACGCCGAGGATCCGCTCGCGCAGGTGCTGGCCGAGTACCGGCTGACGCCGGTGGCGGTGCTGCTCACCCACGGGCACTTCGACCACGTGTTCTCGGTGGCGCCGGTGTGCGACGGGCACGACGTGCCGGCCTGGATCCACCCGGACGACCGGGTGCTGCTGTCCGATCCGCTGCGCGGGCTGAGCGACCAGGCCATGGCGTTCTTCGGGGGCCGGCTGACGCTGCGCGAGCCGCGCGAGGTGCGGCCGCTGGAGGACGGCGCCGAGCTGGAGATCGCCGGGCTGACCATCGCGGTGGACCACACGCCGGGCCACACCGAGGGGTCCGTGGTGTTCCGCACGGCGAGCGAGGAGGGCCGCGTGCTGGTGTCCGGCGACACGCTGTTCGCCGGCTCGATCGGCCGCACCGACCTCCCCGGCGGCGACCCGGCGAAGATCATGGAATCCTTGCGTACCAAGGTGATGACGCTGCCGGACGACACGTTCGTGCTGCCCGGCCACGGCCCGGCCACGACCATCGGGCGGGAGCGCGTCGGCAACCCGTTCCTGCAGGACGGGTTCGGGGACCTACCACGCAGGGCGGGCCTGTGAGCGAGCGCATCGAGCTGGACCTGCTGCCCCGCGCCGTGGTCCGCCGCCGCGCCCGCGGCGTCATCGTCGTCGGCCTGGTGCTGGCCGCGGCCGTCGGCGGTCTCGTCGGCCTGGTCGGTGGCCGGGTGGCCGGGCTGGTCGCTGCCGCGGTGGTCGGCGTGCCGCTGGTGCTGCTCGCGTACACGGAGTCCCGGCGCACCACCTGGCTGGACGGCTCGGTGGTGTCCGTGCGCGCCATCGGCACCCGCCGCGTGGACCTGCGCGAGGCGGCGCGGCACGACCTGCTGGTGTCCGAGGTCCGGGGGCAGCGCACCATCAGCCTGCTGGTCGCCGTGCCCGGCGGCCGCACCCTGACGGTGGCGCTGGCGCTCTACACCGCGGCCGGTGGCGTGGAGCTCGGCATCCTGGCGCTGCGCCGCCTCGCCGACCAGCTCGCCCCGGTTGCCCCGGTGCTGTCGGAGCTCCTGGTCGCCCAGCTCCGCGCGGAGGCCCGCGGCGAACCCCTCGCGGCCCGTCCGCTCTGGATCGCCGGTGGCCTGGTCGAGGCCGGCAAGGTCGTCCGCAAGGTCAACCCGGCCCGGCTGGCGGCGCTCGTCTCCGAGTTCGGCTGACGGCACGCGCCGCGCCTGGGACTCGCTGCCCCGGTCCGCTGCCCCGGTCCGCTGCCTGGTCTGCTGCCTGGTCTGCGGCCTTGGGCCCGCCGCCCGGGTCCAGTGCCCGCTCGGACCCGTTGCCGTCCGGTCCGGCCGCCGCTCGCTTGAACCCTCCCGTCACACTGGCCGCGTTGCCGCCCGGTCCGGCCGCCGCCCGCTTGAACCCCTCCCGTCACACTGGCGGCGCTGCCGTCCGGTCCGCCCGCCGCCGGCCCCTCCGCCACCCTGACGGCGCTCTGGCGGCGCTGCCGCCGGCCGCTGGCCCCTCCGCCACGCTGACCGCTGCCGCCCGCCGCCCGGACCCCTCCGGCGCGCCCCGCCGCGCCCGCAAAGAATCGCTTGCAAAGCTTTGCTTGCAAAGGTTAGTTTGCAAGCATGTCGCAGAAGTCGATCGGGCCGGCGGCGTTACGGGCGCTCGCGCACCCGTTGCGGGTCCGGATGCTGGATCAGCTGGCCGTGCGCCGCGAGGCCACCGCGTCGATGCTGGCGCGCGACCTCGGCGAGAGCAGCGGCGCCACCAGCTACCACCTCCGCCAGCTCGCCCGGCACGGGCTGATCGACGAGGTGCCCGGCCGTGGGACGGCCAAGGAGCGGTGGTGGCGGCCGGTGCCCGGCGGGCTGACCTTCGACGTCGGGTTCCTGACCGATCCGGCGACCGCGACGGCGGCCACGGCGCTGGTCGGCGAGGTCGTGCGGAGCCGCGAGCTGCGCGTCCGGCGCTGGGTGGACACCGCCGTGCGGGACTGGCCGCGGGAGTGGATCGAGGCGTCCGTGCAGGCCGACGCCAACCTGCGGCTCGCCCCGGCCCAGCTCGCGGCCCTGGTCGCCGAGCTGCAGGCCGTCATCGATCGCTACCGGAACCTCCCGCCCGGCCCCGGCGTGGCCCCGGTCGAGGTCCAGCTCACCGCCTTCCCCAAACCCGAACCCTCGCCGGAGCCGGGGCCGCCGCCCGGGCCGACGTTCCACGCCGCACCGAACTCCGAGGTCCCGCCGCCCCCGGCCCCGCCCCGGCCCGATGGCCCGCCCGCGCCCGATGGCCCGCCCGTGCCCGATGGCTCGTCCGCGCCCGATGGCTCGTCCGCGCCCGGAGGCCGCGCCGAAGCGCCCGGCGGCGCGCCATGACCACCGCACCGGTCACCACCGGCCGGGCGCTCGGGCGCCGCTTCTGGGCCCTCTTCACCGCCAATGCCGTCACCAACCTGGGCGACGGCATCGGCCGCATCTGCTTCCCGCTGCTCGCCGTATCGCTCACCCGGGAGCCCGTGCTCATCGCGGGCGTGTCCGCGGTGTTCTTCCTGCCGTGGCTGCTGTTCGGCCTGGCCAGCGGCGTGCTGCTGGACCGGGTGGACCGCCGGCGGGCGATGATCGCGGCGAACCTGGTGCGTGCCGTGCTGGTCGGCGGCTTCGGCCTGGCGGTGGCGGGCGGCGCGGCGTCCGTCTGGCTGCTGTACGTCGTCGCCTTCCTGCTGGGTGCCGCGGAGACTGTGGCCGACGGCGCGGCCAACGCGATCCTGCCGGCCGTGGTCCGCCGCGACCAGCTCGAGTCCGGCAACGGCCGGCTGCAGACCGCCGAGGTGGTCGGCAACATGTTCCTGGGCGCCCCGATCGGCGCCGCGCTGTTCGCGGTCGCCGCCGCCGCGCCCTTCCTGCTCAACTCCGCCGGCTTCCTGGTGGCGGCACTCGTGGTCGCGGGCATCGCCGGGCGCTTCGGCACGGCCGCCGGACGCGGCCGCTCCACGATCCGGCAGGACGTGCGCGAGGGCGTCGGCTGGATCGTGCGGCACCGGCTGCTGCGCTCCGTGCTGGTGCTGAGCACCGGCATGGCGATCGCCGCCGAGATGGCGCAGGCGCTGATGGTGCTGTTCGCCGTCGACGAACTCGGCCTCGGCCCGGCGCAGTTCGGTCTGCTCGTGCTCGCCGCCGGCGCCGGTGGGGTGCTCGGCGGGCTGTTCGCGCCGGTGCTCGCCAGGCGGCTGTCGCGCGTCGTCCTGCTGCCGGCGACGAGCATCGCGGGCGGCCTCTGCTACCTCGGCCTCGGGGTGTTCCCGCACCCGGTGGTGGCGGCCGTGCTGGTCGCGGTGTTCGGCGGGGTCGTCGTCGTCGGCAACGTCGTCATCATGTCGCTGCGGCAGTCGCTCATCCCGCCGGAGCTGTTCGGGCGGGTGCAGGGCGCCTGGCGGTCGGTGCTGTGGGGCTCGATGCCGGTCGGCGGCCTGGTGGGTGGCCTGCTGGCCGGCGTGGTCGACCTGCGCTGGCTGTTCGTGATCGCGGCGTTCCTGCTGCTCACGGTGGGTGCCGGCATGTTCCTGACGGTCCGCCGCCACGCTCCGGATACCCCCGATCGGGAACCGGATCGCGTTGACACCGAGATCGAACAGGTGTTCGATTGATGGCGTGAGGTGGGAGAGTCAGAAGGTCGGTGGGGACCAGTCGCAGCTCGAGCTGCCGGGCATGCCGGGGCTCGTGCGCAGCGTCCGCACGCCCGAGTTCGCGGGCATGGTCTTCCATGAGGTCATCGCGAGATCCGTGCTCAACAAGGTGCCCGGGAGGTCGCCACTGCCGTTCGGCTGGACCGTCAACCCCTATCGCGGCTGCGGCCACGCCTGCACGTACTGCATGGTGGGCGACACGCCCATCCTGCTCGCCGACGGACGCACCATGCCGCTCGCCGGGCTGAAGGTCGGCGACCAGGTCTACGGCACCACCGTCGGCGACGACGGCACCCGCCGCTACACGGCCACCACCGTGCTCGACCACTGGGCCACCACCCGGCCCGCGTACCGGGTGACGCTGGACGACGGCACGCAGCTCGTCACCAGCGGCGACCACCGGCTGCTCACCGACGTCGGCTGGCGCTACGTGGCGCGCGACGCCACCGGCGGCCGGCCGTACCTGGCGGCGGGCGACGCGCTGGTCGGCACCGGGCAGTTCGCGGTGGCCCCCAAGGAGTCCGCCGACTACCGGCTCGGCTACCTGTGCGGCGTCATCCGCGGCGACGGCCGACTGTGCCCGTACACGCATCCCGGCACCGCGGGCGGCCGCCTGGAGACCGGCCGGCTGCGCCTCGCCGTCGTGGAGTACGAGGCGCTCGTCCGCACCCGTGGTTACCTGGCCGCCGCCGGCATCGCCACCGACCGCTTCCTGTTCGACACCCGGCCGGACGGCCGGCGCCGCGAGATCCTCACGGTGCGCACCGCGGGCCGGCGTGAGGTGGAGCTGGTCGGTCAGCTCGTGCGCTGGCCCGTGATGCCCTCCGACGAGTGGCGCAAGGGCTTCCTCGCGGGTGTGTTCGACGTCGAGGGCGCGGTGGACGACGTCATCGGCATCTCGAACACCGACCCCGAGGTCATCAGCCACGTGGTCACCGCCGCCCGCCGCTTCGGCTTCGACGCCGTGGTCGGCGACGCCGGCCCGCCGACCACCGGAGGCGGGGTCCCGGTGGACGCCCGGCCGACTCCGTGCGTGCTGCTGCGCGGCTCGCTCGCCGAGCGCCTGCGCTTCTTCCACACGGTGGACCCGGCGATCACCCGCAAGCGTGACCTGCGGGACGCCGTGGTCGGCGACGGCCCGCTGCCCCGGGTGCGCTCCGTGGAGCCGCTGGGCATGGAGCTGACGCTCTACGACATGAGCACCGGCACCGGCGACTTCATCGCCGACGGCGTGGTCAGCCACAACTGCTTCGCCCGGCACACGCACACCTACCTCGACCTGGACGCCGGCGCCGACTTCGACCGCCAGGTCGTGGTGAAGGTCAACGCCCCCGAGGTGCTGTCCCGGGAGCTGAACCGCCCGGCCTGGACCCGGGAGCCGGTGGCCATGGGCACGAACACCGACCCGTACCAGCGGGCCGAGGGCCGCTACCGGCTGATGCCGGGGATCATCGCCGCGCTCGCCGCGGCGCGGACCCCGTTCTCCGTCCTCACCAAGGGCACGCTGCTGGCCCGCGACCTGCCGCTGCTCGCCGAGGCCGCGCGCCGCGTGACGGTGGGCATCGGCGTGTCCATCGCCATGCTGGACAAGCGGTTGTCCGCCTCCGTCGAGCCCGGCACGCCCAGCCCGCAGGCGCGGCTCGACCTGGTGCGCCGGGTGCGCGAGGCCGGCCTGCCGTGCGGCGTGATGGTCGCGCCGGTCCTGCCCGGGCTCAGCGACGGCACGGAACAACTGGACGGGCTGCTCGGCGAGGTCGCCGACGCCGGGGCGACCAGCGCCACCGTGCTGGCGTTGCACCTGCGGCCCGGTGCCCGCGAGTGGTACCGCGGCTGGCTGGCCCGTGAGCACCCGGAGCTGGTGCCCCGTTACGACGCGCTGTACGCCCATGGCGCCAACGCCGACCGGGGCTACCGCGCCTGGCTGGCCCGCCGCGTGGGGCCGTTGCTGCGCCGCCACGGCCTGCACCGCCCGCAGGGCCAGGTCCGGCCGGCCGCCGCGGCCGCCGGTGCGGCCGGACCTGCCGCCGTGACCCCGGCCGGGCCACCGGCGGCCGGGCCGACGCTGTTCGACTCCCACCCGGTGCCGTGAACGAGGGCTCGTCCGGCCGGACCTCGCGGTGCCCGGCCGGACGGGTCACCCTGAGGTAGAGGTGCTCGCACCGAGGCGGAGGTGGCCACGTGAAGGGTGATCGGGTCGAGATCGTCATCGACGCGGGCGGCTCCCCGCTCACCTACGAGGTGGTCGCCACCCGTGCCGGCCGGCGCGTGGAGGTCACCCTCGGCCGCGGCGTGGTCGAGGTCGCCGAGGTCACCCGCGGTGGCACCGTCGTCCGGACCGCCCGCTTCATGTCCAGCCGCGTCCTCGCGCTCGTCGAACACCCCATCGCCCACCCCGCGCAGCCCGACGACTCCGCCGCCCCTGGCCCCCGCTGATCGCCGTCCCTCCGGCGTCAACGGGTTGGGCGTTGTCCTGGCCGAATCACCGGGTCGCCGGTTGCTCCGGCCGTGCGCCGCTCCTGGGCCGGACAAGGTGCGGCTCGGCGCTGCCCGTGGGAGCCGGGCGGCGCCGAGCCGGCGCGGGGGAGCGGGGTCCGCTCCGATCAGGGACTACTGCTCACGGTTGACGGACACCTGGTACTCCACGCCGCCGACGTCGACGGAGCGGCCGGTGTCGTCGACGGCCCACTGGGCCACGTGGACGACCCATTGGCCGGGCTGGGTGTCCGCCGTGGTGGCGAACGTCAGCGTGAACGAAGGGCGCTCACCCGGGTTGAGCAGGATGCCGCCGATGGTGGAGCGGGCCGGGTCGGTGAGCTGGATCCGCGTGCCGCCGATCGGCCGGATGCCGGTGCCCTGCATGCCACCGGCCTGCCAGCGGCGGAACAGGTCCGTGCCCAGGTCGGCGATCACGGTGCCGCCGGCCTCCAGGAAGCCGGGCCGCGGGTGCGTGATGACCACGGTGTCACGGCTCGGCCGGGTGAACGTGTTGCCGATGGCGAACGGCCGCGTCTCGACCGTGCCGGGGCGCAGCCGTACCGAGTCGACGTTGCGCCAGGCGATGTTGTTGTTCTGCTGGGTGTTCGTGACGGTCGCGGTCGTCTCCGGGTAGCTCATCGGGTCGGAGACCGACACCCAGCGGGCGAGCAGGCAGAAGTGACCGGGACCGGGCACGCCCGTCCACGGGATCATCACGGTCGTCACGCCGGCCGGCGCGGTCACGCCGGTCGCCACGCCGATCGGTGTCCAGTGGGCCGACCACATGGTCCCGCCGCCCGGTGTCGTCCGGTAGAGGTGCACGTTGCCGAAGCCGGTGCCGGAGCCGTACGGGCCGGGGTTGTTCAGCTTCACGAACACGTAGTTGGTGACGCCCACGATCGGGTTCTGGCTGACCGCGCATTCCACGGCGGTCGGGCAGACCTTGATGTCCGGGCTCGTCCACACCGAATTCGTGTGCGGCTCGATACCGGCGTCGCCCACGTAGTCACGAATGTAGATGTCAGTCCTATTGTGACAGGCTTCCCGGATCGAGTTCTCGATGGCCGCCGCCGATCCGCTGCCGTCCCACGGCGTCTGCGTGTACACGCCGCCGGTGGCCGTCGCGTAGTTCTGCATGATCGGCACGATCGTCGGATCGAGACCCGGGTTCGTCTGCACGTACACCGGCGACACGGCGATGCCGAGCGCGGCGGCATTGCCCGCCACGGTGGCGGCGTTGGTGTCGTCGACGCCCGCCGTGAAGTTGTCGTCGAAGCCGCCCGGCCGCGCGTCGGTGACCAGCACGACGATCTTGAACGCGGAGCTGCGCCAGGTGCCGGTGAAGTCCACGTTCTGCGGCCGGCCGAGGGCGGGCAGGTTGTTCACCACGGTGCTGGTCGCCTCGTCCGAGGCCTCCGGCTCGTTCCAGCCACCGCCGGCGGCCAGGCCGGCGATGCCCGCGGACACCGCGGCCTGGTTGCCCGGCGCCAGGTCCTCGTGGACGGTGATGTCGTCCTTGAAGCTGGCCAGCGCGAGCTGGTAGTTGCCGCCCGACAGGCCGGCGACCGTGCTGACGATGCCGGTCATGCCGGCCTGGATGTTGGCGATCGCGCCACCCATGCTCCCGGTGTCGTCGATCACGAACGCGACGTCCAGCGCGCACCGCGCCGGCGCCGGTGCGGCAGGCGGCGCCG
>DASWTI010000395.1:0-6904 GCA_036402215.1 Pseudonocardiaceae bacterium
AGAGCGCCACCGCGGCCGCCACCAGCAGGACCAGCACGACCGCCGACCACCGCAGCACCCGGCCACGGCTCCCGCGGGCCGGCGGCACCGGCTGCTCGGGTGCCGAGGCGGGCGGGGCCGGCCGCGGCGTCACGGGGTGCCGACCCCGGCCAGCCGCAGCAGGTGCTCGGTCTCCGGGCCCTTGACCAGCCGCGCGGCGACCTCCGGGTCGGTGGGGCCGGCGCCGAACGACGGGCAGTCCGGCGCAAGCGTGCACACCCCGCACGCGGGCCGGCGGGCGTGGCAGACGCGGCGGCCGTGGAAGATCACCCGGTGCGACAGCATGGTCCAGTCGCGCTTCGGCACCAGGTCGCCGACCTCGTGCTCGACCTTCACCGGGTCCTCCAGCGCGGTCCACCCGAAGCGCCGGACCAGCCGGCCGAAGTGCGTGTCCACCGTGATGCCCGGTACCCCGAAGGCGTTGCCCAGGATGACGTTCGCCGTCTTGCGCCCGATGCCCGGCAGCGTGACGAGCTGGTCCAGCCGTCCCGGCAGCACCCCGTCGAACCGCTCGACGAGCGCCGCGCCGAGGCCGACGAGCATGCCGGCCTTGTTGCGGTAGAAGCCCGTCGGCCGGATCAGCTCCTCCAGCTCCGCGCGGTCCGCGCCCGCGTAGTCGGCGGCGGTGCGGTAGCGGGCGAAGAGCGCCGGCGTGACCTCGTTGACCTTCTTGTCGGTGCTCTGCGCGGACAGCACGGTGGCCACGGCCAGCTCCAGCGGCGTGGTGAAGTCGAGCTCGCAGTGCGCGTCCGGGTAGGCGACGTCCAGCGCCCGGACCATCCGCCGGGCCCGGCGCACCAGTCCCAGCCGGGTCTCCTCGGCGAACTTGCGGCGGCGCGCGGCGGCGGACAGGGGCCTGGTCACGACAACAGCCTACGGAGGGACGGCCGCCGGGCGCGCACCCCTCTCCGACCTGGCGACACGCCGGGAATGCGACCCCGGATGTGCGCTCGGTCGGGTTGTACGACACACTTCGTGTCGTCATGGCTGCATGGGCGGTAATCGCGGTACCACTGCTGATCATGTTCTTCGCGCTCGGTATGGAGCGCGTTGAAACTCGACTGCGCCAGGGTGCGGTCGGCGAGACGGACGTCGAGGAGTTCCTGGAGCAGGCCCGGCCCAACGAGGTCAAGGCCCTCTTCCGGCACGGCATCAGCCGCGCGATGGACCTCTTCCGCGTGCGCCGCCAGTCGGCCCGCTCGGCGCCGCTGGCCATCACGGCCGAGGAACAGACCACGGAGATCATCCTGTTCCCGCCGGACGACCAGCAGACCGACATCATCCCGATCCCGATGGGCGGGCAGCACGGCCCCACCGGCAACGGCCGCGTGCGGGCGACTCGCTCCCGCGCCTCCTGACCAGGTCCGACGCGCCGTCCCGCCGCACCCGGCGGCGGGAGCCGTCGCACATTCCGCCACGCCACGCACCGGCGGGCCACGCTTCACAACGGCGCACGACCCTCTAAGCTGCCCGAAGTGATCGGCGACACCGCCTGTCGGCGTTCCGCCCGTGGCGCCCAGCCGTGGGGAACACGCACACGGCGACGGGTGAACGGCTCGCCGTCGTGGACGTGATCAGGAGGAACGCGGTGGACGAGGTTCTCGCCAGGGCCGGCATCTTCCAGGGCGTCGAGCCGGCTGCCGCCGAGGCGCTGGCCCGCTCCCTGGAGCCCGTCGAGTTCCCCCGTGGCCACTCGATCTTCGCCGAGGGCGAGCAGGGCGACCGGCTCTACATCATCCTGTCCGGCAAGGTGAAGATCGGCCGCCGGGCGCCCGACGGCCGGGAGAACCTGCTGGCCGTGATGGGCCCCTCCGACATGTTCGGCGAACTCTCGATCTTCGACCCCGGCCCCCGCACCTCGTCGGTGACCACCGTGACCGAGGTCAAGGCGGTGTCCCTGGACCGGCCGGCGCTGCGCCGCTGGATCAACCAGCGGCCGGAGATCGCCGAGCAGCTGCTGCGGGTGCTGGCCCGCCGGTTGCGGCGCACCAACAACATGCTGGCCGACCTGATCTTCACCGATGTGCCCGGCCGGGTGGCCAAGGAGCTGCTGCGGCTCGCCTCCCGGTTCGGCTCCCAGGAGGGCGGGCTGCTGCGGGTGACGCACGACCTGACCCAGGAGGAGATCGCCCAGCTCGTCGGCGCCTCCCGGGAGACGGTCAACAAGGCCCTCGCCGACTTCGCGCACCGCGGCTGGCTGCGCCTGGAGGGCAAGAGCGTCCTGATCCTCGAGCCCGAGCGCCTGGCCCGCCGCGCCCGCTGACCGGCCCCGACCCGTTCTGCCGTACATATGTGGAGGTACAGTTCCTGTAACTGTACCTCCACATATGTAGGGGCGGCATGGTGCGCAAGCCGGGGAGCGTGTTCGCGCGGGACTTCGAATGGACCGCGCTGACCGGCTTCTGCGGAGACCCCGCGCCGGGCGCCACCCTGGGCCTGGTCCACGGGCGACGACGACAGGGCAAAACGCTGCTCCTGCAGGAGCTGTGCGCCACGCTCGGCGGCTTCTACTTCGCCGCCACCGAGGCCACCGAGGCCGACTCGCTTCGCCTGCTGGCCCACGCCCTCGCCGAGCACGCCGGCGAGGCCGTGCCGCTCGCGCTGCGCAGTTGGGAGGACGCGCTGCTCGCGCTGCTCGCCCTCGGCGAGGGCGAGCACGCCGACGGCGGCGTGCCGGTGGTGATCGACGAATTCCCGTACCTGTGCCGCGCCCAGCCCGCGCTGCCGTCGATCATCCAGAAAGCGCTCGCACCCCGGTCAGCACCCCGGTTGCGTTCCCGCACCCGGCTGGTGCTGTGCGGGTCGGCCATCACCTTCATGGGGCGGCTGCTGTCCGGGTCGGCGCCGTTGCGCGGTCGCGCCGGCCTGGACCTCACGGTGCCGACGTTCGAGTACCGCACCGCGGCGGCATTCTGGCAGGTGGACGACCCCGCGCTGGCGCTGCGGCTGCACGCGGTGGTCGGCGGCACCCCCGCGTACCGCACGGAGTACGTGCGAGGCGACGCGCCGAGCGGGCGCGCGGACTTCGACGACTGGGTGTGCCGCACGGTGCTGAACCCGGCCTCTCCGCTCCACCGCGAGGCGCGCTACCTGCTGATCGAGGACACCGAGGTGCGCGACCCGGCGCTCTACCACTCGGTGCTCGGCGCCATCGCCGACGGCCACACCGCGCGCGGAGCCATCGCCTCCTACATCGGCCGGCCCGCTGACGCGCTGAGCCACCCGCTCACCGTGCTGGAGGACGCAGCTCTCGTAGTGCGCGAGGCCGACGCCGTACGGGCGAACCGGCCGCGGTACCGGATCGCCGAGCCGCTGATCACCTTCTACCACGCAGTGATGCGACCGGAGTGGTCCCGGCTGCAGCGCCCCGGGACGGCCGCCGAGGTGTGGGCGGACTCCCGGGCGCGGTTCGGCAGCGCGGTACTCGGGCCGCACTTCGAGGGCCTGTGCCGGGAGTGGACGCTGCGGCACGCGTCGGGGGCGACCCTCGGCGGACGGCCGGTGCGAGCATCGTCGGGGGTGATCAACGACCGCACCGGCCAGGCCGGCCACGAGGTCGACGTGGTGGCCACGGACTCGTCGGGCCGCGTGCTGGCGGTCGGCGAGGCGAAGCTCGGGACCACCATGGGCGTCGGGCACCTGGAGCGGCTGCGCCGGGTACGCGCGCTCTTGGTGGCCGCAAGGCGGGACGCCGCGGACGCCCGGCTGCTGTGCTTCTCGGGAGCCGGATTCACGCCTGAGCTGCGCGCCGAGCGGGACGCGACGCTCGTGGACCTGGAACGGCTGTACGCCGGCGACTGAGCCCGGGGGCGGCCGGTCACGATGTTGCCGAGCGGTGCGCGCCGCGGGACCGGAACAGTGCCGGGAATGACGCCGGATCGGCGATCGGCAGCTGCCGGAAACAAAGAGGGAGAGCCGGGCGCCGCCCCCGACGCGGCGCTCCGACCCTCCCGTTGTCGCGCGGTCCTGAACCCCGACGGACCACGCACCCCCGTCCGGCGCGCCGGCCCCGATTCCGGAGCACCGGACCACTTCCACCATGACATGCGGTCCCCCCGTACCCGCCTCATGGCTCACTCTTGAGGACGACACACCACCCTCAAAGGTTGCGCTCGGATCGCAACGAATTCACCGCCGTGACCGTTCCGCAACCTCATCGGACGAGTCGTTGGTACGGCCGTACCAGAGTGCCGTATACTGGTACGCATGTCCCACTCTGCGTCGTTGTCCCACTACAGGGCCGCGCTGACCGCCCCCGGAGCGGTCGCGCCGGCGCTGGCGTCGATCATCGGGCGGCTGCCGATCGCCATGGTCGGGCTGGCGCTGCTCTTCTACGTCCAGCGCACGACCGGCTCGTTCGCGGTGGCCGGCGTGGTGTCGGCCGCCGCCCTGGTCGGCGTGGCCGTGGGCTCGGTGGTGCAGGGCCGCGTGATCGACCGGTTCGGGGCGACCCGGCCGCTGCTCGCGGTGTCCGTGGTCTTCGCGGCGGTGGTCACGGTCGCGGTCACCGCGGTGGAGAGCCGCGCGGGCGCGCCGATGCTGGTGGCGCTGGCGCTCGCGGTCGGCCTCACGGAGCCGATGGTCGGTTCCTCGTCGCGGGCGCTCTGGGGACGGCTGCTGCCGGCCGGCCCGGTGCGCAACGCCGGCTACGCCTACGAGGCGATCTCCATGGAGGTGTTCTTCATCCTCGGCCCCGGCCTGGCCGGCGTGCTGGCGCTCTCCGACTGGTGGGCCGGCACCGGCGTGGTGGTCGGCGCGGCGAGCATGGTGGTCGGCGCGGTGGTGTTCGCGCTGACGCCCGCGGTGCGCGCCTGGGGTCCGGCGCGCAGCGGCTCGCGGTCGCACCTGGGGCCGCTCGGCGCGCTCGGCACGCCGGGCATGCGCACGGTGACCATCGCGGCGTTCGGCTTCGGCCTGACGATCGGCTTCGTCGAGGTGGGGGTGCCGGCCGCCGCGACGCTGGCCGGCAAGGCCGCGATCGGTGGCGTGCTGCTCAGCCTGTGGTCGGTGAGCTCGGTGCTGGCCGGCGTGGCGTACGGCGTGCGGCCGTGGCCGCGTCCGCTGCACCTGCGGCCGCCGGTGCTGCTGTTCGGCTTCGCGTTGCTGCTGCCGCTGCTCGCGGTGCCCTCCTCGCTGGTGGGGCTGGGCGTGGCGCTGCTCGTGGTGGGCGTGCTGATCACCCCGCAGGCGACCACGCACTCCACGATGATCGACGTGGTGGCGCCGCCGGGCACGAGCACCGAGGCGTTCGGCTGGGTGGTCACCGCGGTGACCCTGGGCCTGGCGGCCGGGCAGTCGGCGAGCGGTGCGCTGGTGGAGGCCTCCGGGCCGGGCGCGGCGTTCCTGGCGGGCAGTCTGGGCGGGCTGCTGGTCGCGGCCGTCGTCTGGGCCCGCCGCCACACCATGCGGGTGCCGCAGCGCGTCGAGGAGCCCGTGCCGGTCGCCGCCGGCGTCCGCTCCTGACGTGGCGAACCCCAACCCCACGCTGGAGAGCGGTACGAGGGCGCCCTAGCCCCGCAGGTGGGCGAGCTGGGCGGCGACGGAGTGCTCCGCGGCCCACCACAGCGAGCGGTCGACGTCGGCGTACACGACCTCGACCACCTGGCGCGCGGTGGCGTCCGGGCCGAGGGTGGCGAGCGCAGCGCGCACCTGGTCCAGCCGCTGCTCGCGGTGCGCCAGGTACTCGCGCGCGACGTCCGGCAGCGAGCCCAGGTCCGGCCCGTGCCCGGGCAGCACCGGCGTGCCCGCCGGGAAGTCCGCGAGCGCACGCAGCGAGCCCAGGTACGCGCCGAGGCTGCCCTCCGGGTGCATGATCACGGTGGTGCCGCGGCCGAGCACGGTGTCACCGGTGAGCACGCCGCCGTCGCCGGGCAGCGCCAGGCACACGGAGTCCATGGTGTGCCCCGGCGTGGCCAGCACGCGCAGCCCCTCGACCTCCTCGCCGTCGCGCAGCGGCTCGCCGCCGAGGCAGTGCGCCGGGTCGGCCGCGCGCACCGGGGCGCCGGTCAGCTCGCGCAGCCGCCGTGACCCGTCGGTGTGATCGTGGTGCCCGTGCGTGATGAGCACCAGGCGCACGTCGGCGAGCCCGGCGACGCGCGCCAGGTGCGCCTCGTCGGCCGGCCCGGGGTCGACCACCACGGTGGGCGTGCCGCCGGACGGCGCGAGCAGCCAGGTGTTGGTGCCGTCGAGGGTCATCGGCCCGGGGTTGTCGGCGAGCAGCACGGTGGCCTGCGGCGTCACCGGCCGCGGCACCCCGTACGCCGGATGCGTGGTCACGGCGCGGACGCTACCCGGGGTCGAGGTGCGCGGCGGCCTCGTCGTAGCGCGGATCACCGGGCAGCACGACGCGCAGGCCGTCGGGGTCGCGCACCACGCGCGGCATGATCGTGGTGATCACCCGGTGCTCGGACGCGGCGAGCACGGCGGGCACGGAGTCGTGCTCGGCCAGCTCGGTGAGCGTCACCCAGGTGGGCGGCAGCAGCCAGCGGCGGCCGGCCCGCCAGTCGTCGAGCGCCGCGGCCGGCGTCTGCCAGCCGGTCTCGTCGGCCTCGCTCGTCACGCCGTCCGCCTGCTGGCCCTCGGGCAGCGCCGCCACCAGGAAGCGCGTGTCGTAGCGGCGCGGTTCGCCTTCCGGGGTGAGCCAGTTCGCCCACGGCCGCAGCAGGTCGGCGCGCAGCACCAGCCGCTCGCCGGCCAGGAACGCGGCCATCGACAGCTCGCGCGCCACCAGCGCGGCCCGCGCCGCCGAGTACCGGGTGGCGTCCGCGACCACGCTGCCACCGTCCGGCCCGGCGAGCAGCACCCCGGACTCCTCGAACGTCTCGCGGACGGCCGCGCACACCGTGGCCTGGGCCAGCGGCTCGGG
>DASWTI010000396.1:0-5934 GCA_036402215.1 Pseudonocardiaceae bacterium
GTGACCGGCGCGGCGGCACCGGCCCGCCGCACCCGGGCGGACGGCGGCACCGAGGACGTGCCCGCCGCGACCACGGTGGCGCTGGGCCCCGGGGACGAACTCCGCCTCGGCACGCCGCGCCACGGCCTGCGCTGCTACGTCGCGGTGTCCGGCGGGCTGGTCGTGCCCGAGGTACTGGGCAGCCGCTCCACCGACCTGCTGTCCGGCCTCGGCCCCCCGCCGCTGGAACCCGGCACCCGGCTCCCCCTCGGCCCTGCCCCCGGCACCACCCGGCCTGACCACGCCACGGCCACCCCGGCCCCGGCCCGCGCGCCCCGCGGCGCGGCCACCGAGGGGGACGGTGGAACGGAGCTGCCGGTGTCGCTGGGGCCACGGGACAGCTGGTTCGATGATGCCGCGGCGCAGCTGCGCGCGGGGACGTGGACGGTGTCGCCGACGAGCAACCGGATCGGGGTGCGGCTGGACGGCACCGCGCTGCGGCGGCGCGCGGGGCACCGCGACCGGGAGCTGCCGACCGAGGCCGTGGTCACGGGCGCGGTGCAGGTGCCGCCGGACGGGCGGCCGGTGATCTTCCTGAACGACCACCCGACCACCGGCGGCTACCCGGTGGTGGCCGTCGTGCACCCGGACGCGCTGCCGCTGCTCGCCCAGGCCCGGCCCGGCACGCCGGTACGCCTGAACCCGGGCGGGACGGCACCGGGGAGTGCCTGAGCGGCGGCCCTCAGAGGCGGAGCAGCTCGCGCAGCGTGGCGTCGTGCGTCGACGCCCGCAGCGGGCGGCCGTCGACGGAGCGGATCAGGGCGAGTTGCCGCACGCTGGACACCAGCCAGGCGCCGTCGGCGGACAGCACGTCGTCCAGGCGCAGCGGCTCGACCTTGGTGACCCACCCGGCCTCCTCGGCGGCCTCGAAGAGCTGCTGCTGCGTGGTCCCCGGCAGCAGCCCGGCCGTCGCCGGCGGGGTCCGCAGGACCGACCCGTGCGCCACCACCACGGACGCCGTCGCGGCCTCCAGCACCCAGCCGTCGGAGGAGACGAACAGCACGTCGTCGGCGTCGTGGGCCCGGGCGTACCGCTGGGCCGCCATGTTCGTCGCGTAGGACAACGACTTGGCGCCGATCAGCAACCAGGGCGCCCGCTCGCCCGTGCCCGCCTCGTAGCCGCGGTCGAGCGCCAGCACCCGCACGCCCTCGCGCCGCTGCCGCAGCACCAGCTCGGGCACCGGCGTGCCGAGCGCGAACGCCGTCGGCACCCCGGTGCCGTCCACGCCGCGGGTGAGCACGAGCTTGAGCACCATCTCCGGTGGCCCGTCCCAGGCCGCGCACGCCGCGGCCGCGCAGCGCCGCCAGGCCGCGCGGTCCGGCTCCGGCAGGTCGAGCAGGGCGGCCGAGCGGGCCAGCCGCTCCAGGTGCGCGTCCAGCTTGCGCGGCCGCCCGTCCACCACCAGCACCGTCTCGAACACGCCGTCGCCGCGCTGCACGCCCAGGTCGTCGGCGCGCAGCAGCGGCCGGTCCGGGTCGGCGAGGCTGCCGTCGAGCATCGCGAGGACACGCATGGCACCGAGCCTACGACGGGTATTTTCGGTGGCATGACGGAGCTGCGCAGCACCCTGCACCGGCGGGGCCTGCGAATGACGCCGCAGCGGCAGCTCGTGCTCGACGCCGTCCGCGAGCTGGAGCACGCCACCCCGGAGACCATCTGCGGGCACGTGCGCCGCACCGCCCCCGCGGTGAACATCACCACGATCTACCGGACGCTCGACCTGCTGTCCGAGCTGGGACTGGTGCGGCACACGCACCTCGGTCACGGCGCCCCGGTCTACTCGACCGAGGAGCACGAGCACCTGCACCTGGTGTGCCACCGCTGCGGCGAGGTGATCGAGGGGCCGCGCGCGCTGCTGGACGACCTGGTGGCCGCGGTGCGCGGTCGCTGGGGCTTCGAGCTGGACGCGGCACACGTCGCGCTGACCGGCGTCTGCGCCGGTTGCCATGAGAGGAGTGCCCGATGAGCGCCGTCGCCGCCCCGGCCGGATCACTGGACGAGGCCGTGCCCTGGCACCACGGCGACCCGCTCGCCGAGCAGCGCACGGCCGCGCGCGGCTGCGTGGTGGTGGACCGCTCGAACCGCGACGTGCTCGTGGTGCCCGGCGCCGACCGGCTGAGCTGGCTGCACTCGCTGCTCTCCCAGCACCTCACCGAGCTCTCCGACGGCGCCGCCACCGAGGCGCTGCTGCTGGACGGCAACGGCCGGGTGGAGCGGCACCTGGTGCTCGCCGACGTGGGCGGCCGGGTCTGGCTGGACACCGAGCCCGGGCACGGCGCCGAGCTGCTGACCTACCTGGAGCGGATGCGTTTCTGGTCCGTGGTGGAGCCGGCGGCGAGCGACCACGCGGTGCTCTCGCTGCTCGGCCCGGCGACGCCGGGCGTGCTGGCCGCGGCGGGGCTGCCCGAGGTGGCCGACGGGCGGGCGGCGGCGCACGGGGACGACGTGCTGGTGCGGCGGCTGGACTGGCGCACCATGCCCGCGGTGGACGTGCTGGTGCCGCGCGCCGCGGCGGCCGGCTGGCTGGCCCGGCTCGGCGAGGCGGGGGCGCGCCCGGCCGGCACCCTGGCCTACGAGGCGCTGCGCGTCGAGGCGCTGCGTCCGCGGATCGGCGTGGACACCGACGTCCGCACGATCCCGCACGAGGCCAACTGGATCGGCACCGCCGTGCACCTGGAGAAGGGCTGCTACCGCGGGCAGGAGACGGTGGCCAGGGTGGCGAACCTGGGACGGCCGCCGCGCCGGCTGCTGCTGCTGCACCTGGACGGCAGCGACGACCTGCCGGCGACCGGCGACGACGTGACGCTCGACGGCCGCGTGGTCGGCCGGGTCGGCACCGTGGTCCAGCACCACGAGCTGGGACCCGTGGCGCTGGCCCTGGTCAAGAACTCCACGCCGGTCGACGCGGCGCTCACCGCCGGGCCGGCCGCCGCGTCCGTCGACCCGGACTCGGTGCCACCCGACACCGGCGAGCCGGCCGGCCGGGCCGCGCTGCGCCGGCTGCGTGGCTGACCGGGGCCGGGAGACTCACGACATGACGGGAACGCTGGTCGCCGTGTGCGCGGTGCACGAGTTGCTGGACGGCCACAGCGTGGCGGGGCGCACCGCCATCGACAAGCGGCCGCTCGACGGCCCGGTGGCCGTCGACGCCGACGGCCTGGTGGTGGACGTGCAGTACGACCGCCGGATGCACGGCGGCGTGGACCAGGCCGTGTACGCCTACGCCCGCGAGGAGGCCGAGCGCTGGGCCGCGGAGCTCGGCGAGGACATCCCGCCCGGCCGATTCGGCGAGAACCTCACCGTGCGCGGCATGGCCGTCACCGACGCGGTGATCGGCGAGCGCTGGGCCGTCGGCGGCACCCTGCTGGAGGTGACGCTGCCGCGCACGCCGTGCCGCACGTTCGCCTCCTGGCTCGGCCGGCCGGACTGGATCCACCGGTTCGGCGCCCGCGGCGACACCGGCTGCTACCTGCGGGTGCTCACCCCGGGCACGGTGTGCGCCGGGGACACCGTCGAGGTGATCGAGCGGCCGGCGCACGGCCTCACCGCCCGCGAGGTGTTCGCCGTGACCGCGACCGACCCGGCCCGGCTGCGCCGCTTCCTGGACGAGGCCGAGTACGTGCCGGCGAAGGCCGGGGCGCGCATCCGCCGCGTGCTGGAGCCCACCACCGCCACCCCGTAGCCGAGGGCGGAGCCGCGTGCCAGGATCGGGCTCGTGGCCACAGCGACGCGGACCCTGATCACGGTGGCGCCGACCGGCGCGGAGCACGACAAGGCCGCGGTGCCGAACCTGCCGGTGACGCTGGACGAGCTGGTGGCCACCGCCGAGTCCTGCGAGGCGGCCGGCGCCGCCATGATCCACGTACACATCCGCGACGACGAGGCCCGTCCGTCGCTCGACCAGGGGCGGCTCACGGCCACCGTGCAGGCGCTACGGGAGCGCACCGGGCTGGTCGTGCAGCTCTCCACCGGCGGCGCGGTGACCGACCCGGAGGAGCACCGGCTCGCCGTGCTGGACGCCATGCCGGACTCGGCCTCCTGCACGATGGGCACGGTCAACTTCGGCGACGACGTGTTCATGAACCGCTGGGAGTTCGTGGTCGAGCTGCACCGCCGGATGCGGGAGCGCGGCATCGTGCCGGAGTACGAGATCTTCGACCTCGGCCAGCTCGCGAGCCTGCACCGGCTGCTGGACGAGCACGGCGAACCGGCCGGTGGGCACGTGCACGTGGACCTCGTGATGGGCGTGCCGGGTGGCATGCCGGGCGACGCCGAGACGCTGGTGGCCGCGCTGCGGCTGCTGCCGGCCGGCGCCAGCTTCAGCGCCACCGGGGTGGGCCGCACCAGCCTGCCGGTGATGTTCGCGGCGCTCGCCGCGGGCGGTCACCTGCGGGTCGGCATGGAGGACACCCTGTCGTTCGCCCGGGGCCGCCGGGTGGCCGACAACGCCGAGTTGGTGGGTCGCGCGGCCGAGCTGGCGGCCATCGCCCAGCGTCCCGCCATGTCACCCGATGACGCCAGAGCGCTACTGGGCGTGTCGCCGACGGCGTGAACCGGTCGTCGCATCTGGGTGACGTGTCAGCGGTATGACCTGGTGAGTGGTGGCAACTCTGCGTTGCAGGACGCAAGATAAGCGCGTGATCGAAGTCCGGCCAGGAGGCCGCCGTCGCATCGACCGGGTGCTGGCGCCGGGCTTCCTGGACGGTCTCGCCGAACGTGATCTCCAGGACGTGCGCTCGCTGCGCGACGAGGCCGCGCAGGAGGAGACGGACCTGTCGTACGTGCGGCGGCTGCTGCACGGCCGGATCGACATCGTGCACGCCGAGCAGCGGCGCCGCCGTGACGGCGGTGCCCCGGTGCTGGACGAGCTGGCCGCCATCCTCAAGGACGGCGAGCGCCTCTCCCCGGCGGGCGCCGGGCGGCTGCAGCGGCTGGAACCCTCGCGCGCCGAGTCGCACCGCCGCTACGTCGAGGCGCTGGTGGCCGACGTGGACCTGTCCGACGTGACCGAGCTGGACGACGAGGTGCTCGCCCAGACGCTCCAGGCCTACCGGCTGGAGGAGAGATCGGTCTCGCAGCGCCGCCGCCAGGTGCAGGCGGTGATGGACGCGCTGAACTCCGAGATCGCCGCCCGCTACCGGGCCGGCACGGCCTCGGTCGACGACCTGCTGGCCCGCGAGCTGCTGAACCCCGGCCGCCGCCGTGCCCCGGCCACGACGGACCCGCCCGGGACCGGCGACTCGGCCGGCACGGCCGGGACCGGCGGGACCGGGCTGCCGGACGACGGCGCGCACGGCCGGGGGCCGGGCTGAGCCGTCCGCTGGTGGAGGTCGTCCGGTCCGGCTTCCGCGAGGGCGTGCACCACGGCAGCGTCGTGCTGCTGGGACCGGACGGCGCACCGGCGCACGCCGTGGGCGAGGTGGTCGCGCCGATCTTCCCGCGCTCGTCCAACAAACCGCTGCAGGCGCTCGCCATGGTGCGCGCCGGGCTGGACGTGGACGACGCCGCGCTGGCCCTGGTGTGCGCGTCGCACAACGGCGAGCCGGAGCACGTCGCCGGGGCGTTCGCCATCCTGCGCGGCGCCGGGCTCGGCGAGGACGACCTGCGCTGCCCGGCGGACCTGCCGCTGCACGAGCCGTCGGCCCGGGCCGCGCTGGCCGCGGGCGAGCAGCCGCGCCGGGTGTTCATGAACTGCTCCGGCAAGCACGCCGGGATGCTGGCCACCTGCGTCGTGAACGGCTGGACGACGCACGACTACCTCTCCCCCGGGCACCCGCTGCAGCGCGCCGTGGCGGACACCCTGGCCGAGCTGGCGGGCGAGCCGGTGGCGGCGACGGCGGTGGACGGCTGCGGCGCCCCGCTGTACGCCGTGGGGCTCACCGGCCTGGCGCGGGC
>DASWTI010000397.1:0-1967 GCA_036402215.1 Pseudonocardiaceae bacterium
ACTCAAGCTCGAAGACCTTCCCAAGCCCAAAGAGATCTACGAGTTCCTCAACGATTACATCGTCGGGCAGGAGCAGGCTAAGAAAGTTCTGTCCGTCGCCGTCTATAACCACTACAAGCGGATCCAGGTCGGGACCAAAGAATCCGATGTCGAACTCGCCAAGAGCAACATCCTTCTCCTTGGACCGACAGGTTGTGGAAAGACGCTTCTTGCACAGACACTCGCTCGGATGCTTAACGTTCCGTTCGCCATCGCGGATGCCACCGCTCTAACCGAGGCCGGTTACGTCGGTGAAGACGTCGAGAACATCCTGCTCAAGCTGATCCAGGCCGCGGACTACGACGTCAAGCGCGCCGAGACCGGCATCATCTACATCGACGAGGTCGACAAGATCGCCCGCAAGTCGGAGAACCCGTCGATCACCCGTGACGTCTCCGGCGAGGGCGTGCAGCAGGCCCTGCTGAAGATCCTCGAGGGCACCACGGCCTCGGTGCCGCCGCAGGGCGGGCGCAAGCACCCGCACCAGGAGTTCATCCAGATCGACACGACGAACGTGCTGTTCATCGTGGCCGGGGCGTTCGCCGGGCTGGAGCGGATCATCTCCGACCGCGTCGGCAAGCGCGGGCTGGGCTTCGGGGCGGAGATCCACTCCAAGCACGAGGTGGACACCACCGACTTCTTCTCCGACGTCATGCCGGAGGACCTGATCAAGTTCGGGCTGATCCCGGAGTTCATCGGCCGCCTGCCGGTCGTGGCCTCGGTGACCAACCTGGACAAGGTGTCCCTCATCAAGATCCTCACCGAGCCCCGCAACGCGCTCTCCCGGCAGTACCAGCGGCTGTTCGAGATGGACGGCGTGGAGCTGGAGTTCACCACGGGGGCGCTGGACGCCATCGCCGACCAGGCCATCCTGCGCGGCACCGGCGCGCGCGGCCTGCGGGCGATCATGGAGGAGGTCCTCCTCCAGGTGATGTACGACATCCCCAGCCGCAGCGACGTGGCCAAGGTCGTCATCACCGAGCAGACGGTCAAGGAGAACGTCAACCCCACGATCGTCACCCGCGCCCCGTCCCGCCGCGAGCGCCGTGACAAGTCCGCCTGACCCACGCCCCACAGCAAGCCCCGAACACCCGCACCGCCCCGGCCGTGCGGGTGTTCGCTTGTCCACCGCCCCCGGCCGCAGGTGAGGGGAGAGGGGCGTAGGGGCGGGTCAGGGGAGGGCGGGGTGGTGGGCGGCGAGGAAGGCCAGGGTGTGCGGCAGGGCCTTGCGGAAGTAGCCGTCGTCGTGGCCGCCGGGGCCGAGGGAGGACACCGCGGGGCGGCCGGTGGCGATCAGGCGGCGGGCGCCGGTGATGAACTTGTCGCTGGTGCCGCACCAGATGCCGAGGGGTACCGGGCCGAGCGCGGGCAGGTTGCGCAGCGGGTCGTGGGCGGCCCAGTCGGCGGGGGAGTGGAAGGTGTTGCGCTTGCGCATCTCCGACCAGCTCGTGATCAGGGCCGGCGCGATCACCCCGACGGCGCGTAGGGGCAGGGCGCGGGCGTGCCGCCGCCGCGCGTAGTGCAGGGCGCCGAATCCGCCCATGGAGATGCCGGTGGCGGCGAACGGCACCGGTTGCATGCCGCGTTCGCCGAGCCAGCGCGGCAGTTCGTCCAGCAGCATCCCCATCGGGTCGTCGCCGGGGGTGTGCTCGTGCCAGTACGAGTTCCCGCCGTCCACGGCGACGACGGCGAAGGGGCGGGACTCGCGGCGGGCGACGGCGGTGGCGAGGAAGCCGGGGAGGCCGCCGGCGGCCACGGCCATGGCGTCGCCGTGCAGGCCGTGCAGGGCCACGCACACCGGCAGGCCGGCGGGTTTGGTGTTGGCCGGGGTGATGGTCACCAGGGTGACCTCACGGCCGCGCGCCTCGGAGTACACGCGCTCCTGCCGCACGACGCCACCTGCGGTCGCGGTGCCGACGCCGCTCGCG